>NZ_JBHXNY010000020.1:63329-115566 GCF_042719275.1 Nocardioides sp. NPDC058538 | reverse complement strand
GCGACGTTCTTGATCGTGACCCATGACATCAACTCGACGCGTACGGTCCCGGACAACATCGGTCTGCTCTACCACAAGCACTTGGCCATGTACGGTCCCCGTGAGATGTTGTTGAGTTCTGAGGAGCCGGTGGTGCGGCAGTTCCTCAATGCTCAGACGATCGGCCCGATCGGTATGTCGGAGGAGAAGGACGCCGATGAGTTGGCTGCGGAGAAGGACATGGGTCTGCCGCCGTTGCCGCCGATTCCGATGCAGCTGGAGCCGTCCAACGGCATTCCGCGCAAGTACCAGCGTCCGCCGGGCGCCTGGTGCCGGGAGAACGGTGTCACCCCGCCGCCGGAATCCTTCCAGCCCGAGGTCGTGCACGCCGCATCTGGCGGCGGAACCACCCAACCGGAACCTTGAAGATTGACTCACCATCAACTCAAGGCCAGGGGTTCGAATCCCCTCAGGTTGACCACCTGAAAACCCGCTTCTGACCAGCCACAACACGGCTGGTGAGAGCCGGGTTTCCTGCTTGTCGTTCGCCGGTCTCCTCGTCATGCGCCCCCTGGTGCCCTCCGGAGCCTTGGTTCAGTACGATCCTGGCGATTCCCCTTCGCTCATTCGAGCGACACGTGGCAAGCAAAGGAGCGGGTGCGCAGATGATCAGTACGCCGGGAGACGTCGGTCGTGGACTCCAGCACCTGGGACACCCACGGGTTTGGGGTGCGGTGATCGGTGCGGTCGGCGGCAGCGTCTTCGTCCATGCGAACCGTGGCGAGCTGTCGGCCGCTGTGTCAGGCGGAGCGCTGGTTGTCTGGGCCGGTGCGCTCGCGGTCTTCGTGTGGGCGGTGCTCATCACGCCCCGCCTGTTCGCGCCGCTCGAGCCTTTGCCGCGCAGTGCGATCTGGGTGTACTTCTTCAGCGTCGCCGGCATGTTGGTGGGGATCCAGCTGGGGCGGTTTGCCCTGGATGCGGTGGGACGCGTCGACGTCTTTCCCGGCGTCATCGTGCTGTTCGTCGGGCTGCACTTCCTGCCGTTCGCGCGTGCCTTCGACACCCCGATGTTCACCCGGCTCGGCCTCCTGATGGCCGTGCTCGGCGTGGCCGGGCTTGTCCTCGGGCTGGCGTGGACGGCGACGGCCGCTGCTGCCGCGGCCGTGGCCGTGGTCACCGGAGTAGTGATGCTTCTCGTCATCTCGCAGGACGCTTGGAGTGGTTCGCCCGACCGGGTCCGTGCCTGAGCGGTAGCGCGCCAGCCCGCTCAGGTGCTCTCCGACGAGCACTGAGCTGGCGCACCTTTCGCACCCACCTGCCGGCCGAATCCTCCGAGCCGGGCCCGTGCCGGGCGTAGCATGGGCTTGCGCCGTGTGCGTCAACCGGGGGCGGCGCAGTCGTCGGCGATGACACCGGAGGGTCCTGTGAACAAGGCTTTGCTGAATTCCCTGACCGAGAAGGAAGCAGCTCTCGTCCGTGAGGCGGACCCTGCTGTCCTGCGCGAGCTCGACGAGGACCAGCTCCTCGAGCTTCATGAGCGGGTGAGACGCGAGCGCAGCAAGCACATGAAGGTTTACCGCCGCGGTGCCAGCGCCGCGGTGGAGAGCGTCGGCGGACGCGGTAAGGCCTACGACCAGAACCAGCGCGCTAGGGCCAAGGCGGAGGTCTTCGAGTCCGTGTTGGCGCAGGTCAGCCGAGAGGTCAGCACGGCGGCGAGGAAGGCCTCGCAGGAGCTGAGGGCCGAACGGATCGCCGCGGCGCGAGCCGCCACCAGCGCAGGGCCGTCTCGTGAAACTCCCATGAACGACGGGGCCACCCCTGTGCCCAGCGCGCGGCGGGACGCGACGCGGACGACCGGAGGCCTCAAGCGTGACGCGTCCTCTCGTGCGCAGGGTGCCCGTCGCCAAGGTGTGCGCGACGCGCGCTGAGCACGTCCCTGGGTCCGTCGCGGCGGTGAGCCGTCCAGACGGGGCGGACTCTAGGCTGTGGCCATGTCGGCACGTCAGTGGATGCTCGGGCTGGAGCGAGCGTGGGATGCGGCGAGATTCCGTCGGGCAGGATCGCAGGTGCCGGCGGACTTCCGGATCGAGTGCTATGGCGGGCACGGGAGTGCCGAGGGCGTCGTGGTACGCGGTCGGGTCGTCGACGATCCGCCGCCCTCGGAGGCCGTGGAGGGTGAGGGCGCGAGGGCCGCCGTACGCCGCATGATCCGCCACTTCGTGACCGACGAGCTACCGGGTGTGCCGCTGCGGGTCACCGTGGGTGATGCCGCCGTGGACGCGGTCACCGATGACGAGGGCTACTTCGTGGCACGGCTGCGGCCCGACCCGGAAACGCTGGAGGCTCCGTTGACGCGCGGCGCCGTCGAGCTGGCCGGCGAGTACCGCGGCCTGGCCGGCGACTACCGGGCCACGGTGGAGGTCCGCGTGCCCGTCGGTGAGGCGCAGTTCGGCGTGATCTCCGACATCGACGACACGATCCTCGAGACCGGGGTGCAGCGCGTCGGGCGGATGGTGCGTCAGACCCTCACCGGATCGGCGCTCACGCGTACGCCGTTCCCTGGCGCGCCCGAGCTCTACCGTGACCTGGCCGCCAGCGCGAACCCGGTGTTCTACATCTCCTCCAGCCCGTGGAACCTGCATGCGTTCCTGGACGCCTTCGTGCGCCACCGCGACTTCCCGCGTGGGCCGCTGCTGCTGCGCGACCTGCTCGGCAGCGCCGACGGCCGGGAGCCGAAGAGTGGGCGCATCGACGAGGTCCTCGCGCTCCACCCCAGCCTTCCGTTCGTCCTCCTGGGCGACTCCGGTGAGCACGATCCGGAGATCTACGCCGACGCCGTCCGCCGTCATCCTGGGCGGATCCTCGCGGTCTACATCCGCGAGGTGCGGCTCGATCCTCACGACGGCCGCGTCGAGCGCGTGTGGAGCTCCATGGGCGACGACGTACCGCTCGTGCTCGTCGCCGACAGCGAGGCGGTACGTCGCCACGCCACCGGTCTCGGCCTGCTCTGAGAACGACACGGCCTCTGGGTCGTACGTCCTGGACCCGCTAGCCCTGCGGCAGGCCGACGCTGTTCCTCTGGAAGTCGATCAGCCGTTCGTTCTCGTAGGTGATCCGATGGGCAGTGCCCTCGAGCTCGCGAAACATCTCCTTGAGGGTACGAATCCCGTCGGACGACTGACGCGCGATGAGTCCTGCCAGCTCGAGGGCCACCGCCTCGGCCTCGCCGGCCGGGACAGTGCGTAGGGTCAGGCCCAACGCGACAGCCTCATCCGCGCCGACGGGGCGCCCGGTGTAGATCAGCTCCTTGGCGCGTGAGAGGCCGACGAGCTGGGTCAGTCGGGCCGGGCCGACCGGAACGCCCAGCCGAGCGCCCGCCCAGGCGAGCTTCAGATTGTCGCCGGCCACGCGCAGGTCGCAGCCGGCGATGATCTCGGCGCCGGCGCCCACGCAGTTGCCGACACAGACAGCGATCGTCGGCACGGGCACCCCGTCGACGAGCCGATAGAGCTCCGCGAACGCTTCCATCCGGGCGACTCCGCCTGCTGCGTCCAGGGGTTCGGTGACGTCCGCGCCCGCGCAGAAGGCGTCGGGAGATGTCGTCGAGAGCACCACCGCGCGAATCTCGCCGTCATCGGACAGCTCTCTCAACGCGTCGTTGAGCAGGCGGAGCGTCGGGGTGTCGAGGGCGTTCCGCTTCTCGGGACGGTTGAGCCGGAGGATCTCGACGTCTCCGCGCCGCTCCCGCACGAGGCTGGTCATGGCCGGTCCACGAAGATGTCGTACTCCAGGTCGCCGGTCCCGCCGTACTTCGAGAAGTCCGTGACTCCGGCATCCCGAAGCACGTCCACATCCAGGAACGAGTTGCCGGTGCACTCGCGCGAGGGGCGTCCCAGGATCTCCACCGCGGCGTCGGCGACGATCTCGGGCGTACGCGACCTCTCCACCGCTGCGTCTCCGCCAAGGAGATTCTGCACAGCGGCGGTGGCGATGAGGGTCTCCGGCCACAGGCAGTTGGCGGCGATGCCGTGCTCGGCGTACTCCGCCGCCCAGCTGAGCGTCAGCAGACTCATTCCGTACTTCGCCAAGGTGTACGCCGGGTGCGCTCCGAGCCACTGCGGCGACAGGTTGATGGGCGGCGACAGCGACAGGATGTGCGGGTTGGCCGATGCGCGCAGGTGGGGAAGCGACTTGCTCGTGAGCAGGTACGTCCCGCGCAGCTGGATCTGGGTCATCAGGTCGAAGCGCTTCATCGGCAGGTCTTCGGTGCCGTCGAGCGCGATCGCGGAGGCGTTGTTGAGCACGATGTCGATGCCGCCGAACCGCTCGACGGTCTGTGCGACCGCGTTCTCTACCGAGGCTTCGTCGCGGACATCGCCGACCACTGCGAGCGCCTGACCGCCCGCTTCCTCGATCTCGGCGGCGGCGGTGTGAACCGTGCCGGGCAGGCGTGGGTCGGGCTTGTCCGTCTTCGCCAGCAGCGTGACGTTGGCTCCCAGCTTGGCCGCGGCGATGCCTACGGCCAGGCCGATGCCGCGGCTGCCGCCCGACATGATGATGGTGCGTCCAGTAAGGCTCATGCCTGGGGACGTTACAGATCGTCTGCGGCTGTGGCAATGATGTAAATAACACATCGTCTGCGGATGCGGGATGCATGTAAGATCCGCAGGGATGTCACCGACCGATGCCGAGGCGAGCGCCCTTCGCCCTGTGTCCGCCCGTTCTGCGCTCCTGGGTCTGCTCATGAGCGCCGAGGTGCCGACGCTGTCCGCTCGTGAGCTCGTCGCGGGAGGCCGTCTGGTCGGCTTCTCGGAGACGACGGTCCGGGTCGCGCTCTCGCGCATGGTCGCCGCCGATGATCTGGTCCGAACCGCGGACGGGAGATACCAGCTCTCCGAGAGGTTGGGCCACCGCCAGCGCCGTCAGGAGGCGGCGATCCACGTGCAGACCGGCGCCTGGGACGGGGGCTGGGACATGGTCGTGGTGACCGCTACCGGCCGCTCCGCCGCCGACCGGGCGAGCCTCCGTGCGACGCTCACGGACCTCCGTCTGGCAGAGCTGCGTGAGGGTGTCTGGGTACGCCCGGCGAACCTCGACCTCGAGTGGTCCGATGACCTCGCCGGTCTGTGCGAGCGGCTGACGATGCGGCCCACGACCGACCCCGTGGAACTTGCCGGCAGGCTGTGGGATCTGGCCGGCTGGGCCGATCGGGCGCGCGAGCTGCTGGCAGCCACCGACACCGACGACCCCGTGCTGCGGTTCACCGCCTGTGCGACGTCAGTACGCCATCTGCTCGCGGATCCCGTCCTGCCCGACGAGCTGCTTCCCGCAGACTGGCCAGGTGCCGCTCTGCGGAAGGCGCACCTCGACTACAAGGACTGGCTGATCGACACTCGCCGGGCGCTCACCAAGAGCCCGTCAGCCTGAGGGCCAGTGAGCGCTCGCGTGTGCGAGTGCGGGTTTCTCCAGCTCGTCGACCAGTTTCTCGAACAGCGCGACCGCGGCGGGGGCGCTCCAGTTCGGGGCGAGGACGTCGTGGGGCAGGCCCGGGTCGCGGAAGGGGAGCTTGCGCCACTGGCCGACGGCGCCGAGATAGGTCACGAACGCGTCCTGGCCCGATGGAGCGGTGTCCTCGAGCCGGTCGGCGAGAGCGCTGTGGGCAGTGGTGAAGTCGCGGTAGCTCTGGTTGATCGCGTCGAGGTCCCAGCTGCTGTAGAGCAGCTCGGTGAGGTCCTGGGTGCCGTGGTAGCCGCCGACGAAGATCGCGGCATAGGACTCGAGCCCGAGCTCGGTCACCGCCCGCTCGGCCGCGTCTCGCATCCGCGCGGGCGCGATCCACAGCGCGGTGCCGACGTTGCCGAAGCCCAGGTGGGAGAGGTGGGCACGCAGCTGGTGTCGCTTGGCGCGCATCGACTCGGGTACGCCGAAGTGCACGATGCACCAGCCGTCGGCCAGGTCGGCGGGTGTGCGGGCGTGCCAGATCACCTCGTCGCCGGCGGCGAGCGTGGAGCGGGCGATGGGCGTGAGCCCGTATCCGCGGGTGCCGTCGCGGGTCTCCGAGTCGAGCCAGCCGTTCCGTTTGAGGCGGTGTACGGCGGTGCGTACGGACGGCGCGTCGAGCCCGACCTGGGCGAGCAGGTCGATCGCGCCGGCGATCGGCATCCAGTCGCCGAGCGGTCGCACGACAGCGCCGAGGAATGTCACCACGGTGGTGCGCGATCGTCGGTTGACCTGTGCTGCCGGTGCAGACCCCGCCTTCGTCACCCGCGGCATTCTGCCGGATCCTCCGTCGGCTTCCCGCGAACCCACCGCAGGTGGACCTGGTCGGTCTTGCCGGTCCTGAGCAGCTGCAGGCGAGGGGGGATCTTGTCGCTGCGCGACGTCGGTGGCTTGCGCCGCCCGGCCGCCCACTGTACGGGCCAGCCGGCCGCGGCGCCGTCGTAGTCCTGCTCGACAGCAGCGTGCAGCGTCCAGTTCGGGTCGAACAGGTGCGTGCGGCCGAGCGCACAGATGTCGGCGCGGCCGGCGAGCAGGATCGAGTTGACGTCGTCGTAGGAGGAGATGGCGCCCACGGCGATCACCTTCACCCCGGCCGGCTCGGCGACAAGGTGGCGGATCTTGTCGGCGAACGGGGTCTGGTACGAGCGCCCGAAGGCGGGCTTCTCGTCCTTGCTCACCTGGCCGGAGGAGACGTCGATCGCGGCTGCGCCGTGCTCGACGAACGCGCGGGCGATCTCGACGGCGTCGTCCTCGGTGTTGCCGTCGGGCATCCAGTCGGTGGCAGAGATCCGCACCGTCACGGGGATCGGGGCCGGCACCGTGGCGCGTACCGCGTCGAAGACCTCGAGGGGGAAGCGGAGGCGGTTGGCCAGCGGTCCGCCGTACTCGTCGTCGCGATGGTTGGCGACGGGGGAGAGGAAGGAGCTGAGCAGGTAGCCGTGCGCGGCGTGGATCTCGACCAGGTCGAAGCCGGCGTCGACGGCGCGCCGAGCCGCCGAGACGAAGTCCGCGACCACCTTGTCCAGGTCGGCACGGCTCGCCTCGCGCGGGACGTGGCAACCCTCGCCGTAGGGAAGCGAGGAGGGGCCGATGACCTCCCAGTTGCCGTCATCGAGCGGCTCGTCCATGCCGTCCCACATCAGCTTCGTCGAGCCCTTGCGGCCCGAATGGCCCAGCTGCAGGCCGATCTTGGCGGTGGAGTGGTTGTGCACGAAGTCCGTCACTCGGCGCCAGTGGTCGCGCTGATCGTCGGTCCAGATTCCCGGGCAGCCGAGGGTGATCCGGCCCTCGGGTGACACGCACGTCATCTCGGTCATCACCAGCCCGGCCCCGCCGAGCGCCTTGGAGCCGAGGTGGACCAGGTGGAACTCCTCGGGGACGCCGTCGGTCGCGGAGTACATGTCCATCGGGGAGAGCATGACCCGGTTCTTCACCTCCAGCTCGCCGATCCGGACGGGCTGGAACATCGCCGGCGCCACCTCCTGGCCGCCTTGGTGCCGTACGAACTCCGCCTCCATCAGGCGCGCGAAGTCGGCGTCACGTTCCTCGAGGTTCGCAGATGTGATCCGGCGCGAGCGGGTCAGTAGGTTGAAGACGAACTGCGCGGGGTCCTGGTCGGCGTACATCTCGATGTTCTCGAACCACTCCAGCGACGCCTGGGCCGCGCGCTGGGTCGACTCCACCACCGGCTTCCGCTCGGTCTGGTACGCCTCGAGCGCCTCGTTGAGCGAGGCGTGCTCATGCAGGCAGGCCGCGAGGGCGAGGGCGTCCTCCATCGCCAGCTTGGTGCCCGAGCCGATCGAGAAGTGAGCGGTGTGGGCGGCATCGCCGAGGAGCACGACGTTGCCGTCGTACCAGCGCTCGTTGCGGACGGTCTGGAAGCTGATCCACCTGGAGTTGTTGGTCAGGATCGCGTGGCCGCGGAGCTCGTCGGCGAAGATCTCGGCGACGCGGCCGACGGCGTGCTCGTCGGAGGCGCCCGGGGCGAGGACCTGGTGCTCGGTGCTGTCCAGGCCGGCGCGGCGCCACACGTCCTCGTGCATCTCCACGATGAACGTGGAGCCGCGGTCGGAGAAGGGGTAGCCGTGGATCTGCATGGTGCCGAACTCGGTCTGCTTGACGAAGAACTGGAACGCCTCGAAGACCAGGTCGGTGCCGAACCAGATGTACTTGTTCCGGCGGCGGTCGAGGCTGGGCCCGAACCGGTCGGCGTACTTGGTCCGGACTGCCGAGCTGACGCCGTCCGCGGCCAGCACCAGGTCGTAGGAGGCCCGCAGCTCGTCGGGGTCCGGGGCCTCGGTCCGGAAGTGGACGGTCACCCCCAGCTCGACGACCCGCTCCTGGAGGATCTGGAGCAGGTCCTTGCGTGACATCGCGGCGAAACCCTGCCCGCCGACGGTGAACGAGTGGCGCGCGCCCTGCCGGTCGGTGAGTCCGACGTCGATGTCGGTCCAGCGCGCGAACAGCTCCTCCATCCGGTCGTGCACGACCTGGTCGGCGCCCTCGATGCTGCCGAGGGTCTCGTCGGAGAAGACGACGCCGAAGCCGAAGGTGTCGTCGGGGGCATTACGCTCCCAGACGGTGATCTCGTGGCTCGGGTCGAGGGTCTTCATCAGCGTGGCGAAATAGAGCCCACCGGGACCACCTCCGACGATCGCGATCCTCATGTCCCGCTCTCCGAGGCGATCAGCTGCCGCAGCTTGAAGTGCTGCAGCTTGCCGCTGGTGTTGCGCGGCAGGGACGCGACGAAACGCACGTCGCGCGGGTACTTGTAGGGAGCCAGCCGGCCCTTGACGTACTGCTGGATCTCCTCGGCCTTCGCGGGATCGCCGTCCACGCCCTCACGGAGCACGACGAAGGCGCAGACGACGGCACCGCGGTCAGCATCGGGCCCGCCGACCACGCCCGCCTCGACGACGTCCGGGTGGGTGCCCAGCGCCTCCTCGACCTCGGGTCCGGCGATGTTGTAGCCCGAGGACACGATCATGTTGTCGGTGCGTGAGCGGTACCAGTAGTAACCGTCCTCGTCGCGGACGAAGGTGTCACCGGTGACGTTCCAGCCGTTCACGATGTAGCCGCGCTGGCGCGCGTCGTCCAGGTAGCGACAGCCGACCGGGCCGATCACCGCGAGCCGCCCCTCGACGCCCGGCCCGACCTCGTTGCCCTCGGCGTCCAGGATGGCGGCGCGGTAGCCGGGCACCGGCTTGCCGGTCGCCCCGGGGCGGATGTCGTCGCCGGCCGCGGAGATGAAGATGTGCAGCATCTCGGTCGCGCCGATGCCGTCGATGGCCCGCAGCTCCAGCTCGCGCTCGAGCTCCTCCCAGGTCGCCCGGGGCATGTGCTCGCCCGCGGTGACGGCGACCCGCAGCCCCTTGAGCTGCTCGATCGCGCCGGACTTGAGGATCTGCTTGTACGCCGTCGGCGCGGTCGCGAGCGCGGTGACGCCGTGGGTCGCGATCAGGTCGGCGAGCTGAACCGGTGACGCGGCCTCGGTGAGCAGAGCACAGGCCCCGGCCCGCAGCGTGAAGACGACCAGCATGCCGAGTCCGAAGGTGAACGCGAACGGCGCCGTGCACGCCACGACGTCGCTCGGCTCCAGCCGCAGCGTCGCCCGGCCGAAGGTGTTGTCGATCGAGAGGATGTCGCGGTGGAAGTGGGTTGTGATCTTCGGGACCCCGGTCGTCCCCGAGGTCGGCCCGAACAGCGCGACGTCGTCGGCCGCGGTGTCGACCGCGGTGAAGTCGCCGGGCTTGGCCAGGATCCGACGGGTCAGGTCGTCCTCGGCGTCCCCGCCGTAGGCGACCACGGTCAGGTCGGGTGCGACGGTGTCCCGGACCGCGTGGACGTCCTCGACGAACCGATGGTCGACGAGCGCGACCGCGGGCCGGGTCTTCGCGACGATCGGCCCGAGCTCGGTCGCCCGGAGCGCAGCCATGGTTGTCACGACGATGCCCCCGGCCTTGAGCACGCCGAGCCAGGCCGCGACCGTCCACGGGTTGTTCGGGGAGCGTAGGAGCACCCGGTTGCCGCTGACGAGACCGAGGTCGTCGACCAGCACGTGGGCGATCTGGTTGGCGCGGGTGAGCAGCTCGCCGTAGGTCCACACCGTGCCGTCGGGGGTGCGGAGGGCAGGACGGTCCGGACCATGTTCCGCGGCGGTCGCGTCGATCAGCTCGGTCGCGGCGTTGAGGCGCTCGGGGTAGTCCAGGAGCGGCGTGGTGAACTCCAGCCTCGGCCACTGCTCCGCGGGCGGCAGGTGGTCGCGGGCGAATGTGTCGGCGTAGCCGGACGGGCTCGACGCGTTCATGACGAGGCCCCCGCGGCTCGGATCATGCCTTCCTGGACGACGGTCGCGACCAGCACGCCGTCGGTGGTGAAGAAGCGGCCCAGGCCGGTGCCGCGGCCGTCCTCGACGGAGACGGCCTCCTGCGCGTAGAGCAGCCAGTCGTCCATCGCGACCGGGCGGTGGAACCACATCGCGTGGTCGAGGCTGGCGGTCACCAGGCCCTCGTCGGCCCACGCCAGGCCGAGCACCCGCAGGGCCGGCTCCAGGATCGTGTAGTCGCAGACGTAGGCGAGGGCCGCGGCGTCGCGCTGCTGGTCGGTCAGCCCCTCGACCGGGCGGAGGGTGTCGTACGGCTTGACCCAGATGGCCTGGTGCGGCGACCGCTCGCCCTCGACGGTCAGATAGACCGGCCCCGGCACGTGTCGCATGTCGAAGCTGCGGCCGCCGGACCAGTACGCCTTGGAGGTCTCTGTCATGGTGCCGCCGGTGCGCTCGGCGAGGTAGTCCGCGGAGGTCGGCAACGTCTCGGGACCGGGGATGTCGGCCGGCCTCGTGGCCTGGAAGCTGCCGCTCGGCTCGCCGGCGGCGAAGCTCGCCATGCACACGTAGACGGGCTTGCCGTTCTGGAAGCCGCGCACCTGGCGAGTGCTGTAGCCGCGGCCGTCGCGCAGCACCTCGACCTCGTAGCGGACCTCGGCGCCGATGTCGACGGGCCGCATGAAGTAGGAGTGCATCGAGTGCATCGACTTGCCGTCGGTCACGGACCGGGAGGCGGCGACGAGCGCCTGGGCCACCATGTCGCCGCCGTACGCCTTCGGCCACGGACACGGCTGGGTGGTCGCGGTGAAGGCGAGGTCGAAGACCTCCGGCTCGCACTCCTTGAGGGTGACGGCGTCCGTGAACGTCTGGGAGCCGGCGGTCATGGCCGGTCAGTCCAGTCGCGGAGGTCGGCGTCGTCGACCTGGGGGAGGTTGACCACGATGTTGTCCGGGGTGCGGGTGGTCATCCAGGTCAGCGGGTGGTTGCGGTCGAGGTTGCACTCGACGTGCGGCAGGAACGGGGGCACGAAGACCCAGTCGCCCTCGGACATGTCGAGGTAGTCCTCGAACTTCTCGCCGAAGTAGATCCGGGCCCGCCCCGACAGCACGTAGCCGCCGGTCTCGGCCTCGCCGTGGTGATGGGGTACAGAGCGATAGCCGGCGAGGTTGTGCACCTTGCCGAACCAGAGCCTGGTCGCGGGCGTGTGCTGGATGCTGACGCCGCTGATCCGGGTGGCGCCCTCGCTCTGCCCGGTCAGGTCGGGCTCGAAGCCGGCGCGGGTTACGACCGGGACGCCGAGACCGGAGGTGTCGGAGGTGGGGTCCATGTGAGGTCCTGTCCGTTCGATTCAGGAAGTGTTTCATTTTCTGCACGAACGTTGTAGGCATGTCAATAGATGCCCTACGGTCGAATCATGAACACGGACCTCACGCCCGTACCGGTGAACCCCGCGGCTCTGCCCGCGCCGCGCGGCTACTCGCACGGCACGCTCAGTGGAAACACGCTCCATCTCGGTGGCCAGACGGCGCTGGACGAGAACATGCGGATCGTCCCCGGAGGCATCGTCGAGCAGTTCCGGCAGGCGTTCGGCAACGTACTGACCACGCTGCGGGAGGTGGGCGGTATCGCCGAGGATCTGGTGTCCATCACGATCTATCTGACCGACATCCCCGACTACCAGGCACACGGCAAGGAGATCGGCGCGGTCTGGCGCGAGCTGGCCGGCCCGGTCTACCCGGCGATGGCGGGGATCGGGACCACCGAGCTGTGGCAGCCAGAGGCGATGATCGAGATCCTCGGCGTCGCCGTCATCCCCGACGAGCGGCTGGTACGCCCCGTCGGTTGAGCGAGCGGCGTCGTTGTGAGGTCGTGAGACCTAGGAGCGCCGCATGTTTACGCCGCCGTGGTTGTAGGAGCGATCCGGCTCGCGAGTATTGACGGGCAAGAGGTCCGGCGCCTCCCGTTGCCCCGCTCGTGTCAGAGCCACCGACGGATGTGGCCCCCGCTTCGTAGGACCCCCCTCTCTTCGGTCGCAACGGCGCGATCCTGCTCTGGCAGATCGTGCGTCGGTGGACTGGTTCTGGGCGACGGACTACTGAGCGGACGGATGGACCTCGATCCAACATCGACTCTGGACCCCACGGAGGTGCCATGTTTGCCACGGACAGTGCCGAGATGCCGACGTCGAGCACGAAGCGGCGCGTTGTCGCCCACGTCGATCTGGTCGTCCTGTCGTTCGTATGGACCGCGCACCTGATGAGTCCATACGCGCTCGCCAGCGCAAACGGGCAGGGCGCCACGCCTTCCAGTCGAATCTCGGTGCCTGCGGCGGCGCCGCAGGCACCAGCGAGCTACTCCCTACCCGCGGTCGTCGGCGCTGGCGTGCCGCAGAGGCGTGTTGTGCAGGTTGCGTCGGCCGCGTCGGCGAGTGGAATCCCGAGAGCTGCGCTTGCCGCGTACCAGCGCGCTGAGACCGTCATCAACGCTGCCGACGAGACGTGCAACATCGACTGGCAGCTGCTTGGGGCCGTGGGCTACGTGGAGTCGGACCACGGCCGCTTCGGCGGCAGCACCCTGGGCGCCGACGGCGTCTCCAGTCCAGGCATCTATGGCGTCCCTCTTGACGGTACGAATGACACCCAGGCGATCGAAGACACCGACGGCGGGCAGTACGACCGAGACAAGATCTGGGATCGTGCTGTCGGTCCGATGCAGTTCATCCCCACCACGTGGTCGGCCGTCGGCGTGGACGCCGATGGCGACGGGCAGAGGAACCCGCAAGACATCAATGACGCTGTGCTGGCGGCAGCGGTGTACCTGTGCTCAGGGCCCTACGATCTCGGTAGCGAGGCCGGCCGCCACGAGGCGGTCCTCCGCTACAACCGGTCGCCGTCCTACGCCGACCAGGTGCTGCGGACTCGAGTGGCGTACCTGAAGGGTGACTACGCCGCCGTTCCCGACCATATGGTGCCGGCGACCTCCACGTCCGGCTCCGATCGGCGGGCTGACGCTGCCACGGTTCGCCCGACCTCCGCTCCGGACCCGGATCGTGGTGGTCAGGCAAGCACGGAAGACGAGCCTGAAACCGAGCCCGAGTCACCTGCTTCGGAGGCTCCGTCTTCGCCGCCGAAGCAGGGACAGGACGAGGCCGAGGGGACTCTCGAGAAGGTCACCGAGCCACTTCCGGCCCCTGTCCGCGAACCTGTCGACCAAGTCCTGACGCTGACCCAGGCGATCACGCGATGCACGGCGAACGGTGTGAATCGGCTCGACCTGGTGGCTTGGAACCGGTGCGTCAACGATCTGGTCCGCTGAGCCCACCTCTGGTTGCGATGTACGCAACCACCCCGCCGGCGCGGGGAGCTGTCGGCTGACCGTGTCAGGCACCGAACAGCAGGTAGAGGCCCAGGTAGGTGTAGAGCACCATCGCGATGAGTAGCGGCAGCTGACCGGCGACCAGGTGACGGCGTGGGAGGATCTCCAGGGCACGGTCGTGAGCTGCGATGACGCCCAAGACGTGCCCGGTCACGATGGAGACGACCTGGGTAGTGGCGAGGAAGGTCGGATGCTGGGAGAACCAGTAGCTGACCTCCCACTCCCCGGTCCCGAACAGATTCGACCCGGTTCCGATGGGGTCGCTGATCTGGATCAGAGTCTGTGAGCCGACCTGTACGAAGAAGCTCAGGTAGTGCGCCACCATGTAGCCGACGACGATCGGGACGATGGAGTGAGCGAGCTGACGCGGGATCTGCCGGCGATCGACGCTCTCATCGACCCCTGTTGCCATCGACGCGGCCATGAAGACGACTCCGACGACGGTGACCGCCGTCAGGAGCCCGGCCGTTCCCAGCACGGCCTGATCGATGACGCTGGACTGGACGAACCGGATCCAGGTCACACTCTCGCGCCAGCTGTCGTATGCGGTGCTTGCGAGGAGGACGGCGACCGTGGCGACCAGTCCAGCTTCGCCCGGCACCCGGGCAAGGTGGCGTAGCGGACTGATCCAGACGAGGTCGCCTTCGTCGTTGCGTCCCCAGGGTGAGAGGTGGGCCAAAAGGGTGGAGTAGACCTCGAAAGGGTCGGCCCGCTCGAGCCAGCGTTCGCCGAAGATCGCGCCGCCGAGCAACATCGCTGCCAGATAGCACGCGAACCACGCGCGGACCGAGCCCAGGTAGGTCGCTTGGGGTGAGACGAGCTCGAGCCAGACGAAGGCGAACAGACCGATTGCTGCGGGCCAGTACCCCAGGTGGGCCGGATATCGGCGTACGCCTTCGCCAGGTGGTCGCCCCGCGACCTTCGCGAGGATCAAGTGGAGTGTGCGGGCCGGGCTGACAGCACCGTAGAAGCGGCCGAACAGCAGCGAAGCCGGGACGATGCCGACCCAGAGCCAGACATAGACCACGCCGAAGGCGGGGTTGTTCAGCAGGTCCGGACCGAACAGCGCGGGCCAGAGCATGAAGCAGAAGAACGTCATCCCGAGCGCACGGATGCTCATGGTCCAGCCAGGACTGTCCAGGAACGCGGCGAGCCCGGCGGGGACGGCTCGTTCGCCGCCGGCGGTCGAGAACCGCGGCGTACGCCACGCCAGGAGCAGAACGACGAAGGACAGCGCGAGGGCGGCGGTGCCGCCCGCGATCGCGAAGGAGGCGGGAATGGGCAGGTCGGCGCCCCCGCCCAAGCCATGCATGGGCAGGATCAGGGGGAACAAAGTCAGTGCACCTCGATGAGGGCGACGACGGCGCTGGTGTCGTGGTCCTCGACCTCGACGGTGCCAGGAGTGTTCACGACGATCTCGCTGTCCGTGGTGCCCTCGGCGAACTGGACGAACTGTTCAGGGGCGGAGTGGATGTGCAGCTCGCCGGCCCGATCGGAGTCGATCTCCACGAGGAGCTTCTCTCCGGTGCCGAGATGGATCTCCTCCGCATTGGGTGACACATCCTCTCCGTCGATGATGATCGTGAGCAGCGGACCGAGATCGGTCGACTCGGTGCTGGGGCTGACCGGAGCTGCCGGCGATGAGGCAGCCGAGGGGGTCACGGAGGACGTCGCGTCGGTCGGCTCGGCCGGTGGGGCGGTGTCCTCGGCGCTTCCGCACGCGGCGGGCGCGAGGACGAGTGTGAACGTCGCAGCGATGGTGGTGCTGAATCGCCCGAGAAGGCGGAGGCGCGTAGGCATGGATACCTCTCGTGTGAGTTGTGTCTGATAGTTCGCCCGCACGTGCCACGACAGTGCGCCGAGCGGGCCCTAACCGGGGAGGGCCGAGCCGGGTAGCGCTGCGAGCGCCACGACGGTGACCGAGGCTGACACGGCGGCCACCTTCCGCAGCCGCCGGCGAGCGGGCTTGTCGCGCCGGCCTTCGCCTTCCTCCGGGTCGGATCTGCGCCGCCGCTCCCGGTGCAGGAGTGCCACCCCCGTGCCGAAGATCACCACCGCCAGCGCGTCGTACGCCGCCAGCTGCCAGCCGCCGGTCGTGGTCGCCGCGAGCAGCAGTGCCGCGCCGCCCACCGGCATGATCCGGGCAAGTAGCCGCGTGGCCTGCGCCGCCGGTCCACCGGCTCGACGCAGGATCGTCCACTGCATCACCGCGGCGCCGACGCCGACCGCGGCCGCGAGTAGGAGCGCGGTGTCCGCGGCCACGGTGAGCGGCGTCGGTCCCGCCGGTGCGTGCGGGCGGGCGAAGACCCAGGTGGCCGCCAACGCCGAGGCGGCACCGAGCACCGTCGCCGCGGCCGTGCAGCGCTCGGCCGAGGTCCGGGCGGGCTCGCTCCGCAGGAGCAGCCAGAAGCCGAGTGTGAGCGGCAGCAGGATGAGCAGCCTGGCCATGAGCGCCGCCCCGATGTCCGACTTGACCGTGCCGGCGAGGAGCGCCGGGTCGAACGCGTCACTGAGCGAGGTCCGGGCGGCGTAACCGCCGAACGAGAGCAGTGATACGAGCGTCGCCAGCACCATGGTCGCCCACGTGTACCGGAGCAGGCGGCGCGATCCCGGGCGGCGGGCGCCCGCAGGCCAGACGACCCCGAGCACGAACACGGTCCCGACACCGAGCACCAGGGCGGCTGTCGCGAGGATTCCCGCCACCGCGTACACCGTGACGACCACCGGGTCGCGGTCGACGACCAGCCCGGGGACCGCGGTGAGCCTCGCCGCGGAGAACACCGAGAAGGTCGACGACCCGACCATCGGTTCGAGGGCGCTGGACGGCACCGACCAGACGACCGAGTAGATCCCCTCGTAGCGGGTCTTCGGCATCGGCACGGCAATCGTGTCGTCGGCCCCCGGCGGGTTGTACGGCCGGGTCGACACGATGCGCTCGCCTGCAGGATCGGTCATCTGGACCGACGCGAGCTCGGCGGGGACAGGCCGGTCGAACGTGATCCGGACCTCGTCGGGGGACTTGACCGTCTCGCCGTCCGTCGGGCTCAACGAGACCAGCACCGGGTCACCGGATGGCGACGGCAGCACCGTGAGCAACACTCCCCAGCAGACTGCAACCAACACGATCAGCCCGATCACGCGCCGACGGAACCTGGGGCGGGGTGGGGTCGTGACAGCCTGTGGGCGAATCTCCTGCGCCGTCATCGGCCAGCCTCCTGCATGATTGGGAACTCTTGGGAAATGTCGGGTACGGCACGGCACGGTCCGGGGCTGGGCTGCGCTGCCCAGCCCCGGACCTTCGGTGGTGTCAGATGGTGATCAGCAGGCCGACTTGTCGATCGGGTTGATCTGCTCGCAGGTCAGGTCCTTTCGCCAGGCCTTCGGGATCTCCTGTGACCAGCCGTTGTAGACCAGCGGGAGGGCCAGGACGCCCTGTCCACCCACACCTGGGTGAGCGACGAGCTCGTCGTCCATCTTGGTGTCCGACGTCGGCCCCAGCGTCAGCTGGCCGGCGATGGCGGCATCGGAGATGTCACCATCGTTGTTCGGGTCGACGTCGATGACCTGCATGGCGTTGGAGAACTTGTTGGAGACGTAGGCGTAGTAGCCGCCACCCTCCTTGGCACCGAAGTTGGCGCCGTGGCAACCGGCGTTGCACGGCAGATCCTTGATCAACTTGTGTGTCTTCGGATCGATCACGTTGACCGTCTGAGACAGGGTGTTCACCGCCAGCAGCGCCTTACCGTCCGGGCTCACCGGGAGCTGGATGGTCAGACCGCCCCACGGCTTGCCCTTCTCAGGACCGGACTTCGCGTCGTAGTTCTGCCACAGGTCGATCGTGGAGTTCTTGGCCACACCGCCGTCGGGGGTCGCGCACGCGTCCTCCTTCAGCGACACGCAAGACACGCTCATGCCCAGGAAGTTGGACAGGTACGCCTTCTTCGAGTCCGGCGTCATCGACGTGGCGATCGGGAACGCACCGACGGGCTCGTGCCTGACGGTCCCCGAGTCCATGTCGGCGATGACGGCCTCCTCGGTCATCGTGTTCGGCGCGACGACCGTCTTGCCGTCGTGGCTGGTCCAGTGCGCGTGCGGGTGCGGAGTCATGCCGCTGTCCGGGTCGGCGTGGATGCGCTTGACGATCTTCGTGGCCCCGGGTGACGCCTCGACGATGTCCGTCCCGGCGTTGACGCCGATCGTGAGGTTGTCGTTGCCCGGACGGGTCATCACGTGCGCCGGGTTGGGCCCGACCTCGAGGCTCCGCACGAACTTGCCGGTCTCCCGATCGAAGACATCGGTCTCGTTGTCGAACCACTCGTTCCCGTACACGTACTTGTAGTTCTTGTCCGACCACATGTTGTGGACGTTGTTCATGTTGATCTCGGGGGCTGCGATCTTCCGATCGATCGTCCAGTCCTCGGCGTTGATCTTCGTGATGGAGCCGTGCTTCTCCTTCCCTGCGAAGTCCTCCATCTGAGTGGCCATCCAGACCTCACCCACACCAGGGGTGGTCGGCTTCTTCAACGCCGGCAGCTTCCTCGGGTACTCGAACTTCTGGTCGAAGTACGCGTCCAGGTTCGGGATCAGCACCGGCTTGCCGTCTGCGTCGTACTGCAGGATCGGGGCGGGCGGCTGGACCGGGTTCCAGGACACCTCCTTGGTGCTGCTGAACTGCTGCCAGTTGTTCGGGTTGGTGATGGTGAAGAAGGCGTTCACCAGCCGCTGGATGATGTCGGCGTTCGACGGAACGGCCTCGGGCTTGCCGTTGACCACCAGCTTCTCGCCGAAGTCGAGACCCAACGTGAGCGGGTCGTCGACCACGACCGCGCCGAGCATGTAGGGCGCGACCGAGTCGGTGAAGGCGTACAGGCCCGGCTCGGTGAGCTGGATCGTCTTCTCGCCGAAGAAGGCGCCCTTGGAATCCATGTACGGGAACCCGTCCGCCCCCTCCGGGGCGATCAGCCCGATCGGGTTGCGGATTCCCTCCGACTTGGCCGGGTCCACGTTGAACTTGACGGTGACCGGAGGCCCCTCGACCGCGAACTCCTGGAGAGAGTCCAGGACACCCATCAGGTCCACGCCGACCGGCAGCGAGTCCAAGTCGACCGGCTCGTCCGCCGGCATGTCGGCGACGGTCGCCTCGAGCTGGCCGATCAGATCGGCGGCCTCGGCGGCCTTGGAAGCCGCCTCCGGCGACGTTTTCGCGATGCCCTGCACGGTGGCCAGGGTCGAGCCGAGGGCCAGCGGATCGGTTGCGGCACTCGCCCCGCCGGTGGTGCCGAGCCCGCCGAGGAGGTTCTCCACCAACGACGCGTCAGTCGGCAGCAGCGGGCCACCGATAGAGGGCAGTCCGCCAGCAGGTACGCCGACCCGGGGGAGCACTCCGACCGCGAGGGACTTGCTGCCGAACAGGTTCAGACCGGAGTCGAACCATCCTCCGTTCTCGTCGGTCAGGTCGAAGGTGATGGGGAGGGGGCCCACCCCGACCGGCTGCTGGCCTGCCGCCGGCAGCGTGGTCAGACCCGCCGCTGTGATCGCGGAGACCGCTGCCACGGCCACTGCGCCGAGCCGTCGTCGTCGCTTCCTGGGCCCCAAGAAGTCTTGGGGAGCTGATTCAGACATAAGAATGCCTCTCCTTTTCGAGCATTGATTTCGAGCTCCAAGGGGAAAGTTTGGGGATTCCGAGGAGTGCAATCCACTTAATCCCGCGCTCATTAAGGGCCCAGAACCCTGGCGGAAATCTAATCGTTAATGGGACCTCACAACCTCACGAGGGCATTAAGAATGGGCGGCTGATTTTCTCGATAATACCCCGGGTGGCTTCACTCCAATAATACCCCCGGGTGCTTATGCGGGACCTCTGATGTGCGCCTGGAAACAGCCACCGAAAAGGCAAAATTGGGTACCGGTGGGGCTCTTTTACTGTCGCGTTACGTGACAGCGACGAATCAGACATACCTGGTCGGCCTACTGGCTATCGGGGACCGAATGGCGTTTCTGCGAAGCCCTGAAACATCCAAAACAAACCTCTGAAACATCCAAAACCAACTGGGTATAACGAGGGAAAAGTAAAGAAGGAGGGGCCATGCCCAGTCTTACCTACGTCGTACCGATGGAGTTGGCATGACCACGATCCCCACCGAACCCTCACAGCCCCGGGCTGGTGTCGGCACGCCCGATCGAAAGCGTTCCAGCGCCCTGCTGTGGTTGCTCGCTCGACGCGTGCACTTCATGGCAGGCCTTCTGGTCGCACCGTTCCTCGCGGTGTTGGCGTTGACCGGCCTGGCCTATGCCTTCACTCCCCAGATCAACGATGTGCTGTACGGCGACAAGCTGTACGTGGAGTCGCAGACAGGAAGCCCGCGACCGCTGTCGGAGCAGGTCGAGGCCGCTCTCGCCGTCCATCCGGACGCACACGTCACCACGGTCATTCCGGCGGATGACCCCGACAGGACCGCCCAGGTCGTGCTCGCGGGCATCGAAGGCCTCAAACAGACCGGGAGCCACTTCTCCTCGGAGTCGCTGACCGTGTACGTCGATCCGTACACCGGTGGCGTCAACGGTGAACTGGTCACCGTGGACAGCCGGCCACCCGCGCAGGTGTGGCTGCGCGAGTTGCACGGCAACCTGCACCTGGGTGACCTCGGTCGGCTCTATTCCGAGTTCGTTGCCAGCTGGCTGCCCTTCATCGTGCTCGGTGGCCTGGTGCTGTGGCTCAGCAAGCGCGCCCGTGGCCGATCCCTGCGGACCGTGCTGGTTCCGTCCTTCACCGCGAAGGGACGTGCACGCAATCGGTCCTGGCACGGGGTCCTGGGCCTCTGGCTGGCGGTTGGGCTGCTCGGCATCAGCATCACCGGCCTGACCTGGTCGAACTTTGCCGGTGCCCGCGTCGACGCCGCGATCACCGCCCTGAACGGCAAGACGCCTTCGCTTGCGACGCCGGATGTGGCGGCCGCGGACGGCGCTGAGCCGATCAGTTTCGACCGTGCCGTCGAGGTGGCAAGGTCGGAAGGCCTGCAGGGCGAGCTCACTCTCGCTCTGCCGCATGCCGGCGAAGGTCCCGTCACCGTCAAGGAGTCGTCCGAGGGGCTGCCGATCCGCAAGACCTCTGTCGTCATCGACCCCTACACGGAGCAGGTCACCGCCCGCCAGGGCTGGGAGGACTACCCGCTGATGGCCAAGCTCACCAGCATCGGTATCAGTGCTCACAGCGGCACCCTGTTCGGTCTGGCCAACCAGCTTGCGCTGGCCCTGCTGGCCGTGGGATCGCTCGCGCTCCTCGGGCTGGGGTACCGGATGTGGTGGCAGCGCCGGCCCATCCGGTCAGGGCGTACCTCTCCGGTGCCGGTGTGGCGCAACCTGTCGGCGCCGATGCTGGTCGTGGTGCTCCTCGCGGCGGGTGCCCTGGGCTGGGCGATGCCGGTCTTCGGTGTCACCCTCGTCGCCTTCGTCGTCCTCGACGGCGCCGTGAACACACTGCGGCGGCGCCGTACCCGCGTGGGCGCTGTCTGAGGCATCCCCGAAGCAGAGGCGCCGCCGAGAGCCGTCAAGGCCTCGGCGGCGCCTCAGTCCGCCCCTGACCAGCCCCGTCACCTGTCAGAGGGGACGCGCGAGCGCAGTGGCCAGCGAGACCGCGATCGCCATCACGGCGAGCTCGAGCCCGGCCCACACGGTGATCGGCGTGGGCTGCTGGCGCGCCACGCGGGCGACGATGACATTGCGGATGTACGCCCCCGAGCAGGCCAGCAGGCCCATGCAGGCGAGCTTGCCCATGACCAGCCAGCCGGCCCGGGTCTGCGTCAATGCGCCGACCACCTCTCCCAGGGACGGCGTCACCTCGCCGGTCAGCCGGCCCGCGGCCAACAACAGTCCGCTGAGCCCCACCAGAACGAAGCTCACCTCGGCGACCCGTGAGAACCGGGGAAGTACGATGGCCAGCGACTGCCGGTCGGCGCCGATGATCAGCGCAGTGATAGCCAGTCCGCCCACCCAGAGTGCCGCTCCGGTCACGTGGAAGGCGCTGGCAGTCATCAGCAGCAACGGCGGCTCACCCTGCGAAGGGTGCCCGCTCATCGACACGGCCGTCAGGCCCGCCAGCGCGATCAGAAAGCCCACGTCCGGCGGCAGCGACGGTCGCCGCAAGCGGGCGACCGAATAGGCGGTCAACGCTCCTGCCGACCCGGCGCTGATCAGCAGTGCGAGACCCAGGCTGACGCTTCCGCCGTAGCCGAGCACGCCGCTGACCGGCAGCCGTAGCTGGCGGAGCGAGATCTCCGCCGCGTTGAACCAGAGACCCAGCAGCGCGGCGACCGTCCAGACTGCTGCGGTCCACACCGCCGTCCTTGAAGTGACTCGGGCCAGGGCAGGCGCACGGTCGCGACCAGCCTCCCCCAGCAGCACCAGCACCAGCACGGAGCCCACAGCTCCGATCGCGCACACGTTGGCGATCCAGCGGAGCAGCGGGATCCCGGTGCGCACCACCACCGACGGCTCCGGAATGCCGACGACTGGCTGGGGCAGCGTGACCAGGATCCCGAAGGCAAGCACGACGAGGCTCGCGCCGACAAGCGCAGAGACCTGCAGGAGCCGCGTACGTTCGTTCATGTCGCATCCGTTCGGCGTGCGGTCTGGCGACCGACAGCCCCGACACACACCGCGATCGCGGCCAGCATCGCGATCCACAGCCACGTGGGCATCGCTGCCAAACCACGCGGTCGATCTACGTCGAACGCCGTCATCGCGGTGGCAGCGGACGCGGTGGAAGCGGTGGACGCCAACCGCCGGATGTTGATCGGCACTGACCCGGTGATCGGGTGCCCGTCCGCTCCGAGCACCCGGTAGTGGATCTGGTAGTGGCCAGGAGGCCCGACCTCACTCATCGAGGCGGTCAGGGTGTTCCCGTTGATGCGAGCACGACCACACGCCCAGTGGCTGCTCTGTGGTCCGGTCACCACTATTCCGTTAGCGCCGGGGAACGCTTGGATCGGCTGGTCGAAGGTGAGCACCACCTCCGACGGGCCGGCGGCGAGCACGGCGCCGGCACTCGGGAGGCTCTTGACCAAGTGGGCGTGCGCGGACGCTGGCGCCACTGCGAATAGTATGGGAATCAAGAACGAGAGCGCGAAGATCGTCGCTGCGAACGCCGTGGCGAGGCGCTGCGATCCGCGTGTTGAAGCATTCGACATTGCTTCCACCTAAGCGAGGTTTCGAGAGTTATCGAACTAGGGGTGGTCCATGTGCCCGTGATCCGGCCCGTGGTTCTTCCCGCCGTCCGTATCGGTGCCGACGCGAGAGCGGCTGCGATCACCGTGGTCGCCGATGGCGACGACGAATGGGATGGGGTGGCGGCAGTGCTGCGGGCGATAACCTTCTGCGAGGCGAATACCCATTTTGTGTTCGCGAACGTGCACGACGATGTGCATCGGTGGGTTCCGAAAGTTGGCACTTATAGTTGAACTCAGACCGGTTGCGGAGCAGTTACGCATGCGCATGTCGCCGGTAACAAAGAAAAGTGCTGAGTGAAGTGCTCTTAACGCTGGCGTTCAGGGAATTGGGGTGGCTGCAACACCCCCGTAACGCCGTGTTGTCGCTCACCCCATTTCTGTCGTTGGCGTGAGTTCATTGCGAAGTAATAATGCCCATACAGGCTGGGGTATCGACTTATCGAAGGAACACTTTTTGTCAATGCGCCTCGGGCGGCGGAGGAGCCTCTGACACCCTCCGCAAGGCGGAGATGGGTGACCTTTACGCGTCCGGCGCTCAGCTCAGGACGACCGTGCGGCGAGGGGGTCCGGGGCGTCTGCGGCCTCGATGGGGCGCCGCGACCAGTAGCTCGCCAGGATCGAGCCGGACACGTTGTGCCAGACCGAGAAGATCGCGGCAGGCAGCGCCGCGGCCGGTGAGAAGTGGACGGTGGCGAGTGCGGCGGCGAGCCCCGAGTTCTGCATGCCCACCTCGATGCTGATGGCGCGGCGGCTCGAGATCGGCATGCCGCAGACTCGCCCGACCGCGTACCCGAGGGTCAGGCCGGCGATGTTGTGCAGGACCACGGCGAGCACGACCAGGAGGCCGACCGAGAGCAGGGTGTCGGCGCTTCCGGCCACGACGGCGAGCACGACCCCGGTGATGCCGGCGACCGAGATCAGCGGAAGCACATCGATGACCTTCTCGATGAGACGCGGCAGCAGCAGTCGGAGCACCAGTCCGAGCAGGACCGGGACGAGCACGATCTCCACGATCGAGACGAACAGGTCGCTGGCGGAGACCGGCAGGTCCTCGCCGATCAGGAAGAGGACCAGAAGCGGCGTCAGCAGGGGCGCGAGCAGCGTTGACACGGACGTCATCGCCACCGACAGCGCGGTGTCGCCACGGGCCAGGAACACCATGACGTTGGAGGCGGTGCCGCCGGGTGCGCAGCCGACCAGGATCATGCCCGCGGTGAGCACCGCGGAGAGGCCGAGCGCGTTCGCGATGCCCCAGCCGAGCAGCGGCATCACGGTGAACTGGGTGGCGACACCCAGCAGCAGAGCCCACGGCCGCCGGCCGATGATCGCGAAGTCGGCGGGCCTGAGGGTCATGCCCATCCCCAGCATGATGATCTGGAGCAGCAACGGCACCTGGGCCGCCCACCCGTCGAAGGTGCTGGGGGTGGCCAGTGCGATGGCGCCGGCGATCAGGACGATCACGGCGAACCAACGCCCTACGAAGGCGCTGACCTGTCGGACTGTGTTCATGACTCTTCCTTCCGAGACGATGGGTGACGATGGGTGACGATGGGTGACGATGGGTACGGAGTCGACCGGATGACCCGCCCGCCGCGAGATCCTCGCAAAAGGCGCGCGGCGGGCGGGGCGGGGGACCGGTTCAGGAGAGCCAGTCGAGCTCGCCGTCGACGTACTGGTCACCGAACCGGACGTTGTCGAAGCGGAGGTCCTCGACGTTCTCCAGGACCATCGGCGTCTCGACCTCCTCGACCGTGACGTCACGCAGGGTGACATCGCGCAGTGGCGCGTCGGCAGGCCCGTGGATGTCGAGGCCGGTCTTGGCGGAGGCGACGGTGATGTCGGAGAAGACGATGTCGCGGTAGACCGGTGGGTAGTCGCCGCCGAGCTCGCCGGGGTAGTCGAGCTGGAACCAGATGAAGGTCTCGAAGTTGCCGATCTCCATGTTGCTCACCCGGATGTGCTCGACCGTGCCGCCGCGGTCGAGATTGCCCTTGAACCGGATCGCCGAGGCACCGTCGCGCAGCACGTTGTCGGTGAAGTAGACGCCCTTGATGCCACCGGACATCTCGCTGCCCAGGGCGATGCCGTCCTCGCCGCCCATGTCGTTGCGTCGGATCACGACGTCCTCGCTGGGGCGGGCGATGGTGCGTCCGTCGAGGTCACGTCCGGACTTCACGACCACGGAGTCGTCGCCGGTCCGGAAGCGGTTCTCCTCGATCAGCACGTTGGTGCTCGAGTCGACGTCGATGCCGTCGTTGTTGGCCCGGTGGCTGTCGACGTCGAGTCCGCGCACGGTCGCCTGGTCGGTGTAGACGAGGTGGTTGATCCAGAACGGTGAGTTGGTGACCCGGTAGTCCTCCAGCAGCACCCGCTCGGCGTGGAAGAACTGGATGGCGCTGGGCCGCAGGAACGTACCCTTCCCGAAGACGCGCTCCTCGACCGGTACGCCGTCGAAGCCCATCTGGCGCAGCCGCAGCTGGTCGGGCTTCTCGTCGGCCTTCCAGGCGTGGAACTCCGAGTCCTCGTTGCCGTCGATCGTGCCGGATCCGGTGATCGCGACGTCGTGCACGTCGTTGCCGTAGATCAGCGGCGAGTAGCCGTCGAGCTCGGTGCCCTCCCAGCGCGTACGCACCACGGGCAGGTAGTCGTCCGTGTCGGTACCGAACAGCAGCGTGGCCCCGTCGGAGACGTGGAGATCGATGTTGCTCGCCAGGTGCACCGGACCCTCGGAGAGCCAGGTGCCCTCGGGGAGTACGACGCGGCCGCCGCCGTCGGCCGACGCCTTCTCGATCGCGGCCCTGATCGCCGGCAGAGCGTCTGTCGTGCCGTCTCCGACAGCACCGAAGTCGGTGATCTCGTAGTCGCGGTCCGGGATCGAGGGCTCCTCGATGCGGTCGACGATCTTGGCGATCGCGGCAGCATCGGGGCCGCGTACGGCCGGGTCTGTCTTCTGGTCTGCGAGGGCGGGTGTGGTCGCGGTCAGCGAGCCGACCAGACCGAGGACGAGTAGGAGGGGTGTCGCGCGCTTTCGAATGTGACGCATGCATGCTCCTCGAGAGCTCCGACGGCGGCCCAGGGCCGCCGCGAGGGGGACGGTGACACTTGTCACACTAGTGACCAACTTGTCATACGTCTATGCCCTCGCGAGGGTGAAGCATGGAAGAAGCCAGGTCCCGGCCGGCTGCCGGAACCTGGCTTCCTTGCGTGGGTTCTGGGTGGTTCAGGCCTTCTTGGTCGCCCAGAAGATCTCGGCGATCTCGTCGATCTTGGCGAGGAGCTTGTCGGCGACCTCGAGGTCGAGGGTGCCCTTGGTGCCGGAGGCGCCGGCCAGCTTGGTGGCCTCGTTGACGAGGGTGTGGAGCTGGGGGTAGGCCTCGAAGTGCGGGGGCTTGAAGTAGTCGGTCCACAGCACCCAGAGGTGGTGCTTGACCAGCTCGGAGCGCTGCTCCTTGATGAGCACCGCGCGGGTGCGGAAGTCGGGGTCGTCGCTGTCCAGGGCCTTGGCGATGACGGCCTTGACGGACTCGGCCTCGATGCGGGCCTGGGCGGGGTCGTAGACGCCGCAGGGCAGGTCGCAGTGGGCCGAGACCTCGATGGTGGGAGCGAACAGACGCATGTTTGGTTCCTTCGGTGGTGTGGTGGAGTGACCGTCGAGGTCGACGGTCAGGAAGCCTTCTCGGGCAGGATGCGATCGAGGGTGCTGACCGACGGGCCTAGTGACCAGTAGTGCCGGTCGTGGTGCAGGAGCGGGTCGGCGGACTCGCCGAGGCTGACCGCGTCGACCTCGACCAGCACCAGCCATGCCTCGCCGGCGGGGATCACGCGGGCCACGCGCCCGGAGAAGCTGGCCGCGGCGTCGTCGAGGACCGGCGGCTCCCCGTGCGGGAGCGACCAGCCCTGCGCGCCCGTGAATCGTGGCGCGGTGCGGTCGGCGAAGGCCGCGGCCACATGGGCCTGGGACTCGGTCAGGACGTGCACCGCGAGACGGTCGCTCCCGGTGAGTGCCGGCCCGGACCGCCCGGACCGGGAGACCGAGAACGACAGCATCGGCGGGTTGGCGCTGACTGAGGCCACGCTCGACACCGTCGCCCCGACGGGTCCCGTCTCGGTCGAGGCGGCGACGATGGCCACGCCGGTGGGATATCGACGGAAGCCGGCCTTGAACTGGTCGGTGAGTGTGTCGCTCACACCCCCTCCTCTCTCTTTTGGCAGTGACGCTAAAACATCAAGTCCGGTTGAGGTCCAGTCATCCACGCTGTGATCGTCGACTCATCTGCTTGTCCATGGCTGGGATCATGGGGAGTGGAAGGAGTTCGGCTTGTTAGACTAGCTGCGCACCTGTCGTACAACTCGCGCTGGTGTGCCGACGTACGCCGATTCCGCTTCCGTCGCCGATGCCGTCGATGGACGCCGCGCCCGCTACGACTTCGAAGGTTTGACCTCGGTCGCCTAATCTTCCCAAAGAACCGCTCTGCCTCACGATCTAAGGAGTCCCTTCGTGGACGTCTCCCCTCTCATCTGGTGGTTGACCATCGGCATCGCCAGCGCTGTGCTGCTTTTCGATGTGCTCGTCATCGGCCGGCGACCGCACGAGCCTTCGCGTCGGGAGCTGATCGTCGCGCTGAGCGTCTACATCGGCCTGGCGATCCTGTTCGGCATCGGTGTCTTCGTGTTCTCCGGCCCGAAGTACGGCACGGAGTTCTTCGCGGGCTGGCTGACGGAGTACTCGCTCTCGGTCGACAACCTGTTCATCTTCATCATCATCATGTCGAAGTTCGCGGTGCCGAGGCAGTACCAGCAGAAGGCGCTGCTGATCGGGATCATCTTGGCGCTGGTCTTCCGAGGCATCTTCATCGCCGTGGGTGCGGCCGCGATCGAGAACTTCAGCTGGGTCTTCTACCTGTTCGGCGCGTTCCTGATCTACACCGCGGTCAAGCTGGCCATGGAGGGCGGCGAGGACGAGGACGAGTACGAGGAGCCCGCCGTGGTGAAGTTCCTCGAGCGCCACATCCCGCTCACCTCGAGCTGGGACAGCGCCAAGATGTTCGTCCGTGAGAACGGCAAGCGGATCGCGACCCCGATGTTCGTGGTCATCTGCGCCCTGGGAGTCACCGACCTGCTGTTCGCGCTCGACTCGATCCCGGCGATCTACGGTCTGACCAAGGAGCCCTACCTGGTCCTGACCGCCAACATCTTCGCGCTGATGGGTCTGCGTCAGCTCTACTTCCTCATCGGCGGCCTGCTCGAGCGGCTGGTCTACCTGTCCTACGGTCTGGCGATCCTGCTCGGCTTCATCGGCCTCAAGCTCGTCTTCCACGCGCTCCACGAGAACGAGCTGCCGTTCATCAACGGTGGCCAGCACGTCGAGTGGGCCCCGGAGGTCTCCATCGAGGTCTCCCTCAGCGTGATCATCGGCATCCTGGCCATCACGACCATCCTGAGTCTGCTGAAGTCGCGCAGCATGACCGAGAAGGAGCGCGACGACGCCACCGGTCCGCGCAGCATGTGACGCTTCGTCGACAGTCCCGCCGAGCCGGGACAGCCCGCAGGCCCTCTCCGATCGGAGAGGGCCTGCGGGCGTTCTCGGGCAGCACTAGGGTGGGCGCATGACCCTGGCAGCTGCCCCCGGACCCCGCTGGCTCGGGGACGCGGGCCAGGTCGCGTTGGCCGGGGCGCTGGCGCTGGTGCTGCTGCCGGTCGGGTGGACCTCGGTGGTCGACGGCGAGGTCAGCACGGCTTGGGAGATCGCGCTCCTGGTCGCGCT
The DNA here is from genome assembly GCF_042719275.1 of Nocardioides sp. NPDC058538. Lineage (NCBI taxonomy): Bacteria > Bacillati > Actinomycetota > Actinomycetes > Propionibacteriales > Nocardioidaceae > Nocardioides > Nocardioides sp. NPDC058538. The sequence continues at coordinate 86,900 of NZ_JBHXNY010000020.1, read as the reverse complement.
GGTGGCGCTGCACGCCGCCGTGGCCACCGCCCGGCGCTGGCCGTTGCCGTCCTACGCAGTCGGGGCACTGGCCGAGCTGGTGCTCGTGGCCGCGCCGGATCTGAGCGGACCGACGGCCGAGGCGGCAGGAAGCGCGTTCGGGCCGGTGCTGCTGCCCAGCAGCCTGTGCTTCTTCGTGCTGCTCTACGCGGTGAGTGCGCAGGACCGGCGCCCGTGGCCGGGGGTCGCGCTCGGTATCGGGCTGGTGGGATGTCTGATCACCGTCGTACGTCTGTCGGGGTTCGAGGGCACCGGACTGCAGGGGTGGACGTGGTGGCTGATGGTGGCCACCGCCACGGTGGCGGCCACGGTGGCGGCCTGGGCGCTCGGCCGGTTCCGGGCGACCCGGGCCGCGTGGATCGACCAGCTCGCCGACCGCGCCGCCGCTGAGGAGCGCCAGCGCATCGCGCGCGAGATGCACGACGTGGTCGCGCACTCGCTGGCGGTCGTGGTCAGCCATGCCGAGGCCGGCCGGATGGTCGTGGGGCAGCAGCCGGAGCGGGCCTCGGGGATCCTCGACACGATCGCGACCACGGGGCGGGAGGCCCTGATGGAGATGCGCGGGCTGCTCGGCGTGCTCGGCGGCGAGTCGTCGACCGAGCCGCAACCGGGGCTGGCCGACGTCGGCGACCTCGTCGAGCGGATGCGTGAGGCAGGGCTGACGGTCCGGCTCGAGGCGGACGAGCCCGGTCAGGTCGCTCCCGCCGTCGGGCTGACCGCCTACCGCGTCGTGCAGGAGGCGCTCACCAACGTCACTCGTCATGCCGGCCCGGGAGCCGCCGCGACCGTGTCGGTGACACGCACCGGACGTCAGCTCCGGGTCGAGGTCAGCGACGATGGCGTGGGGATCCAGCGCCCGCCCGGCCGCGGCCTCCGCGGGATGCGGGAACGGGTGGCGGCGGTCGGCGGCACCCTCGAGGCCGGGCCGAGCGACGGCGGCTGGCGCGTGCGCGCCATGATGCCGTTGTGACCAGCGTGAGCGAGCCAGAGATGCCGATCCGTGTCGCGATCGTCGACGACCAGGAGCTGATGCGCTCGGCGCTCCGGATGATGGTGGAGAGCCAGCCGGACCTCGAGCTCGCCGGGGAGGCGGCCGACGGTCACGAGGCGCTCGCCCTGGTGCGTACGAAGCGGGTCGACGTCGTCCTCATGGACCTGCGGATGCCCCGCCTCGACGGGATCCAGGCGACGGCCGCGATCACCGGCGAGCAGCCGGCGACGAGAGTGGTGGCACTGACCACCTTCGACCTCGACGACTATGCCTTCCCCGCGATCCGGGCCGGCGCCAGCGGCTTCCTTCTCAAGGACGCCCGCGCGGAGGAGATCGTCGAAGCGATCCGCACCGTCCACGCAGGTCACGCGGTGGTAGCGCCGTCGACGACGCGTCGTCTGCTCGAGCACGTCGCGGCCGCCCCGGCGACCGACAGCGGCCGCGCCGCCGACATTCGCGACACCCTGACCCCGCGCGAGCTCGACATGCTGCTCGAGCTCGCCACCGGCGACAGCAACGCCGAGATCGCCCGCCGCGTCCACCTCTCCGAGGCGACCGTGAAGACCCACGTCGGCCATGTGCTCGCCAAGCTCGGCCTCCGCGACCGGGTGCAGGCAGTCGTCCTGGCGTACGAGACGGGGCTGGTCGGCCCCCGGAGCTGAGTCTCATCCCAGAGGTTGAGAGGCCCGCGACCTGAGGGCGACGAACCCCCGGCGCTCGCGGACCAGTGTGGAGACATGACCACACACGCACCCATCAGACCCAGCCCGATCCGGACGGGCCCGATACCGTCGGGCGCCTACTCATGCCAGTTCTGGCGCATCCACGAGATCACCCACGACTTCGAGCTCGAGGACGTCTGGGCCCTCCCGGTCCAGGGCGGACCCGACGACTCCCGGGCCTTCGTCGAGGCGATGATGAGCAGCGAGGACCGCGACTTCCCGGCGGCGTACCGCCTCCTCTTCGCGGTCCGCAGGACGCTCGGCCGGATGCTCGGCGCCGACGAGGACGAGCACGGCCTCGGCAGCCGCGTCGCCTCGCTGCGCGACCGGCTGCCGGACGCGATGTATCGAGCTTGTCGAGATGACCTCCGCGACCACCCCGCGCCCGAGCGCCGGCGCTGGGACACGGCCAGGAGCGTGGCTTGATGTCCGCCCTGATGGAACGTACGCAGCACCGCTCCCTCGTGCTGCGCGCAGCGCCCTGGGTGGCCGGCGCCTGGGCCCTCGTCTTCGGCGCCCTGGTCGGGCTCGCCCTGCTGGGCAGGGCACCGGATCCGTGGGTCCCCGATGCCGCTTCGCCGCTCGGCGCTCTGAGCGGCACCCAGATGTCCTGGGTGATCGCGGTGCTCGCGCTCCTCGCCCTGGTTGCCGGGGGCGCGGTCGCGAACGTGCGGACGCCCGGTACGACGAGAGCGACAGGGTGGCTCCTGATCGTTCTCGGGCTCGTTGTCGCCGTGGTCGTCTCGGACGTCCGCGCGCTGATGTTCCTCGGCTATCTGCCTCAGGTCCTGCTTGCGATGTTCGGGCTCGGACCGGGCGCCGGACAGCTCGAGTGGGGTCTTTTCGTCGACTCGGGTGTCGCTCTGGCGCACGCTGTCGGCGGGCTGGCCATGGTCGTCGCCGGTGTCACCCTGCTCGGGAGGACAGTGCCCGGCAGGCGTCTGGACTGGGGCCGCTGGGCACGCTGGGGGCGTCCTGCGGTGGCGGTCGCTGTCGTCGTACCTCTTCTCTACGCCGCTACCCGGATCGCCTGGGCGCTGGACATCCCGCTCGGGATCAGTCGCGAGATGCTGGACGACCTCGGCGCGGGGAGGTGGGCCGGCTTCGGGCTTGGGGCCTTCGCCGTGGTCGGGGCGGTCCTGACCTGGGGGTTGGTGGCGCGCTGGGGCGAGGTGTTCTGGCGCTGGGTGCCCCGCATGGGTGGGCGTCCGGTCCCGGTCGCGATGGCCCTCGTGCCGGGGATCCTGGTCGCAGGCACGGTGACGTCCGCCGGGATCTCCTTCTGGCGGATGGCGATCGCGGACGACCTCTGGACGGTCCCCGGCGCCACCTCGGACTGGGGCGCATGGGCTCCGGAGATGCTCTGGCCGATCTGGGGCGTCGCGCTCGCCGTCGCCTGCCTCGCCTACCTGGGGCGGCGGACCGCGACGCGTGGATGACGCGACAGATCCCGCTCGACCTGGTTCAGGCCAGGTCGAGCGGGATCGCTGGGTTCAGTCAGGGACTGCGAGCTCGCCCAGGTCGGACCACTCCTGGCCAGGGATGTTGGTGTTGACGATCCGCGGCGTCTCGGCGAGATGGCGCGGGAGGTCGGCCTGGGCCTGCTTGAAGTGGGTCGAGGTGACGTGGGCAGCGCCGGCGTCCTCGTCGGCGAATGCCTCGAGCAGGAAGTACTCGTTCGGGTCGTCGAGGCCGCGGGCCCAGTCGAACCAGAGGTTGCCGGGCTCGGCCCGGGTGGCCTCGGTGAACGGGCCGGAGATGGCCGGCCAGTCCTCGGCGTACTCCGGCTTGATGCGGAAGCGGGCGGCGATGAAGATCATCGGGCTCTCCTTCGTCTGGATGGGATCGGTTCGTGCGGTGGGCGGTGGGCGGTGGGCGGTGGGCGGTGGTCAGGGCTGGGCGGCGCGGACCGGTTGCCCGGACCGTTCGACCGCGGCCTGGATCCGGCGCCCGGCGATGTCCGAGAGCCACCCGAGCCCGGCCCCGACCACCAGAGCGATGAGCGTGCCGCCGAGGTCGAAGGAGGTGCCGAAGATGACTGCCGTCCCGGCGAAGGCGCCGGGGATGAAGGACAGCAGATCCACGGCCGCCTGCAGGCAGAGGATGAACGCGAGGACCGTGACGACCAGGGCCACCGCGCCGGTGAAGGTGGCGTACGTCAGGACCAGGCTCGCTCCGTACCCCCACAGTGCGCCGGCGAGGTTGGCCGCGAGACCTTTCTGGAAGCCTTCGCGTCCACCCCCGGCGGCGAAGTAGCAGGCCCAGGCGACGAACCCGACCCAGGTGATGAGCGTGAGCTCGATGCTCACCTGGGTCCAGATGCCCGCGAGCACGCCGACCGAGATGCCGATCCCGAGGAGCTTCTTCATGTCGTCGCCTCCTCAGGGGACCAGGATCGCGCGGCCGCGGACCCGGCCGGCGTCGAGGTCGGAGATCGCGGTCTGGAAGTCGTCGAGGGCGTACTTCTGGGTGTGCAGCGTGACGGCCCCGCGGGCGGCGAGCGCCATCAGGTCGCACAGGTCGTTGTAGGACCCGACCAGGTTGCCGATGAAGTTGATCTCGGTCGAGATGATGTCGATGGTCGGCACATCGATGTTCTCGCCGTAGCCGACGACGTGGTAGTCGCCCGCCCGGCGGAGCATCTGGACCCCTTCGGAGGTCGCGCCGCCCTCGCCGACGAAGTCGACGAGGACCTCGCCGCCGTGGCCGTCGGTCAGCGCCAGCACCTGGTCGACCTGGGTGCCGTCGGCGACGACGCCGTGGTCGGCGCCGATGTCGAGGGCGAGCTTGACGGCGTCCGGGTTGCGGTCGACGACGATCAGCTCGGCGGGGCTGAGCGCCTTGAGGACCTGGATGCCGATGTGGCCGAGCCCGCCGGCGCCGATGACCACGCACCTGTCGCGCGGGGTCAGCCGCCGGGCGGCCTTGGCGGCCGCGTGGTAGGCGGTCAGGCCGGCGTCGGCCAGGGCGGCCACGTCGGCCGGCTCCAGGGAGTCGTCGATCTTCACCACCGAGCGCGCGGAGGTCTTCAGGTACTCCGCGTAGCCGCCGTCGGTGTCGATGCCGGGGAACTGGTTGAGCTCGCAGTGCACGTCGTCGCCCGAGCGGCAGGCCCGGCACAGCCCGCAGGTGATCAGCGGGTGCAGGATCACCTTGTCGCCCTCGGCGACGTGGGTGACGGCGGAACCCACGGCGTGCACCCAACCGGCGTTCTCGTGGCCGATCGTGTAGGGCAGCGTGACGCCGGACTTCTCCGCCCACTGCCCCTCCAGGATGTGCAGGTCGGTGCGGCACACCCCGGCACCGCCGATCCTGACGATCACGTCGAACGGGCCGGTCGGCTCGGGGACCGGGACCTCGGCCATCGCCAGCGGCTGGTGGTAGCCGACCACCTGGACGGCTCGCATGGTGCTCATGATGATGCTCCTTCTCGGTGCAGTTCGGTCAGAGGTACGAAGGCGGGCGAGGTGACCTCGTCGCCGTAGCGCGTCGCCAGCAGGCCGCGGCAGAAGTGCGCGTTCCCGTCGATCGAGATCCGGGTCGAGCGGGCCCTTCGCAACGCCAGCGGGATGTCGCCGGGTCGCTCACCGGTGTGGTCGACCAGGACGTACGCCTCCGGCAGGTCGGGCAGCCCGAGGACCGCCCGGCGCCGACGGAGCGAGGCGGTGAACTCGTCGTCGGGCAGGTCCCCGAGCCGGACATCACCCACGGCGTCCTCGCTCAGGTCCGGCTGCTGCCTGAGCAGCTGGGTCAGGCAGCGCTCGAGCGCCGCCGTGTGGGCCTTGCGGTGGAACGTGGTCCGCAGCTCGTCCAGGGACGACTCGGCCTCGTGGCGGAACGTGCCGAGATAGCCGGCATCTGCGGCCAACCCGGCGTTGATGAGGTCGGAGTCGTGGTGGTCGTCGAGCTCGACGACCACCTGGTCGGTCCACGACAACGCGGTCAGCGCGTCCTTGGCGTCGCTCGCCATCAGGTAGGCGAAGTTGGGCGAGCAGAACGACGTCGGCAGCCGTAGGTGGACCTCGACCCTGACGGGTGCGGTCGGCGAGACGGTCAGCGACCGGACGAAGCCCAGGTCGGTGATGGGCTCGTCGAGCTCTGGGTCGACCACGGCGTGGAGTGCGGCGTACGCCTGGGTGGCTCGGGTGCTCTCCTGGGTCAGCAGCGACATGTCACACCGCCGAGAGGTCGGCCCGCTCGGGCTCACGGGGACCCGTCGCGGTCTCGTCCGCCTCGGGCAGCCGCAGCTCGGCGGGCACCTCCAGGTCGTACATCTTGGCGGCGTTGAGACCCAGGATCTTCTTCTTCTGCGCCACGGTGATCGGGGCGTACTCGGTCATGTCCTCCGGGATCTGGAAGTCCACGAACCGCTCGATCAGCCACTTCGGCGTCCAGATCGCATAGTCGGAGGAGAACTGGATGCGGTCCTCGCCGATCCAGTAGATGAGCTCCCCGAGGATCTGCGCGAAGTAGCGCGGCCGGGTGTGCATGAACGGCATCGCGACCGCCAGGCCGCCGTGCACGTTGGGCTCCTGGGTGGCGATCCAGCAGAAGTCCTCCAGCCGTGGCAGGCCGACGTGCTCGACGACGAAGTTGAGGTCGGTGAAGTCGCTGGCGACGTGGTCGACGTCGGCGACGTCGAACGCGTCGCGGTCCAGCGGCCGGATCGTCGGGCCCTTGTGGATGTGGATGTTGGTGATCCCGAGCTCGCGGCAGGCCTCGAAGTAGCGGTAGGCCCACGGGTCGGTCAGCTTCCAGCCGCGCGACTCCCCGTGCCACTCGGCCGTGTAGAGCTTGACGCCCTTGAGCCCGAACCGCTCGGCGTCGGCGTGGAGCTGCTCGAGGCCGGCCTCACCGTTGCGGGGGTCGAAGTGGTGGTTGTACGTCAGCTTGTCGGGGTGCTTCGCGGCCAGCCGCGAGGCTTCCTCGGTCTGGCCGAAACCGTTCGTGTAGAACTCGCCCAGATGGGCCGGCTGGAAGACGGCGTGGTCGACGTAGCCGACCTCGAACAGGTCGTGCATCAGCCGGTCGCCACCCTGGTAGAGGTAGTCCTCGTAGGACCACTGCTCCGACTCGGGGGAGAGGTTGCGGTGGTAGTCGTAGAAGCAGTCGATGAACTGCTTGCCGTGGATGTTGCGCTGGTTCTCCGGACGGGCGTCCCAGAGAGCGACGTGGGCGTCGACGATGAAGAAAGACTCGTTGTCCTTGGTGTACATCGGTTCCTCCGAACTGTGGCTTTCGTCACAGGACGCTAGAGCGGCTGCGACGCGCAGATCAGGGGTGCGCCGTCTCAATATGAGACCTGGACCGTCTCAATCTGAGACGCTGCCGGGCTGCTGTCCTCGGCTGGCGGATGTAACGTCGGTCACATGACAGGCCGCCATCCTATCGCGCAGCGCACCGGGGCCGTCGACGCGTCGGCGCTCGCGCCACGGGTCCGCGCGTCCTGGCAGCGCAGCCAGGAGTACGGCGTCTCCGTCGAGGAGATCGACCCGGTCTTCTCCGGCACCTACGACCGGGAGTCGCTCTTCTTCCAGTGCGGCCAGGAGGTGCTCGACGACCTCCACCGGACGCTCATCGGCGAGCCGGTCAGCCTGATGCTCACCGACCCCGTCGGCCTGGTGCTCAACCGGCTCAGCGGCGACCAGCAGCTGCTCCGGGACCTCGACGCCGTCCACCTGGCACCGGGGTTCAGCTACGCCGAGCGCGCGGCGGGCACCAACGGGCTCGGGCTCGCGCTGGCCGACCGGACCCCGACCGTGGTCCGGGCCGAGGAGCACTACTCGCTCTCGCTGTGCAGCTACACCTGTGCCGCCGCGCCGGTGATCGACCCGATCAGCGGACGCCTGGAGGGCAGCGTCAACCTGACCACCTGGTCGGAGTCGTCCCACGACCTGCTGCTCGCCCTGGCCCAGTCGGCGGCCAGCAACACCGCCTCGCTCATGCTCGCCCGTGCCCACGGCCGGTTCCCGCGGCCGGCTCCGCGCGGCGAGGTGTTCCGGGTCGAGGCGCCCCGGCTGGAGCCGGGCGCCGGCAGCCTCCGCGACCTCTCCTCCGCCTGGCGCGAGGCCCTGGGGAGCGTGCGCGAAGCGCTCCGGGTCGGCCGGCGGGTCGCCGTGGTCGGCGAACCGGGGGTGGGGCGTACGACGCTGGTCGCCCAGGCGTTCCGCGACCTGAGGCCCCGCGACCGGATCCTGGCGGCCTCCGCCCCGGAGCCGGCCGACTCCGAGGCCTGGCTGTCGCTGTGGACCCCGGAGCTCGCCAAGCAGGACACCGCCGTGGTCGTCCGCGACGTGAACACGCTTCCGGCCTGGGTGGCCGAGCGGCTGCACGGCCTCCTCGTCGAGGCGGCACCCGGAGCCGTCGCCGCGGTGCCGTTCGCGATGACCGCGGACACCTTCGACGGCATCCCGGCGGCCCTGGCCGACCTCGTCGACACCGTGGTCGAGGTCCCGCCCCTGCGGGAGCGGCCCGAGGACGTACTTCCGCTGGCGCATCAGGTGGGCCTGCGGGTGCGGGGCCGGGAGATCGCGCTGACCCCGGCCGCGGAGCGGGCGCTGCACGACCACGGCTGGCCGGGCAATGTCACCGAGCTCGTCCATGTCGTCCAGCGGGCCGTGAGCGCCGGAGACCAGGTCGACCTACGACACCTTCCCGCCGACGTACTCTCCGACACCAGGCGGCCGTTGTCGCGCATCGATGCCTTCGAACGGGGCGAGATCGTCCGCGTCCTGACCCGTCCGGGAATCACCATGCAGGAAGCGGCCGCGGAGCTCGGGATGTCGCGCGCCACCGTCTACCGGAAGGTGCAGCAGTACGGGATCAGGCTTCGGCCGAGCTAGTGGCGAGGGGGAGTCGAACTCTTGGCCAAGTCCAGGAAAACTCTCGGCGGAGGCCGGGGCGTCAGGGGTGCTCACCAGGGACTATGGGCCCATGCGTATCCGTCCCCCACGCGCCGGTCGCCAGCATCTGAACCATCTGACCGGACAGGGCGGACCCGCTCTGAGCGGTCAGAAACTTGCCGACCGGCTTGTCCAGCAGCACCCGTTCACCCCTGATGAGGCCTCGAGCATCGTCGCGCAGGTCGCGAGGCTCCTCGCCTCGGGCCACGCCACCGGGCAGGTGCACGGAGACATTAGGCCGGCCACCATCGGGTACGCCCCCGACGGACGGATCGCACTGCTCGGTGCGCCCGCGCCCCGCGGCGGGGAGGGCCTGCCGTACATGTCCCCCGAGCAGATCGACCGCCGGCGGATCGGCCCGGCGAGCGACATCTACTCCCTCGGCGCGGTGTTCTTCGAGCTGCTCGCCGGCCGCCCGCCGTACGCCGGGCTCGAGCCCGAGCGGGTCGGCACGCTGGTGACCGTGCCCGGCCACTTCGATGGCATCACGACCGCCATGCTCTACCCGGACCCTGCCAGACGTCCCCGAGCAGACGAGGTGGCGACGGTGCTCGAGAGCGGCGTCGCTCCGCCGCCGAAACGGATCGTACGTCCGCCCGATATCAGGGGCCCGCGGCTCTCGCCCACGCTGCTGGGTGTGCTGATGGTCCTGGTCCTACCGGGGTTGGTCTTCGGTGGTTGGGGCGCGCTCCGGGCCGGTGACACGATGTCGAGCGTGGGCAGCGCCGCGCCGCTGGCCAACATCTTGCCGACCAGCTTCCAGCTCGCCTTCGACCTCTCGATCGAGCGCGACGCGCTCCGTACCGACGCGGCGCTGACCGAGGACTTCCTCCAGATCACCGACCGGTCCATCGAGGCCTGGACCGCCGAGGTCGCGAAGCTGGACACGGCCGGCGATCCGGGTCTGCGGCGGCGTACGGAGAGGTCCGCGGCCGCCCTCGAGCGGCTCTCGGACATCCGCGCGGCCGCCCGGGCGGGGAACAGGGCCGGCAAGCTGGTGGCCGTCGAGCTGTACACGAACGCGGTCAACGGGCTCTTCGACCTCGCCGCCGAGCTGCCTTCGTTCCGGGATGACGAGCTGGCGAGACAGGCCCGGAACCTGGAGCTGATCGGGTCCGTCTCGGAGGTGCTCGGATTCGAGCGGAGGATCATGGCGAACGCCTTGCGGAACGAGCGGATCAGCGACCAGGGCATCGCCGATCTCCATGTGGCCCAGGACTCCTGGGCGACCCACTCGGAGTCGATCTACGCCCGCGCCGATGCCTCGACGCGGCAGCGGCTCGACAGGATCTCAGGCCGGTCGTTCGAGTTCGGGTCCTACGCGGTCTCGTCCCAGCGTGCCGTCATCCGGGTGCTCAACGCTCGTGATGTCGAGGACGTCGTCAGGCAGCTGGAGGACAGCGCCGACGGCAGGCCCGTGGAACAGCTCTGGCTGGCCGATGCCGCCAGCTACGTCCAGGACCTCAAGGAGGTGGTCGTCGACGCGGCCAGCCGGCTCGCCGACGACATCGAGCGTGAGCACAGGGACGCCCAGAACCAGACGATCCTCTGGCGAGTCTTCACCGGCATCGTGCTGGCGGTGCTCGCCGGGCTCGGGGTCGCGCTGCTCCGCGCGCGAGGGCGAGCAGTTGATGCGTAAACCGGCGACAATAGCAAAGATCGACGGACTTCATCGGTGCGTACACGAGACGCACGGGGTGTGAGTCCGACAACATATGCGCATGCGAACGCGCCCCCCGATCGCAGGCCGATACCGCCTGCACCGACTGCTTGGCCGCGGCGGGATGGGCGAGGTCTGGCAGGCGGCCGACATCAGGCTCGAACGCTGGGTCGCGGTGAAGGTCGTGGAGACCTCTGCCGACCCGAAGGTGACCGAGCGCTTCCGGCGTGAGGCGCTCTCCACGACGGCGGCCAGCCACCCCGGCACGGTGCAGGTGCACGACGTCGGGGTCGAGCAGACCGAGTACGGCAGCATCGTCTACCTCGTCATGGAGCTGCTTCCCGGCCCGACGCTGGCCGACCGCCTGGAGAAGCAGGGGCGGTTCACCGTCGAAGAGGCGAGCGAGGCGATGGTCCAGGTCGCGCGTACGCTCACCGCGGTCCACTCCTCCGGCATCATCCATCGCGACATCAAGCCGTCCAACCTCGTCTACGACGGCGACGGCAGGATCCGGGTTCTCGACTTCGGCATCGCCCAGCTGGCCAGCCACCAGGCCGAGCGGCTCACCTCGACCCGTCATGTGATGGGCAGCCTGCCCTACATCTCGCCCGAGCAGGCCGCCGACAACGTGGTCGGTCCGCCGAGCGACATCTACGCGCTCGGCTGCGTGTACTTCGAGCTGCTCACCGGACGCGCCCCGTACGCCGGCTCCGAGCCGGTCTCGATGATCTACCAGCACGTGACCGCGCCCGTCCCGCACGTCAACGACGTGGTCACCGTGCCGTCCCATGTCGACGAGTTCGTCGCGTCGATGATGAACAAGGACCCCTCCCGGCGACCCACCGCCGGCGAGGTCGTCGGCTTCGCGCGCCGGCCCGAGGTCGTGCCCCCGGTTCCGGTCGGCAGCCGCGAGCTGCCCGCCGGGCTCAAGCCCCTGGCGCTCTCGTCGTCCTCGTCCTCGTCATCGCCGGCGCCGTCGACCTCGTCGGTCTCGTCCGTGACCTCGGTCGCCGGCGTGGTCGAGTCGGCGCAGCGTACGCCTCGGTCTCATGCCGCCCAGAAGCCGAGGTTCCTCCGCACCCGGGTGCTCGGCGTGCTGCTGGTCCCGGTGCTGATCGCCCTGGTTCTCGGCGGGCTGACCTTCGCCGACGCGCTCGACGAGCGTGCCGTCTCCAGTCGCGCGGTGATGATCGCCGGAGCGCTCCCGGAGAGCTACGAGCTCGGGATGGACCTCATCTTCGAGCGGGACGCGCTCGGCTCCGACCAGGTCCCGGACGCGGTCCGGCAGGCCTATCGCCAGGTGACCGACGACTCGATCGAGGCGTGGCACGACGACATCACCAAGGTCGACCTCGCCGACACCCCGAGCCTGCGGGAGCGCGTCGAGCGCACCTACACGGTCCTCAAGAGCATCGACGCCTACCGCACCGACCTCGAGGAAGGCGACAAGGCGAGCACGGAGGCGGCGGTCGCCGCCTACACCGACACCGCCTACGAGCTGCTCGACTTCGCGACCGAGATGCCCAACATCCCCAACGAGAAGATCTACAAGCAGGTCACCAACCTCAAGTACGTCAGGTCGGCGTCCGAGTCGCTGGGGATCGAGCGCACGGTGATGGTGCCCGCGCTCATGACCGGGAAGATCGACGAGGAGTCGATGGAGGCGATGAGCGAGGCGCGTACGTCCTGGCAGCTCACCTCGCGCTCGTTCTACGGCGACGCCCCTAAGGCCACCCAGAAGGCGCTGGACAAGATCTCGGACGGCACCTTCGCCGACGGATCTCGGGGCCTGGTGTCGCAGAACGCGGTCGTCCAGGTCATCAACGACGGCTCTCTCGCGGGCGCGGTCCGGGACCTGGAGTCCTACGCTCCGGGGCGGCCCGCTGCGCAGGTCTGGTCCGAGGACATGACCCGCTTCATCCAGCTCCTCAAGGACACCATCGTGTCGATGACGCTGATCGTCTCCGACGATGTCGGCGAGGAGCACCGCGGCATCCAGACGAAGGTCGGCCTGAGCGGCGTGCTCGCCGTCGCCGCGCTCCTCGCCGCGATCGCGCTGCTGGCCGGGATGTTCCTCGTCCGCCCGCTCCGCGGACGTCGACGGTCCGTCGAGAGCTGAGCGGCGAGACGTCGTCAGATGAGGGTGCTGAGGCTCGAGACCAGGGCTTCCCAGCGGCTGTCGACGTCGAAGCCCATCTGGCTCAGCAGCGCCCAGCCGAAGCCGACGACGGCGTAGAGGCTGATCGGGGTCATCACGACCCACTCCCGGATGGAGCCGGCGTCGCCGAGGATCGGGAGGGCGAAGTGGCCGCCCCGGGTCCACATGTTGTCGAACGGCAGCCACTTGTTGCGCCGGACCCACCTCGGCGGTTTCGGCGCGATCGGCCAGAACAACGGGATCCCCATGGTGGTCACGAAGTCGCCGAGCAGGTGCACGATGCAGCCGAGGGCAACGGAGAAGGGCATCCACCACCACTCCTCGGGGGCGAAGACGGCGATCACCGCCGCCAGAGCCACCGCCGGGATCCATGGCCAGTGGACGCCCTTGCGGGTGAGCTTCAGTGCGTCCATGGCGAAGGCGACCAGCAGGACGCACATGATGCCCGGGCCGATCAGGACGCTGCCGAAACGTTCGGTCTCGAGCGAGAGCTTCCCCGCGCCCCAGGCGAGTCCGGTGAAGGCGAGTACGCCAAGGATCGAGTGGGTGCCGTTGCGGTGGCCGCCGGAGACCTGTCCGACGATCTTGGTCAAGCCTTCGGAGACCGGTGGCAGCGAGTGGGCGATCGTGCCGTTGTGGTGGTCCGCGTCCGGAAGCAGCGCGGCGCCGGCGCACACCAGGGTGCCGGTCATCACGCCTATGTCCGAGACGCCCGGATACCACCCGAACGCGATCGGTGCCGACGATGTCACTGCGATCCACGCGGCAGCTCCAGAGGCCGCGTGATGCCCGCCCATCATGTGAAGTTGTGTCCCTCTCCAGTGTTCCCCCGCTGAATGACCGCGGACGAACGTACCGGTCCTCGGGCCGCTTCGTGTGCGTCGGGGTGGTGTGTCTGGTGACGAGATTCGAATCACTGTTCGAGGGCTGATCCGAGGCGTGAAAGGGGTGCGGTCGGGGCGGCAACCTGAATAGGATGCCCGGTCATGACGACTCCCGGCACCCACGGCAGTGCCCGCCGTGCGCCGTGGACGTTCGAGACCAGCCGGTGCGCCGCGACGGTGACCCCCGAGGCGATCGAGTTCCGGTTCATGGTCACTGCGCCCGACGGCTCGCTCAGCGAGATGCTCCTCTCGGTGGGCCGGCACGACATGCCGACGCTGCTGGAGGAGATCGCCTTCGAGATGCCCGAGGCGCTGGAATGGATGTCGGCCGCGATCATGACGGTCGCGCGTGACCGGCGCCTGGCCGAGGAGGCCTCGTCGGTTCCGCACCAGCGCGGGGCATAACCTCGGGCCGAGCAAGGTTGTCCCCCTGCACCGCAACTCGATCGAGGAGAGACCTGTGACCACCACGTACGACTTCAAAGCGACCGCCGCGGATGGCAGCCCCGTCTCGCTCAGCGATTACAAGGGCAAGCTGCTGCTGATCGTCAACGTAGCCAGCAAGTGCGGTCTGACGTCGCAGTACGAGGGCCTGGAGGTGCTCTATCGGGCCACCAAGGACTCCGGCGTCGAGGTCATCGGGTTCCCGACCAACCAGTTCCTCGGTCAGGAGCCCGGCACCGACGACGAGATCCAGGAGTTCTGCAAGACGACGTACGACGTGACCTTCCCGGTCCTCTCCAAGGTGGACGTCAACGGAGAGAACGCCGAGCCGCTCTACGACTTCCTGCGTGCCGAGGCGCCCGGCGACTGGGGCCCGCACCTCGGGCCGTTCTACGACGCGGTCAAGGACCTGACGCCCGCGACCGAGCCCGGTGACGTCAAGTGGAACTTCACCAAGTTCCTCATCGGGCGTGAGGGCGAGGTCATCAAGCGCTACGAGCCGCCGGTGACGCCCGAGGAGATCCAGGCGGACCTCGCGCAGTATCTCTGAATCTCTGAGGCGATGCCGGACGGCGCTCGATCCCGATGACCGCGGGGTCGGGCGCCGTTTGGATTAGATAGTTGGGCAGAAGATAGTTCGGTATCGGATGGTTCGTTAAGATCTAGTTCATGACCGGACCGCGTATTGACCTGCTGTTCCTGCTCAACCAGTCCGCGCACGCCTTCGCGGCCCAGGTCGGCGAGGCGCTGGCCGACCTGGAGCTCTCGGTGCGGGAGTACTGCGTGCTGATGAAGGCCGCCGAGGGCGAGTACACCCAGAACGCCGTGGCCGAGATGGCGATGCTGGACAAGACCACGATGGTCACCACTCTCGACAACCTCGAGCGCCGCGGCTTGGCCGAGCGACGGGTCTCGGCCGCCGACCGCCGTGCCCGCATCGTCGCGCTCACGGCGGCCGGCGTGAGCGCGCTCGAGGAGGCCTCGAAGGCCTACAACGCGACCGTCGCCAAGGCGCTCGAGGGGCTGGCGCCGAGTGAGGGCGAGGCGTTCATCGAGGCGCTGCAGCACCTCGTCGAGGGGCCGTGGGCGACGCCGTCGCACACGATGACGCTGCGGCGTCGCGCGCCTGCCTCGTCCCGCTAGGGATGGGTTCACAACTGAATATCCCGAAATAGATTGTTTCATAACAAACAATCTTCTATGGTCGTATCTATGACGACCAAGACAGTCGCGCTAGCGACCCTCGCAGCCACTCAGCTGATGGTGATCCTCGACGGCACGGTCGTGACCGTCGCCCTTCCCGCAATCCGCGACGACCTGGGCTTCGGCGACGCCTCGCTGTCCTGGGTCGTCAACGGCTTCCTGCTCGCCTTCGCGCTCGTCCTGCTCCCGGCGGGCCGGGCCGGTGACGCGTTCGGCACCCGCCCGGTCTTCCTCGCCGGGCTCAGCATCTTCACCCTTGCCTCGGCATGGTGCGGCATCGCCTGGGACCCGATCTCCCTGGTCCTCGCGCGATTCGTCCAAGGCCTCGGCGGCGGCATCGCCTCGGCAGTGGTGCTCGGCATGATCGCCGGCCTCTACGCCGAGCCCCGCGAGCGCCTCCGCGCCTTCGCGGTGCTCGCCTTCGTCGGCTCGATCGGAGCCTCGGTGGGGACGGTCCTGGGCGGCGTACTCACCGACGTCGCGTCCTGGCGCTGGGCCTTCCTGATCAACGTGCCGTTCGGGATCATCGCCCTGATCGTCGCGCTCCGCGCGGTGAAGGGTACGCCGCCGACCGGCGTCAAGGGTGGCCTGCTCCCGCGCGGCCTGTTCGCTCAGCGCGGGTTCGTGCTCGGGAACCTGATCCTGCTGACCCTCACCTTCGGCGGGTTCACCTTCCAGTTCGTCACGACGCTCTACCTGCAGGACGTCCTCGGCTTCGGAGCACTCGCGACCGGCCTGGCGTTCCTTCCGGTCACCGTGGTGATCGCCATCGCCACTCTCGGCTTCAGCGCCACGCTCGCCGAACGGTTCGGGTCCGAGCGCGTCCTGCTCGTCGGTGTGCTCGCCTTCGTCGCCGGCATGGTCTACCTGGTCCGCCTCCCCGGAGCCGGCGGCTTTCCCCTCGACGTTCTTCCCGGCGCGGTCGTGATGGCTCTCGGCTTCGGGCTCGCGATGCCGCAGGTGACGGCGTTGGCGATGGGCGCGCTGGCGCCGGAGCACGCCGGGATCGGCTCGGGCCTGACCACGACCACCCAGCAGGTCGGCGGGTTCCTCGGCACCCTGATCGCGGCTGGCCTGGTCACGAACGTCGGCTACGGTGCCGCCTACGCGTCGGCCGCGATCGCGTTGGCAACCGGAGCCGTGGTCGCGGCATACCTGCTCGTGGACGCGGCACGCGCCCGGGACCCGAAGGTCTCCGAGCGCGTGCCGGACGAAGCTGCCAGATTCTGACGTCTCGACGTCAGAATCTGACCCCTCGGCGCTACCTCCGGACCGGGAGGATCAGCGTCGAGGGGTTCGTCTTTGTGTGGTGGACCGTCACTACGCCGGCGATGCCGCGGACCAGCTGCTTCACGTTGGGCAGCAGATGGGGGACGTCGTAGGAGTGGACGGTGACCCGGAGGCGGTGCCCCTTCTCGATCACCGCGCCGGTCGGGAAGACCTCGACGGGAACGCGGTAGACCTGACCCGGCGTGACCGGCTGTTCGGCCTCACGGGTGAAGGGATGCCACGGCTGGACGACCTGACCGTTCAGCGTCCGCGACTTCGACGCGGTGACGGCACGGTGACGCAGCGTCTGCCAGCCGCCGGTGATGCGGTCGACGGACCCGTCGGGCGCGACGTCCTCGACCGAGACCGAGATCAGGCCGTCGGTGCCGGTCGTGGAGACGGACAGGTCGGCGTTGAGCGGGCCTGAGAAGGCCAGGTCCGACGTCGCCGGCGTGGTCTCGTAGGAGACCCCGAGCGCGTCGTTGATCCGGTTGTCGGTCTCGCAGCCGGGGATCGCGAGGGCGCCGGCGGTCCACTGCGCGGTGCTGCGCGAGCAAAGTCCCTGCACCGGCAGCGGCACGATGGTGTCGCCGCGGACGGGCTTCAGGGCCGACCCGAGGGCGTACGACTTCGCACGGACCTCGCTCCCGAGCCACGACTTCATCGTGCGCCACTTCCCGGAGCCGATCTCGTGGTAGGTCACCGGCGCGACGTCACGGTCGAGGGTGGTGTCGGGCAGTCCCTTGAGGTGCGTGTCGAACCACCGCAGGGCCATCTCGGCCATGCTGTTGATCCCGCTGCCCTCCAGGCCGGCGCCTGTGGCGGCCTCGGCGTGCGTCCACGGTCCGACGAGCAGCTTGGTGTCCACGCCGTTCTTCTGCATCCGGTCGAAGAGCATGGGCGTGCCGCGCTGGAAGATGTCGTACTGCCCGGCCGTGACGAACGTCGGTACGTCGATCTCGTCGACCACGCTCAGCGGCGACCGCTTCCGGTAGAAGGGTCCGTCGTAGCCGGCGTCGCTGCCCAGCACCGCGCTGACGAGCATCGGCACCTGGAACCCGAGCGCACCGCTGACGTGCTGCAGCAGGGTGGTCAAGGTGGCGTCGGGACGGGCCTGGTTGACGGCGGGCGGCACCAGCCCGGCGCCCGTGACCAGCCCGAACCACAGCGGGATGAACCCGGCGTCGATCTGGCCGCCGGAGGCGACGACGTCGCGGTAGACGTCGCCGGCCGGCACGATCGGGAACATCGCCTTCAGCCCGCGCGGGTGCTGAGCGGCGGTGAAGAACTGGTTGATCGCCATGTAGGACGGGCCCCACAGGCCGAGCTCGCCGTTGCTCCACGGGCGCTTCTTCGAGGTCGCCCAGTTGGCGACCTCGAGGCCGTCCCTCTGCTCACGGTCGCCGAACGCGTCCCACTGGCCGGCTGAGGAGCCGGTGCCGCGTACGTCGGTCTGGACGAAGACGTAGCCCCGCTGCACGAAGTAGTCCCCGCCGCTCCCGCCGGAGACGTTCTTGTTGTACGGGTTCTGGGTCAGGATCACCGGGAACCGGCCCGGCGCCGCGGTCCCGTCCGCCTTCGCGGGACGGTGGACGTCGGCTCGCAGCACCACCCCGTCGGACATCGTCAGCTGGATGTCCTTCTCGACCACCACGCCGTACGTCGCCGGGCGAGGCTTCCATTCCCCGGCCCGCGCCTGGAGCGCCTGCGCCGCGGTGGTTCCGACAGAAGCCGTCGCAGGGGCGGCGGTCGCGGAGTGCGCCGGTGGCAGGAAGGTCGCGACGAGAGCCAGGAACGGTACGAGGAATGCCAGTCTGCCGAGTTTCACGACTCACTCCAGGGGTGTGTTGGATGTCACACCTCGAACGACGGAGTGCAAACGCGAGTTACGTAACCGGTTCCGGGTTTTGAATAGTGAGACTAAGCAGTCACGGCGACGGTCTTGTCGACGACCGGTGCGCCCGTGGCCGCCACGACCTCGTCGTACGTCACCCCGGGAGCGAGCTCGACGAGCTCGAACGCGTCGCCCGCCACATCCAGAACACCGAGGTCGGTGACGACCCGCTTCACGATCCCGCGGCCGGTCAGCGGCAGGTCGCAGGACGAGAGCAGCTTGGGAGCACCCTTCTTGGTGACGTGCTCCATCAGCACGATCACCCGCCCGGCACCGGAGACGAGGTCCATCGCGCCGCCCATGCCCTTGACCATCTGGCCGGGGACCATCCAGTTGGCGATGTCACCGTTGGTCGAGACCTGCATCGCGCCCAGCACGGCGACGTCGATGTGGCCGCCGCGGATCATCGCGAACGAGGTCGCCGAGTCGAAGTAGGAGGCCCCCGCGAGCACGGTCACGGTCTGCTTGCCGGCGTTGATCAGGTCGGGGTCGACCTCGTCCTCGTAGGGGAACGGGCCGACGCCGAGGATGCCGTTCTCGGCGTGCAGCACGACCGTCGAGGACTCCGGGATGTAGTCCGGGATCAGCGTCGGCAGGCCGATCCCGAGGTTGACGTAGTCGCCGTCCTGCAGCTCCTGCGCGGCGCGCGCCGCCATCTGGTTGCGGTCCCAAGCCATGACTCAGGCCTCCTGGTTCGTGGTCGGGCGCTCGCCGCGCGTCGTACGCTTCTCGATGTCCTTGCGCGCTGCCTGCTCGGGCGTCAGCGCGACGATCCGCTTCACGAAGATCCCCGGAAGGTGGACGTCGGCCGGGGCGATCTCACCGACCTCGACGACCTCCTCGGCCTCGACGACGGTCACCCGGCCGGCCATCGCGGCCGGCACGTTGAAGTTGCGCGTGGATGCGTTGAACTGGGCATTGCCGGCCCGGTCGACGCGGGTCGCGCGGCCCAGCGCGAAGTCGGTGATGATGCCCTCCTCGAGCACCATCTGCTTGCCGTGGAACTCGCGGACCTCCTTCGGCTCGGAGGCATCGGCGATCGTTCCGTCGGGGTTGTAGCGGTAGGGCAGGCCGCCGTCGGAGACCATCGTGCCGACGCCGGTCGGGGTGTAGAAGGCGCCGATCCCGCTGCCGCCCGCGCGCATCCGCTCCGCGAGCGTGCCCTGGGGGGTGAGCTCGAGCGTGATCTCGCCGGCCAGGTACTGCCGCCCGAACTCCTTGTTCTCGCCGATGTAGCTCGCGATCACCCGGGAGATGCGGTGGTCGTCGAGCAGCAGCCCGAGCCCGGCGCCGTCGACGCCGCAGTTGTTGGAGACGACCATCAGGTCGTCCGCACCCTGCTCGCGCAGCGCCTCGATCAGGAACCACGGGATTCCCACCAGCCCGAAGCCGCCGACGGCCAGGCTGGCCCCGCTGTGAATGTCGGCAACCGCCTCCGCTGCCGACCCGACCACCTTGTCCAGACCCATGTCTTCTCTGCTCTCTTGAAAGATTTCGTACGTCGCTTTGCTGACTGCTTCAGCGGACCGACTCGAACACCGCCGCGAGCCCCTGCCCGCCACCGATGCACATCGTCTCCAGGACGTAGCGGGCCTCGCGTCGCTGCGCCTCGTAGGCGGCGGTGGCGAGGATGCGGGCGCCGGTGGCGCCGATCGGGTGGCCGAGCGAGATGCCCGAGCCGTTGGGGTTGAGCCGCTCGTCGGTGGCGTCGATCTTCCACTCGCGCAGGACGGCGAGGACCTGGGCGGCGAAGGCCTCGTTGAGCTCGATCAGGTCGATCTCGTCGAGGGTGAGGCCGGCCCGGGACAGCGCCGCCTTGCTGGAGAGGACGGGGCCGATGCCCATCCGCTCGGGTTCGCAGCCGGTGACGGCCCACGACTTGAGCGCCAGCAGAGGAGTCAGGCCGCGCCTCTCGGCCTCGGCGCGCGTGGTCACGACGCACATCGCGGCGCCGTCGTTCTGGCCGGACGCATTGCCGGCGGTGACCGTCGACTCCTCGTCGACCTTCAGCCGGATCGGGCGGAGCGAGGCGAGCTTCTCCAAGGAGATGTCGGCACGCGGGTGCTCGTCGCGGTCGACGACGACATCGGGATTGCGACGGCCGCCGGGGACGGTCACCGGAACGAGCTCGTCGGCGAACTTGCCGGCGTCGTGGGCGGCGACGGCCCGCTGGTTGGAGCGCAGCGCGAACTCGTCCTGCTCCTCGCGCCCGATGCCGTACTCGCGACGCAGGTTCTCGGCGGTCTCGATCATGCCGCCGGGGATCGGGTGGTCCTTGCCACCCGCGGTCTCACGAGCTCGGTCGAGGCGGTCGAGCAGCTCGATGCCGCCCTGCTTCACACCGCCGCGCAGCCCGAGCGCGTAGTGCTCGACGTTGGACATCGACTCCGCACCGCCGGCCACGACGAGGTTCGCGGCACCGGTGGCGACCGAGCCCGCGGCGTACAGGATCGCCTGAAGGCCCGAACCGCAGCGACGGTCGATCTGGAGGCCGGGGACGCCGTTGCCGAGCCCGGCGTCGAGGGCTGCGATGCGGCCGATCGCGGGGTTCTCGCCGTTCGCGTAGCCGTTGCCGAGGATGACGTCGTCGACGTCGCCCTCTTGGAGGCCGGTGCGCTCGACCAGCTCGCGCAGGACCGTCGTGGCGAGGTCGGTAGCGGTCAGCGGCGCCAGGGCGCCGAGGAACCGGCCGACCGGGGTGCGGAGGGGCTCACAGATGACGATGTCGTTGGCGGAGCTGCTCATGCCACCGACGGTACGCGCGCAGTCATGACTTGAGAAGTACTCATTTGGCGTCGATTGACACCTTTGAAGTCTTGATCACCTGTCTGACCGGACAGTGCGCGGGGGAGGCTATTGCGATAAGTTCGCGTTAGCAGTTCTCTCTCGGGTGATACGTCGACCGACCCCCACGCAGATCAAAGAGGTGACCATGCACGTCCCCGACGGCTTCCTCGACGCTCCTACGTCGATCGCCACCGGTGCAGTCGCTGTCGTCGCGGTAGGCGTCGCGCTGCGCGGCGCACGCCGCGAGCTCGACGACAAGACCGCCCCGCTGGCCGGCCTCGTGGCCGCGTTCGTCTTCGCGACCCAGATGCTCAACTTTCCGGTGGGGGCGGGCACGAGCGGCCACCTGATGGGCGGCGCGCTGGCCGCGGTGCTGGTGGGGCCGTGGACCGGCGTGCTGTGCGTCTCGGTCGTGCTGATCGTGCAGTCCCTGCTCTTCGCCGACGGCGGCATCACCGCTCTCGGCACCAACATCCTCCTCATGGCCGTCACCACCGTGCTCGTCGGCTGGTTCGTGAGCCGGGTGCTGATCAAGGTGCTGCCGAAGCGGGTCGGCCTGGTCGCCCCCGCTGCCGCGATCGGCGCCTTCCTCTCCGTCCCCGCTGCGGCGGCCGTCTTCACCGCGCTCTACGCGGTCGGCGGCACCGCCGACATCTCGCTGACCACGCTGGCCACCGCGATGCTCGGCTGGCACACGGTGATCGGTCTGGGCGAGGGCGCGATCACGTTCCTCGCGGTCGGCGCGATCCTGTCCGTACGCCCCGACCTCGTCTACGCCGCGCGAGGCGTGATCGCCGAGCGTGACCTGGTGATCAAGCCCAAGGAGTCGGTGGCATGAGCACCGCCGAGAAGAAGCGCGTCCGGTTCAGGTGGGTCGCCGTCGGCATCGCTGTCGTCGCGCTGCTCCTGGCCGGGGTGGTCTCCTACTACGCCTCCGCCAACCCCGACGGCCTCGAGTACGTCGCCGGCGAGACCGGCTTCCTCGACAGTGCCTCGGAGCACGGCGCGGCAGACGGGCCGCTGGCCGACTACGGCACCAAGGGCGTCGACGACGAGCGGCTCTCCGGTGGACTCGCCGGCGTGATCGGCACCGTGGTGGTGCTCGTCGTCGCCGGCGGCCTGGCCCTGGTCGTCCGCCGCCGGCCCAAGTCCGACGAGGCCTGATGTGCCCGCGCATCTGAAGGTGCTGGCCTTGGTCGGCTTCATGCTCGTGGTGGTGGCGACCCCGCGCGAGTGGTTCGCTGCGTACGCCTTCTTCCTCGCCGTCCTGGTGACGGTCGGCGCGGTGGCGCGGGTGCGGCCGGGGTGGGTGCTGAAGCGGATGGTCGTCGAGACGCCGTTCGTGGTCTTCGCCCTGCTGATGCCGTTCATCGCGCACGGGCCGAGGGTCGAGGTGCTCGGGCTGAGCCTGAGCGAGTCGGGCCTGCTCTCCGCGTGGGGGCTGCTGGCCAAGGGCACGCTCGGCGTGATCGCCGGGCTGATGCTGGCCGCGACGACGACGCCCCAGGAGCTGGTCCACGGCCTGGAGCGGCTGCGGCTGCCTCAACAGCTCGTGCAGATCATGGCGTTCATGGTGCGCTACCTCGAGGTGGTGACCGACGAGATGCGCCGGATGGCGGTCGCGCGCGCCTCACGAGGCTTCGAGGCGCGCAACCCGCTCCACTGGCCGGTGCTCGCCCGTTCGGTCGGCGCGCTGTTCATCCGCTCCTTCGAGCGCGGCGAGCGGGTGCACCTGGCCATGGTCTCGCGGGGCTACACAGGGAGAATGCCCCGGTGACGACACCTGTCCTCGACGTACGCGGCTTGGCTTTCGCCTATCCTGACGGCCATCAGGCGCTCTTCGGCGTCGATCTGCACGTCCATCGTGGCGAGCGGGTCGCGCTGCTGGGTCCCAACGGCGCCGGCAAGACGACGCTGGTCCTGCACCTCAACGGCATCCACCTCGCCGGAGCCGGATCCGTCTCGGTGAGCGGGCTCCCCGTGACCAAGGCCAACATCAAGGAGATCCGCCGCCGCGTCGGCATCGTCTTCCAGGACCCCGACGACCAGCTCTTCATGGGCACCGTCCGCGAGGACGTCGCCTTCGGCCCCGCCAACCTCGGCCTGCGCGGCGAGGCCCTGGACGCGAAGGTGACCGAGGC
The DNA here is from genome assembly GCF_042719275.1 of Nocardioides sp. NPDC058538. Classification (NCBI taxonomy): domain Bacteria; kingdom Bacillati; phylum Actinomycetota; class Actinomycetes; order Propionibacteriales; family Nocardioidaceae; genus Nocardioides; species Nocardioides sp. NPDC058538. Next base: position 63,806 of record NZ_JBHXNY010000020.1, on the reverse strand, counting down.
GCTCGCGAAGGTCGGCATGGAGGAGTACGCCGACCGGCCCCCGCACCACCTCTCCTTCGGTCAGCGCCGCCGGGTCGCGGTGGCCACCGTGCTGGCGATGGACCCCGAGATCCTGGTCCTGGACGAGCCCTCCTCCAACCTCGACCCGGCCTCCCGCCGCGAGCTCGCCGACATCCTCCGCGACCTCGACGTCACCGTCCTGATGGTCACCCACGACCTCCCGTACGCCCTCGAGCTCTGCGAGCGCTCGATCATCCTCGACGGCGGCATCGTCGCCGCCGAGGGCCGCACCGTCGACGTACTCTCCAACGCCGACCTGATGCGCGCCCACCGCCTCGAGCTCCCCTTCGGCTTCGACCCGGTCGCGGCAGCCGCCACCCTCTAGCCGAGACGTCACGTACGTCGGCCGAGACGTCACCCGCGTCGGCCGAGTTGGCACAGCGTTGCCAGCTCGGCCGACCTGCGTGACGCCTCGGC
>NZ_JBHXNY010000020.1:0-63319 GCF_042719275.1 Nocardioides sp. NPDC058538 | reverse complement strand
ATTAATCCACTTCTGGCGGGCCTCACGCACCCCCCCGCCGCGCTTGTTCCCCCCCCCCCCCCCCGCCGCCCCCCCGGCCCCCCCCCCCCCCCGACGCGGGTGACGTCTCGGCAGAGGTCAGTCGGCGAGGCGCCGGGAGCGGTAGTGGAGCTTGGCGCTGACGTAGCCGCGCCAGCCGACCAGGGTGAGGCCGAGGAAGAGGAGCGAGACGACCAGGAAAGCCGGAGCCAGGCCCTCGCCGGAGAGGCCGCGAAGCACCATCCCGATGACGTACGTCCCGAGCCAGACGAACACGCCCGCAGGCCAGGCGCGAGCGGCACGCCAGCGGCGCCAGATCAGGACGGCCCAGGTCACGGCGAGCCCGATCAGGAAGGGCCAGGCGATGCGGAGCACGACGAGCGCCGGGCCGGAGTCGTGCGACTGGCGCCCGGCGAAGGCGAAGAGGAGCACGAAGAAGACGTCGACGGCGAGGGCCGCGACCGCCCACTTGGGCACGAGCCCGGCGATGAGTGGGGAGGAGTCGTCGGGCTTCGTGGAGGGCATGGTGCCCAGAATACGAGCCCGGCCGGCGAATCAGGCCGGCGTGGTCAGCCAGGCCCCGCCGCGCATGACGCGGGTCGGCTGCAGCGACTCGTCGGTGAGCACGAGGTCGGCGCGGACGCCGGGCTCGAGGCGGCCCGCGTCGAGGCCCACCACCGATGCCGGCCGCAGGCTGGAGGCCCTCATCAGCATGGCCAGGTCGATCCCCGCGGCGGCATGGCGGCGCACCTGGTCGATGAGCCGCGAGGTGCCTCCGGCGATCGATCCGTTGCCGGTGCCATCGGCGATCCTGGCGACCCCATCCCGCACCTCCACGGCCAGCGGGCCGAGCTGGTAGTCGCCGTCGGCCATGCCGGCCGCAGCCATCGCATCCGTGACGAGCACGACCGACCCGGGCACCATCGACATCACCGCCCGGACCGTCTCGTCGTCGAGGTGTACGCCGTCAGCGATCAGCTCCACGCAGGCGTCTCCGACACCGGCGGCCCCCAGGGATCCGAGCACCGGCCCAGGAGAACGGTGGTGCGCGGGCGGCATCCCGTTGAACAGGTGGGTGACCAGGCTCCCCGGTCCGGAAAGGAAAGCCCGAGCCTGCGAAGCCGACGCTGCGGTGTGTCCCAGCGCCACCACGACCCCGGCCTCGGTGAGCGCCGAGGCGACCTCGTCGGCCCCGGGCAGCTCCGCGGCCAGCGTCATCACCCGAAGGTGGCCCCGGGCAGCGGCGACGAACTCACGGGCGAGCCCGGCATCCGGCGCGAGCAGCAGCGCCGGATCGTGCGCCCCGCGGCAGGAGTGCTCCAGGAACGGCCCCTCCATGTGGATCCCGGCGATCAGCCCGGCCTCCGCAGCGGTCGCCAAGGAGGCGACGACCGACAGCAACCGGGAGGGCGAGTCGGTCACGGTCGAGGCCAGCAGCGTGGTCGTGCCGGCAGCTTGATGAACGCCGGCCGCGGTGGCGATCTCGTCCGGCGACGTGGTGTGGAACGAGGCACCGCCACCGCCGTGGTTGTGGATGTCCACCAGCCCCGGGAGCAGGATCCCCGAGGTCGAGGGGTCGCCGGGGACGGCAGCCCGCACCTCGGAGACGAGCCCCGCGGACACGGTCACGACGACGTCGTCGAAGCCGCCCGGCCGCGGCGCTCGGCCGCGTACCACATGCTCTAGATCCATCGCTTGAACCAGATCCTCGTCAGCCATTCCTGCCGGGTGAGCAGCTCATCGGTGTAGATCGGCCAGAACCAGGCGAAGTTGCAGATCACCAGCACGACGAAGATGCCACCGGCGACGGCACCTCCGACGCGACGCCGGGTGGCGGGGGTTCCGCCGGCCAGCGGCGGTGGCCGGTCGAGCAGCTTGCCCAGACACAGGCACAGGCCGAGCACCAGGAACGGCAGCGCGATGATCATGTAGAAGGAGAAGATCGGCCGCCCGGCGTACTGCAGCCATGGCAGCCACGTCGACAGCACCCCGACCACGGCGACCCCGAACCTCCAGTCCCGCGCGGCGACCCACATGAACGCCGAGACGATCAGCGCGACGAACGCTCCCCACCACAGCACCGGGGTACCCAGCAGCAGCACCTGCCGCAAGCACGTCCCGGCCTCTGCGGGACCGTCCCCGTCGGGATCGGTCGAGGGGGAGGCGTCGCACATCTCGCCGCGCGACTTCGCGCCGGACAGGATCCCGGTGTCTGCGGCGACCCCGACCGGCCGGTTCAGGACGAGCCAGCCGATCGGATGGGACCCGTAGGTGTGCTCGGCACACTCCAGGAAGTGGGTGTGGAAGGTGAAGACGTCGCGGTGGTAGTACCACAGCGACCGCAGCGACTGACCGACCTCGCCGAGGCCGGACGCGTCCGGCTCGGTGGCGGTCGGCCAGCGTTTGTCGTTGAGGTTCTCGGGGACGTACGACTTGTTCTCGCAGTGGCCCTCGCCGGCGTAGCGCGTGTACTGCGTCGCCGAGAGCGACTCCTCATAGACGTCCGCATGGGTCATCCACGGGATCCACGTCATCACGTAGACCGCGAGCGCGACGCCCACCAGGTGCGCGAAGGCCGTCGGCCCGTCGGCCACACAGGCACGAAGCCAGGACAGACGTACGCCGAACGAGCGCCGCATCCCGGCGGACCAGGCGACATAGAGGAGACCGAAGGCGGCCAGCGGGTAGAGCGCCTCCCACTTGGAGCCGATCGCCAGACCCCAGGCGACCCCCGAGCAGAGCAGCCACGGACGGAACAGCATCTGGCGGACGGGTCCCCACGCGCCGGGCGCGGCGAGCTGGGTGGGCGCGAGCGCGGAGAACCGCCGTCGGCACCAGTCGCGGTCCATCACCATCAGGTGCACCGCGAGCAGCAGGAAGAAGGCGACGAAGAGGTCGAGCAGGGCCAGGCGCGAGAGCACGAACGCGAGCCCGTCGAAGGTGACCAGGATGCCGCCGACGAGACCGAGCATCATGGAGCCGGAGACGCGGCGTACGAACCGGATCGTCAGCAGCACCAGCAACGAGCCGACCACGACCGAGGCGATCCGCCAGCCGAACGGGTCCATCCCGAAGAGCTTGATGCCGATCGCGATGAGCCACTTGCCGACGTCGGGATGGACGATCATCGACGGCCCGTCGGCGAACTGCCCCTCGAGCTGCCCGGCCAGGATGTTCTCGTCGGCGCCCTCGATGAAGTTGCGCGCGTAGCCGTACTCGAGCAGCGCCCAGGCGTCTTTGGCGTAGTAGGTCTCGTCGAAGGCGAAGACCTTCGGGGTGCCCAGGTGCCACAGCCGCAGCAGGAACGCGAGCGCGGTGATCCCGATCGTCGCCGCCCAGCCAGCCCGCGGCGAGCCGTTGATGCGGCGCCGGGCGCGTTCCCAGGCGGTCGGAAGGAAGTGACCGGAGGGGGTGCTGGCCAGGCCCTCCATGGGCTCCGGCTCCTCGGTCACCGTCGTCGTCACGAGGGAACCTTATAAGCCTGCGACAATATCGGTGTGGTAGATCCAAACGATGGCGTGCTCGTACTAGCGGCAACCCCGATCGGGCGCATCGAGGATGCCCCGCCCCGTTTGGCCTCCGAGCTCGCCACCGCCGATGTCATCGCCGCCGAAGACACCCGCCGGCTGCGTCGGCTGACGACGGATCTCGGCGTCGAGATCAAGGGCCGCATCGTCTCCTACTTCGAGGGCAACGAGACTGCGCGTACGCCGACCCTGCTCGCCGAGCTCCTCGACGGCAACCGCGTGCTGCTGGTCACCGACGCGGGGATGCCCTCGGTCTCCGACCCCGGCTACCGCCTCGTCGCCGCCGCCGTCGAGAAGGACGTACGCGTCACCGCAGTCCCCGGCCCCTCGGCCGTCCTGACGGCCCTGGCCGTCAGCGGCCTCCCCGTCGACCGGTTCTGCTTCGAGGGCTTCCTGCCCCGCAAGGCCGGCGAACGCTCGCGCCGACTCGCGTCCCTGGCCAAGGAGGAGCGCACCATGGTCTTCTTCGAAGCCCCTCACCGCACCCAGGCGGCCTTGGAAGCCATGCGTGACGCCTTCGGTGACGCCCGCGCCGCCGCCGTCTGCCGCGAGCTGACCAAGACCCACGAAGAAGTACGCCGCGGGGGACTGGCCGAGCTCGTCGACTGGGCGGGGGACGGGGTGAGAGGCGAGGTCACCATCGTCGTCACCGGCGCCGACCCGAGCGCCGAGATCGGCAACGACCCGGACAGCCTCCGCGCCGCCGTCGCCGACCTCCAAGAGGCGGATGGCCTGACGAAAAAGGAAGCCATCGCCGAAGCAGCCAAACGAGCCGGCGTCCCCAAACGTGAGGTCTACGACCTCGTCCACAAACCCGCCGAGTAGTCGAAATCTGATTTCTCGGGGCGAACTAGGATGCGGGGCGTGAGTTTTCCGCCTTTGCCCGAGCCGCTGCCCGCGGCCGTCGTCGACAATCACACCCACCTCGACATCGTCAGGGGGGACGAGAGTCTCCCGGTCGAGGAGGCGCTCGCGCAGGCGGCGGCGGTGGGCGTGACCAGGGTGGTGCAGATCGGCTGCGACCTGCCCGGAGCGCGCTGGGCGGTGGAGGCGGCCGAGACGTACGAGAACATGGTCGCCGGGGTGGCGCTGCACCCCAACGACGCTCCTCGCCAACCCGATCTCGAGGCTGCTCTGGACGAGATCGAGAAGCTCGCCGGGGCGCACGACAAGGTGCGCGTGGTGGGGGAGACGGGGATGGACTTCTTCCGCACCGACGAGGAAGGCCGCGAGACCCAGGCGTACTCGTTCCGGCGCCACATCGACATCGCCAAGCGCCTCGACAAGACCCTGATGATCCACGACCGCGACGCCCACGACGCCGTGCTCGAGGTGATCGACAGCGTCGGCCCGCCGGAGCGCTGGGTGATGCACTGCTTCTCCGGCGACCCCGAGTTCGCCCGCCAGTGCCTGGACCGCGGTGCGTACCTCTCCTTCGCCGGCACCGTGACGTTCAAGAACGCGCAGTACCTCCGCGACGCCCTCGCGATCACTCCCCAGGACCGCATCCTGGTCGAGACCGACGCGCCCTTCCTGACCCCTCATCCGCACCGCGGCGCGGTCAACTCCAGCTACATGATCCCGGCCACGATGCGGGTGATGGCCGAGGTACGCGGCGAGGATCTCGAGGTGCTCTGCAACGGCGAAACCCCAAATCGGGGGCGGGCCTTCGGCGGCTCCTGTTCATCACAGGCTCGCACTGGTGACGGGCCCTCGGCGACCGCCGGGGCCCCTTCTCGGTGTGATCAGGTCAGGAGACGCTGAGCGTCATCGTGCCCCTGCGCTCGTCCGAGCGGAGCACCTTGATCTTGACGCCGCTGCCGGCGGTCTTGGTGGAGTGCGCCGGGTTGGACGCGTCCCAGTAGGCCGTCTCAGAGCTGTCGTAGAAGGTCGGCACGCTCTTGCGCCGCGGCACGTCGAGGACGTTGTTCGGAGCACCGGCGACCTCGTTCTCGAGGTGGAGCCGGTCGGTGCGGTCGACATCGAACGTCGAGTCGTAACCCTGCATCCGGTTGCGCGACAGGGTGCCGTCCGACCACTTCTGGACGCCCACGGTGGAGTCGACGACCAGCGCCTGGCCGCCACCGGGGTGCTCGGAGGTGTTGTTGTCGCCGTAGGCGCCGTTCTGGTACCAGACCAGCAGGCCGTCCTGGTAGGCGTAGTGGTCGACCTTGTCAGGCGCGGTGACCCCGTAGCCGAAGTTGTACGGCCCCTCGGTCAGCGTCTTGTCGTAGCCCTTGTACTGCCGGTTCTCGGCGATGTAGAAGCGCGGGTACGTCGACGTGTAGGTCCCGTCGGTGATGCCCATGTACTCCTTGTTGGTCCAGCCGTCGAAGGACGAGAAGTCCGTCGTGTAGGCCGAGCCGACCGAGAGGTCGTCGATGGCGAAGCCGTAGTAGGCGACGCCGCCGTCGTTCGCGGTGCGGAAGCGGAGCTTCACGTTCTGACCCGCGTACGCCGCCAGGTCGGCGGTCAGGTCCACGTACTCCTGCGGGTCGTGGTCGGCGCAGTTGCCGTCGCAGGTGCTGTCGGAGGTGCCGTGGATGCCGTTGTTGTACTCGGCCGAGGACAGGTTCGTCGCCAGCGGGGTCGACCAGGTGGTGCCGCCGTCGGTGGAGGCCTCCAGGAAGGTGAAGTCGTACTCCGCCTCGAGGTCGTACTTCACCTTGGCCGAGAGCGTGCCGCCCGCGGGAACCGCGATCTCTGGGCTGACCGCGGTGGCGGTGCGGTCGTCGCCCTTGCCGGAGTAGAGGAACGTCTTGCCCGAGGTGCCGGAGCCGACGTCGTGGGTCGTCTGCCCGTCGGGCAGGTTGACCACGAGTGCTTGCGGGGTCTTCGCCCCGGTGTCGTGGAAGCTCGGCCCCAGGGTCAGCTTCTTGGACGTACCGGCCTCGACCGTGTCGTAGTTGAGCCAGCCGAGGAAGAGCTTCTCCGGGGCGCCCATGTGGTTGGGGGTGGTGCCGATGGTGCCGTCACCGTGACCGAGCCAGGAACCCGAGCTCATCAGGGTCCAGAAGCCGGTGCCGTTCTCGCCGCCCGCGGTGTCGTAGAAGTCCGGCAGACCGAGGTCGTGGCCGAACTCGTGCGCGAAGACGCCCAGGCCGCCGTTCTCGGGCTCGGTGGTGTAGTCGCGGATCCAGATGTCGGTGTTGCCGATCTTGACGCCGCCGGCCTTCGGGAAGTCGGCCGGGCCGTCGGAGCCGGAGGCGTTCGCGGCCCAGCGGTGTGACCAGATGCTCCACGGGTCGGCGCCGGCCTCCTCGCCCGCGCCGGAGTGGATCGCCTGGAAGTGGTCGATGTAGCCGTCGGCCTCGTTGAAGTTGCCGTCGCCGTCGAGGTCGTAGCGATCCCAGATGTCGTAGTCCTGGAGGTACGCGGTGATCTCGGCGTCGGTCTTGCCGGCCGCCTTCTGCGCGTCGTACCAGGCGTTGGCGCTGTCCTGGACGTAGTTCTTCATCGCGGCGGCGGTCTCGTCGCCCTTGTCGTTCTGGTAGTAGGACTCCGCGTGCGGGAGCTTCACCCAGTCGCTGACGTCGCCCTGGAGGTCGAAGCGGCCGCTCGACATCTCCTTGTAGACGTTGTGGAACGACTCCTTGCCCTTCTTCTGGTTGAAGAACATGTCCATGTAGTGCTCGCGGGAGAAGTCCTCCTCCCAGTAGGTGGAGTTGTCGTTCTCGGCGGGCGGCGCGATCTCGTTGTGGAGCGGTCCCGAGGTGTTGTCGGGGAAGGCCGGGTTGCCGCCTTCGCCGAACTCGACCAGGAAGCTCAGCAGCTGGGACTTCTCGGTGGGCTCGTGCTCCACCCAGCGGGCGTTCTTGCCCGAGCCCATCTTCACGACCTCGCTGCCGTTCTTCGTGACCGTCTGCTTCTCGCCCATGGCGACGGCAGTGGCGGCGTTGGTCTTGAGCTCGCGGCGCTTGGTGTTGAGCGCGTCGGGCTTGTCATCGACCTTCTGCTTCACCGCAGCAGCGGCGGCGGGGGTCCCCGAGTCCTCGACGGCGCTAGCCGACGAGTGGGTCAGGGCCACCGGCGTCACGCCGGCGACCGCAACCGCGGCGAGAACGCTGGTAAGGCGTCTGTTCATCGTTCCTCCGGAGTCTGGTGACATCGCGCACATCTGCCTTCCCCGAGAACTGACCGGCACGACGGGCCATCACGACAGAGATGGCTTCGGAGTACAACACCAAGCAACAGAGTTACCTGTAAAGGATTTGTCGCCTATTGGCCAGAGGGAACGAAATTTCGTGGCGGGATTACGACATGCGCTCTGATCGACCCGCTTGACCAGCGATTTCGACGTGTTGAATCGCACACCTGTCATTCGCTACGACAGGTATTGACAGCACTCCCTGGCCCTCATTTGATGCCGAGATTGCATGCTTGTAATTGCCTGCGGATCGGGCGGGGGACTTGCATTTAACCGACCGTATTTGTTCCGCTGTCCGGCGAGATAGCCGGGATCGGGACAGATCCGGACGGTGTTGGGGGTGGGCCTCAGCGCGTAGATCACCAGATCTCGCAACACCGTTCGCCCGTGCCCGGAGAGCACGAACATCGGAGCATTGTGCCCGTCAGCAGCACCACCTCATGGGTTCGCAACATCGCATCTACTCCTCGCCGTAAGGCCATTCTGGTCGGCGGACTCGCCGCCGCCGTGGTTGCCGCGGGCGGCGCCGCATACGGCGTCAAGACCGCCCAGACCGATGTCATCGTCTCGGTCGACGGCAAGGCCAAGGACGTCAGCGTCAACGCCGACACCGTCGGTGAGGTCCTCGAGGCCGAGGGCATCGAGATCGGAGACCGTGACGCGGTTGCTCCATCGGTCGACACCGAGGTCGAGGACGGCAGCGCGATCAGCGTCCGCTACGCCCGTCAGCTGAGCCTCGAGGTCGACGGCAAGGCCCAGGACCACTGGGTCACCGCGACCACCGTCGGCGGCGCTCTCGCCGAGCTCGGCCGTGACTACGGCCGGGCAGAGCTCTCGACCAGCCGCGGCGCCTACATCGGCCGCGACGGGATGTCCCTCGACGTCGTCACTCCCAAGAACGTCAAGGTCGAGCTGGCCGGCAAGAAGGCCAAGAAGGTCAGCGTGACCGCGCTGACCGTCGGCGACGCGCTCAAGGACCTCGGGGTCGACCTCGAGCGCCGGGACAAGGTCTCCCCGGCCTCCGGCAAGGCTCTGAAGACCGGTCAGAAGATCGTCTTCACCGACTTCTCCGCCAAGAACCAGAAGGTCGCCCGCGAGAAGGTCGAGGCTCCGGTCGAGGAGCGCGAGGACTCCTCGATGTACGAGGGTGAGACCGAGGTCGTCGAGGAGGGCTCCGACGGGGTCCGTTCGGTGACGTACCGCATCTTCCTCAAGAACGGCGAGGCCGTCTCCAAGAAGGTCCTCGAGCAGAACGTCCTCGAGAAGGCCGAGCCGCGCATCGTCAAGGTAGGCACCAAGGAGAAGGAAGCCCCTGCGGCCAACTTCGCCGGTGGCAGCACCGTCTGGGACCAGCTCGCGCAGTGCGAGTCCGGTGGCAACTGGGCGATCAACACCGGCAACGGCTACTACGGCGGTCTGCAGTTCAACCTGCAGACCTGGCAGGCCTACGGCGGCTCCGGTCTCCCGAGCGAGAACAGCCGCGAGACCCAGATCGCGGTGGCGACCAAGCTCCGTGACGCCAACGGTGGCTACGGCGCCTGGCCGCACTGCTCGCAGCAGCTCGGTCTGCCGCAGTAAGGCTGTTTCGGCCCTCGGGCCATAGTCTGTACCCATGACCGACCGCACCCCGCCGCGCCTGTTGGGCCCGGCGGAGGTGCGGTCGCTCGCATCCGAGCTCGATCTTCGCCCCACCAAGCAGCGCGGGCAGAACTTCGTCATCGATGCCAACACCGTGCGCCGGATCGTGCGCGAGTCCGGCGTCGACGCCTCCGATGTCGTCGTGGAGGTCGGCCCTGGGCTCGGGTCGCTCACCCTCGCCATCCTCGAGACCGGCGCGAGGGTGACCGCGATCGAGATCGACGAGGTCCTGGCGCAGCGGTTGCCGAGAACCATCCAGGAGTACGCCCCCGACCAGGCTGACGCGTTCAGCCTGCTCCGCGCGGACGCTCTCCGGGTCGACTCGGTCCCGGGCCCGCCGCCCACGGCCCTGGTCGCCAACCTGCCCTACAACGTCTCGGTCCCGGTCCTGCTGCACCTGATGTCGCTGCTGCCCTCGCTGCGCCACGGCCTGGTGATGGTGCAGGCCGAGGTCGCCGACCGGCTGGCCGCCAAGCCCGGCTCCAAGGTCTACGGCGTCCCCTCGGTCAAGGCCGCCTGGTACGCCGAGGTACGCCGCGCCGGCGCGATCGGCCGCAACGTCTTCTGGCCGGCGCCCAACGTCGACTCCGGCCTCGTCTACTGGCGTCACCGTGAGCCGCCGTCGACCGCCGTCTCGCGGGTAGAGGTCTTCGCGGTCATCGACGCCGCGTTCGCGCAGCGTCGCAAGGCGCTGCGCGGCGTACTCAAGCCTCTGGCCGGCTCTGCCGACGCCGCCGAGAAGGCGCTGGTGGCGGCCGGGATCGACCCGCTGGCGCGCGGCGAGGCGTTGACCATCGCGGACTTCGTACGCATCACCGAATCGCTTCAAAAGGTTCCCTCATGACGATCACCGTCCGCGCGGCCGCGAAGTTCAACCTCCACCTCGGCGTCGGGCCGGTCCGGGAGGACGGGTTCCATCCGCTGGCGACCGTCTACCAGGCGATCGGGCTCTACGACGACGTCACGGTGAGCGAGGCCGCCGAGTGGCAGGTCACGCTCACCGCGGCGGACCACATCGCGCTCGGTGAGATCCCGACCGGCGATGACAACATCGTCGTGCGGGCAGGCAAGGCTCTAGCTGCTCACCACGGCATCGACAAGGCCGCGAAGGTCGCGATCCACAAGGGCATCCCGGTCGCCGGCGGCCTCGCCGGCGGCTCGGCCGACGCCGCCGCGACGCTCGTCGCACTCGACCGACTGTGGTCACTGGAGACCTCCGACGAGGATCTGCTGAGCCTGGCGGGGGACCTGGGCTCCGACGTACCGTTCGCGCTCATCGGCGCCACCGCCATCGGCGGCGGCCGCGGCGAGATCGTCGAGCCGGTCACCGACAACGGTGCCTGGTGGTGGGTCGCGGTCGGCAACGAGCAGGGACTCTCGACGCCCGCGGTCTACCGCGCCTTCGACGAGCACGCCGGGACCGCGGTCGGCGACCCTCAGGTGCCCGAGAGCCTGCTCATGGCGCTGGAGAAGGGTGACGCGGAGCTCCTCGCCGAGGCACTCGCCAACGACCTGCAGGCCCCGGCGCTCGCACTACGCCCCGACCTCGCCCAGACCTTCGCCGACGGCGCCGAGGCAGGTGCCCTGGCCGTGCAGCTCTCCGGCTCGGGCCCGACGGTCCTGATGCTGTGCCGCGACGCCGCCCACGCCCGCGAGGTCGCCGGAGCGATGCAGGCCAAGGCGTACGACCGCGTCTGGACCGCCCCGGGCCCGGTCGCCGGTGCCCACGTCGCCCCCAACTCCCCCAACCCCCCGCGGCGACACCCCCGGGGGTCGAGCCGGCAGTGGCGTCGCCCGTGAGGGCAGCGCTGAGCCATCTCGGCCGACGTACGTGACGTTTCGGCCGACGTATGTGACGCCTCGGCGGGGCCTAGGCGGCGCTGGAGACGACCTCGTCGGAGATCGCGGCGGCGGCGCGGCGCAGATGCCGGGTGATGCTGGCGGCGTTGAATCCGGCGGCGCTGCCGGAGACGGAGACGGCGGCGATGGCGCGACCCTCGATCATGATCGGGACCCCGGCGCAGACGATGCCGACCTGGGCCTCCTCGCGGTCGAAGGCGATGCGCTCGCTGTTGGCGCGGCGGAGCTCGGCGAGGAACTTCGCCGGGTCGCCGTGCGAGTGGCGGGTGCGCCTCACCAGGCCGGACTCGAGCACGGCCGCGATGTGGGTGCGGTCGCTGAACGAGAGGATCGCCTTGCCGAGCGCGGAGCAGGCGGCTGGCGCTCGCCCGCCGACGTACGTGTCCGGCTGGATGCCACCGCGACCGGTGATCTTCTCCAGGATGACGATGTCGGTGCCCTCGAGGATAGCGAGGTGTACGGTCTTGCCGGTCGCCACGTAGAGTTCGGCCAGATGCGGCATCGCGGTCTCCCGGATGCCCTGCGGGCGGCAGATCTGCACCGCGTTGCCGAGCTCGAAGAGCCGCCGGCCGAGTACGTAGTGGCGGCCGGTGCGCTCGACGTACCCGCTCTGCTCGAGGTGGCGCAGAAGGCGGAAGGCGGTCGACTTGGGAAGGCCCGCGGTGCGAGCGATCTCGCTGACACCGAGCTTCGGGCCGGCTCCGAGAAATGCCTCCAGGATCTGGAGTGCCTTCGTCGCAGACGGGGTCGCCGAGGAGGTCGTCCTCGGGGCACCTTCATGGTCGTGCTGACTAGCCAGGGTGGGGATAGCAGTGACGCTCATGGGGGGATCTCCTTAATTGAGACGGAGGCACCACGAAGGGGGGATCTGGGGCCTCCAACTCTCTGTGACAGCAGTCACTGTAACGATCGTTCCGGAGGTTGTGGAGAAAATGTTGGATAAATCTCATTCCTGACCTGCGGAAATAGATGACACGACATGCAGTTCGCTGCGTTTCCGCCCGTTAGCCTCGTAAACCTTCTGTGGACCTACGGTAGTAGGTCAGTGACTGATTTGTGTATGAAACGGCGTAGCCGTCACCAGTCGCGCCAGCAGGTCCGAGGTCGTGGCCGGTGGCATGTCGGCGCTGTCGAGCGCCTCGGCAAAGAGGAGTCCGTCTGTGATCACCAGCAGCAGCGCGGCCATCTCGTCTGCGTGCGCGGGAGCGTCGTCACCGAGAGCTCCGCGGAACCAGCCGGCGAAGTCGTCGCGCGACTGGCGGCGTACGGCAAGGAAGCGGTCGCGGCCGGGAAGCGGCTCGGGCCGCTTCGGCAGCACCAGCATCAGGCCGATCCGCAGGAACGGGGGCAGTCGGCGCAGGCTGGCCACCAGCGGCCTCAGCATCAGGGGGAGCTCGGTGGCGCAGTCGCAGTCCGCGCTCGGCGGCTGCCAGGAGGACTGGGTGTTGATCCAGGCGCGGTAGGAGTCGTCGACCGCGGCCGAGAACAGGTCATCCTTGTTCGTGAAGTGCCAGTAGACCGAGGAGGCCGGCAGCTCCGCCGCGGCGCAGATCCGGCTGATCGAGGCACCCTCGTAGCCGCTCTCCGCGGCGACCTCCAGCGCTGCCGCGACGAGCTTCTCGCGGCTGCTGCTCCTGCCCTCGTACGTCACCGGTGGCAGCTCCACGGTCTCGGGGGCGGCCGCCGGATCCTGCTCACCGAGGTGCTCCGCGACCTCGGCCAGTCCGTCGGCGAGCCGCAGCCGGAGCGGGTCGAGCTCGGCGTACTCGTCGGTCTGGGCGTGGATGAAGAGACCGTCGTGGGCGGCGAGCGTCAGCCGCGCGAGGGTCTCGATGTGCGCGGCCGGAAGGTCGACCGCCTGTGCCCACCACCGCTCGAACTCGGCGAGCGTCTGGGTGCGGATCTGGAGGAAGCGCTCGCGCGGACCGTCGCCGACTGTCGGTCCGGACTCGAGCGCCAGCATCAGGCCCATCCGCCACCAGTCGGCCTTGGCGCCGTGGATGTCCGACGTCGTACGCCGCAGGTTGGCCAGCAGCCCCTCGCGCAGGTCGTCGCCGGTCGGTGTCGGCTCCCACCGCGGGGCGATGTCGTTCCAGCGGGTGTAGCCGTGCTCGAGCGCCTCGGCGAGCAGTTGGTCCTTGTTGGAGAAGTGCCAGTAGAGGGAGGACGGCGGCAGACCGGTCGCGCGGCGGACCTGCGCCATCGTCGTGCCGACATAGCCGCGCTCGGCGGCCAGCCGCAGCGCTGCTTCGAGGATCATCTGACGCGAGCCCTGTGTGTGCTCACGGAGCGTCTTCTCGGCCATCGCACCGAGTCTAAGCAGGTCAGGGGCGCTTCGTCCGCCCGGTGTGCCGCTGGGTGGCCGCCGCGATGCTGGCTGCCTCACCGCCCTCGGGGACAATGGGAGACGATATGGCGAACCTCCTCAACCTCGAGCACGTCTCCAAGGCGTACGGCATCCGGCCCCTCCTCGACGACGTCTCCCTCGGCATCAACGCCGGCGACCGGGTCGGCATCGTCGGCCGCAACGGCGACGGGAAGACGACGCTCCTGCAGGTGATGACCGGCCTGGAGGAGCCAGACTCCGGTCGTGTCTCGCGTCAGCGTGGCCTGCTGGTCGGGTTCCTGCACCAGGGTGACCAGCTCGTCGACTCCCACACCGTGCGCGAAGCCGTGCTCGGCGGGCGGTCCGACCATGAATGGGCCGGCGTCCCCATGCTCCGTGAGATCGTCGAGCAGCTCCTGGCTGGGATCGACCTCGACCGTTCCGTCATGGGCCTCTCCGGTGGCGAGCGTCGTCGCTGCGCCCTGGCCGAGCTGCTCCTCGGGGACCACGACCTGATCGTGCTCGACGAGCCCACCAACCACCTCGACGTCGAGGCCGTGGCCTGGCTCGCCTCACACCTGGCCGCGCGCTCGTCCGCGCTCGCCGTGGTCACCCACGACCGCTGGTTCCTCGACGAGGTCTGCCAGTTCACCTGGGAGGTCCACGACGGTCAGGTCGACGCCTACGAGGGTGGCTATGCCGCCTTCGTCCTCGCCAAGGCCGAGAGGTCCCGTCAGGCCGCCGCCACCGAGGTACGCCGCCAGAACCTGGTCCGCAAGGAGCTGGCCTGGCTGCGCCGCGGTGCCCCGGCGCGTACGTCGAAGCCGAAGTTCCGCATCGACGCCGCCAACCAGCTCATCGAGGACGTACCTCCGCCGCGCGACCGCTTCGAGCTGCAGAAGTTCGCTGCCCAGCGGCTCGGCAAGGACGTCATCGACGTCGAGGACGTCGACCTCTTCCGCGGCGAGCGGCAGCTGCTGTCGCACGCCACCTGGCGCATCGGTCCGGGCGACCGGATCGGCATCGTCGGCGTCAACGGCGCCGGCAAGACCTCGGTGCTCTCGCTGCTGGACGGCTCTCTCCCGCCTGCGGTGGGAAAGGTACGCCACGGCCGCACCATCGCTCTCCAGCACCTGACCCAGCAGCTCGACGACCTCGACCCGGAGGCGCGAGTCCTTCCCACCGTCGAGTCGATCAAGCGCGTCACCAAGACGACCGACGGCCAGGAGCTCTCGGCGACCTCGATGCTCGAGCGATTCGGCTTCACCGGCGACAAGCTGGTCACCCGCATCGGCGACCTCTCCGGAGGCGAGCGCCGCCGCTTCCAGCTGCTGCGCCTGCTGCTCACCGAGCCCAACGTACTGCTGCTCGACGAGCCGACCAACGACCTCGACATCGAGACGCTCAACGTCCTCGAGGACTTCCTCGACGCCTGGCCCGGCACCCTGATCGTCGTCTCCCACGACCGCTACTTCCTCGAGCGCGTCACCGACTCCGTCTGGGCCCTGCTCGGCGACGGCCAGATCTCCATGCTCCCGCGTGGTGTCGACGAGTATCTCGAGCGCCGTCTCCCCATCCCCGCCGAGACGTCACGTACGTCGGCCGAGGCGTCGCGCGCGTCGGCCGAGACGGCAGCGGGTGGCCCGTCGAAGGCCAAGCCCGGCTCCGCCGACGAGCGAGCGGCGAAGAAGGTCATCGCCAGGATCGACAAGCAGCTCGAGCGGATCGGCGAGCAGCAGCAGAAGCTCGAGCTCGCGATGGCCGAGTCGGTCAACGACTACACCCGCCTCGCCGAGCTCAGCGCTGAGCTGAATCAGCTCGCCGCGGAGAAGGACGACCTCGAGCTGGAGTGGCTCGAAGCCGCTGAGGTGCTCGATTAGGGGCTCGCGGCTCCTGTAACACGTCGTTCGTAGGACTACTCGCCCTATCTGAACGACCGGATAGTCCTACGAACAGCGTGTTACACCGCGGGTGAGCCGACGGACGTCAGGACGAGAACGGGACCAGCAGGCGGCGCAGGAGATCGGTGAGCTGGCTCTGCTGGTCGCCGGAGAGGCTGTCGAGGAACTCCCGCTCGGCTGCGAGCAGCGCTTCGAAGGCGCTGTCGACGGTCGCCTTGCCGTCGGGGGTGAGCCGGACGAGGACGCCCCGACGGTCGGCCGGGTCCGGCAGCCGCTCGACCAGACCGCGCGAGGCGAGCCGGTCGACGCGGTTGGTCATGGTCCCGCTGGTCACCAGGGTCTCGCGCAACAGCCTGCCGGGGGAGAGCTCGTAGGGGTCGCCCGCTCGGCGCAGCGCGGCCAGTACGTCGAACTCCCACGACTCGATTCCGGAGCCCGAGAACGCGTCGCGCCGAGCGAGGTCGAGGTGACGCGAGAGGCGGGAGAGACGCGAGAAGATCTCGACGGGACCCAGGTCCAGGTCGGGCCGCTCGTGTGCCCAGGCCTCGCTCAGGTCGTCGACTTCGTCGCGCATGGCGAGAGCGTAGCCCAACTTCGCCCCATCGAGAATCTTGACATCGAGACAAGTCGGCGGGACGATCGGAATATCTTGACATCAAGAGAAATCGAGAGGACGTACGCCATGACCGCATGGGATCCTGAGCGCTACCTGACCTATTCCGACGAGCGAGCTCGGCCGTTCGTCGATCTCCTTCGCCGGGTCGACGCGGATCGTCCGAAGACCGTTGTCGATCTGGGCTGCGGTCCCGGCAACCTGACCGCCCTCGCGGCCGGCCGCTGGTCGGAGGCCAGAGTCGTCGGCCTCGACTCCAGTGCGCCGATGATCGACAAGGCGCGCTCGACCATCGACGGCGTCGACTTCGCGGTGGCGGACCTTCGTGACTGGGCCGACTCGGTCGTGCCGGGCTCCGTCGACGTACTCCTCTCCAATGCCACCCTGCAGTGGGTCCCCGGTCATCTGGACCTGCTTCCTGCGCTCGCCGGTGCGGTCGGGAAGGGTGGCTGGTTCGCCTTCCAGGTCCCGGGCAACTTCGACGAACCAAGCCACCGGCTCCGCGAGGAGCTCGCCGCCGAGGATCCGTACGCCGAGCACACCCGTCACCCTTCGACAAGCTCAGGACATCGCCTCGAGGCGCCCGGGTCGCACGACCCGGCCGACTACTACGACGTCCTGGTGGGAGAGGGTTTCGAGGTCGACGCCTGGGAGACGACGTACCTCCACGTGCTGACCGGCGAGGACCCGGTCTTCACCTGGATCGCCGGAACGAGTCTCCGTCCCACGGCTGCGGCGCTGGAGAAGGCCGGTCTCTTCGAACCGTTCGCCGAGGAGCTCAAGAACCGTCTGGCACGGGCCTATCCGGTACGAAACGATTCGGTAGGAAACAGTTTCGTACTCCTCCCGTTCCGTCGCGTCTTCGTGGTCGCCCGCAGGCTGGCGGCATGATGCGGCTCCATCACGTGCAGGTCGGCATGCCTGCCGGCCACGAGGACGAGGCCCGGACCTTCTATGCCGACGGCCTCGGGCTGACCGAGGTCCCGAAGCCGGCCGAGCTGGCCAAACGGGGTGGCGCCTGGTTCCGCTCACCGGGCGGCGCGGAGATCCACCTCGGTGTCGAGGATCCGCACCGACCGCAGGCCAAGGCCCATCCCGCGCTGGCGGTCGAGACCGAGGCAGACCTGGAGGCCATGGGCGCGAGGCTGGCCGACCTCGGCTTCGACGTCGACTGGAGCCAGCGCCACAACGCCGAGGGCTTCCAGCGCTTTCATGTCCGTGATCCGTTCGGCAACCGCGTCGAGATCGTGTGGCCAACAAGCAGCTAGCACGAACTTCGGTCCCATGTAGGCGAAAACCGGAATCAACCAAAAAGAACCGTAACGCCAACTGGTCTGGACCGTTGTCCCCCGGGGGATACAACAACGAGCCAGGAATGATGCCAGAAACGATGGAAGGCAAGACTTTGACTGACGACGTGACCGTCCCCCAGCCTCGGGACGCGGAGACGACGAGCGTGGTCAATCGAGTCCGCCGGGCTCAGGGCCAGCTCGGTGGCGTGCTCCGCATGATCGAAGACGGCCGTGAGCTCGCCGATGTGGTCGGCCAGCTCAAGGCAGTGACCCGTGCCCTCGACAAGGCGGCTTTCGCGCTGCTCTCCAACGAGCTGCGCCGCGCGCACGCCGATGGGGATCGCCCGGAGCAGATCGAGGAGCTCGAGAAGGTCTTCCTCTCCCTCTCCTGATCTCGGGCCAGGAGAGGGGAGGAGGTTACCCTCGGGTAACCTGACTGCCATGAGCCAGCTCTACGACCTCTGGAAGTCCTTCAACCGTGTCCCGGTTGTCGGCAAGCGAGCATTCTCGGTCGCTTTCGCGAAGAAGGCGCCCTACTTCGGGTCCATCCACCCGCTGGTCAACCAGTTGCGACCCAACTACGCCGAGGTCATCGTCCCCAACCGCAAGGGCAACCACAACCACATCGGCACCGTGCACGCCATCGCGCTGTGCAACGGTCTCGAGATGGCCATGGGTGCCCTTGCGGAGGTCACCATCCCGCGTGACAAGCGCTGGATCCCCAAGGGGATGACCGTCTCCTATACCGCCAAGGCCTCCACCGACATCACCTGCATCGCGGAGACCGACCAGGAGGAGTGGGACGCCGCCGACGGTGACCTCGCGGTGCGCGTCAAGGGCATCCGTGAGGACGGCACCGTGGCCATCGAGGGCACGATCAATCTCTGGGTGACCCCGAAGAAGAAGAAGTAAGAGGAGTCAGCTCGCGAAGCGAGCACGCAACGGCACGCCGCCCCGAGGGCAGCGTGCCGTTGCGTGCTCTGACGCTACGCCAGGCCGCCGCGGCCGGCGCTGCCCTTCTGCACGAGCTCGGCCTCGGCCGCGACCGGGTCGATCGCGTCGGCGTGACCGACCGGTGCCGCGGTGCGTCCCACGCGCCGAGTACGGACTTCGGCGTAGTTGGCGAGGAGACCGAGGATCGTGTTGAGGGCGATGTAGATCGCCGCGACCACGATCGCCGCCGGGAGCAGGTTGTCGAAGTTGCCGTCGAGCTTGACGATCTGATTGAGCAGTTCGCTGTAGGCGAGGATGTAGCCGAGCGCGGTGTCCTTGAGGAGTACCACCAGCTGGGCGATGATCGCAGGAAGCATCGAGCGCACCGCCTGCGGCAGCAGGATCGTACGCATCACCTGCCCGTCCGAGAGCCCGACCGCGACACCGGCCTCCGTCTGACCCTTGGGCAGTGCGCCGACGCCGGCTCGGATGATCTCGGCGAGGACGGAACCGTTGTAGAGCATCAGGCCGAGGACGACGGCCCAGAAGACGCTGGTATCGAATCCGAGCGGCGCCTGCATGAAGTAGATGAACATCATCAGCAGGAGCATCGGGATGGAGCGGAAGAACTCGATGACCACCGCCGAAGGGAGGCTGACGAGCTTGCTCTGGGAGAGCCGGCCTACGGCGAACACGAACCCGAAGACGAGCGCGAGGACCGAGCCGGCCGCGAAGGCCTTCAGCGTGCCGATGATGCCGGGGATGAGGAAGTTCTCCCAAGCGGGTGACTCGAGGAACGGTGTCCACTTGTCGGCCTCCCACTGGCCCGTCTCGTCGAACTTCGACCAGATGAACCAGGCGATGACAAGGAGCACCACCACTGTGAGACCGGAGTAGACCCGGTTGAGCGCCTTGGCGCGGGGGCCGGGGGCGTCGTAGAGAACGGAGGCGGCCATTATCGGATCACCGCGAATCGCTTGGAGGCCCAGTTGGCGACGAAGCCGATGGGCAGGGTCAGGATCATGAAGCCGACCGCGAAGATGATGAAGATCAGCAGGATCTGGTCGGACTCGTTCTCCATCATGGTCTTCATCTGGCCCGATGCCTCGTTGACGCCGGTCGCGGTGACGACCCCGATGGTGACGGCGACGGTGGTGTTCTTGGTCATCGCGATGAGCACGCTGGCCAGCGGGTTGATCACCGAGCGCAGCGCCTGCGGTAGAACGACGTGAGTGAGGTTCTGGGTGAAGGTGAGCCCGATCGCGCGGGCCGCCTCGGCCTGTCCTAGCGGCACCGTGTTGATGCCGGCTCGGAGCACCTCGCACACGAACGTCGAGGTGTAGATCCCCAGTGCCAGGACCGCGAGACGGAAGTTGTTCTCGTAGAGGTCGTCAGGGGCCGGGTTGAACCCCAGCTGATAAGCGAGCCCGAAGAGCGCGAAGAACATCACCAGCGTCAGCGGCGTGTTGCGGAACGTGTAGACGACGGCCGCACCGACGAACCGCAGCACCGGCACCGGGGAGACCCGGAACACGGCGAGCACGGTGCCGAGGATGAGCGCGAAGATGCCGCTGTAGACGGCAAGCCTCAGAGTCAGCCCGAACGAGGTCAGGATGGCTGACCCGTACTCGGAGAAGAGATCCATGGGTCCTTCCAGGATTGTTCAGAAAGCGTCTGTCACGCCGAGCCGGCGCAATCCGGTCGCCGCTTCGCAGCGGACCGATTGCGCCGACTCGGCATGACGTCAAGCTTGCTCAGTAGCGGTCGACGGCCGGCGGCTCCGGCAGCTCGTAGCCCGACTCACCGAGGTTGTCCTTGAACGCCTCTTCCCAAGCGCCGTCCTCGAAGGCCTGCTCGATCAGGTCGTTGATCTTGTCGCGGTCCTCGCTGCCCTTGGGCAGGCCGACGCCGTAGTTCTCCTCGGAGAACGGCGCGCCGACGATCTTGAACTTGCCCGGGTCCTGCTGGGCGTAGCCCGCCAGGATGATGTCGTCGGTGGTCATCGCGTCGAGCTGGCCGCCATCGATCGCGGTGACGCACTTGCTGTAGGTGTCGAACTCCTGCAGCTGGACGCCCTCGGAGTACTCGTCCTTGACCTTCTGGGCCGAGGTCGAGCCGGTCACCGAGCAGAGCTTCTTGCCGTCGAGCGACTCGGGGCCGGTGATGTCAGTGTTGTCGGCGGCGACCAGGAGGTCCTGGCCGGCGATGTAGTACGGACCGGCGAAGTCGACCTCGGCCTTGCGCTCGTCGGTGATCGAGTAGGTCGCCAGGATCATGTCGACGGTGCCGTCCTTGAGGAAGGTCTCGCGGTTGGCGGAGACGGCCTCGACCCACTCGATCTGGTCGTCGTCGTAGCCGAGGCCCTCGGCGATGTACTCCGCCATGTCGACGTCGAAGCCGGAGTAGTCGCCGTCGGCCTCCTTGAAACCGAGACCCGGCTGGTCGAACTTGATGCCGATCTTGATCTTGTCGCCGCCGGCGTCGGAGCCGGTGTCGTCGCTACCGCCACAGGCAGCGAGCGAGCCCGTGAGCGCGAGAGCGCCCAGGGTCGCGGCGATCTTCGTGAGCTTCATCGTTTCCACCTTCTGGAATTAAGGGTTGGTGCGTTGCAGGGTTCGCGAGCCCAGGGCTCACCCGAGACGTACGTTTCAGTGCTTGAGGATCTTGCCCAGGAAGTCCTTGGCGCGCTCGGACTGCGGGTTGTCGAAGAACTCGGCCGGGGTGTTGGACTCGACGATCTGGCCGTCGGCCATGAAGACGACACGGTCGGCGGCGACGCGGGCGAAGCCCATCTCGTGGGTGACCACGATCATGGTCATGCCCTCCTTGGCGAGGCTGACCATGACGTCGAGCACCTCCTTGACCATCTCCGGGTCGAGCGCGGAGGTGGGCTCGTCGAAGAGCATCACCTGCGGCTTCATCGCCAGCGCACGGGCGATCGCGACGCGCTGCTGCTGACCGCCGGAGAGCTGCGCGGGATACTTCGCCGCCTGGACGCCCACGCCGACGCGGTCGAGCAGCTTCTTGGCCTCGGCCTCAGCCGCGGCCTTCTTCAGCTTGCGCACCTTCATCGGGCCGAGCGTGACGTTCTGCAGGATCGTCTTGTGGGCGAAGAGGTTGAAGCTCTGGAAGACCATCCCGACCTCTGCGCGCAGCTTGGCCAGGCCCTTGCCCTCAGCTGGCAGCTCCTTGCCGTCGAGCTTGATCGTGCCCGAGTCGATCGTCTCCAGGCGGTTGATCGCGCGGCAGAGAGTCGACTTCCCCGAGCCCGACGGCCCGATCACCACGACGACCTCGCCACGCTTGATCTCCAAGTTGATGTCTCGGAGCACGTGCAGCTCGCCATAGTGCTTGTCGACATGGTCAAGAACCACCAAGGCGTCTCCCGAAGGGGCGCTGGCGGGTTCGGTGTCAAGCACGGTCATGCCGCAGACCTAACCACATCCTGCATTGCACATCTATGACTTGGCCCCCGGGATCGGTTACAACCAGATAACCAACAAGATTCGGTACGCCCGCCGCACCGGTCATCCGCGCTGGATTCCTCGACGCGGCCCCTGCGGTCGTACGCTTGAAGGCGCTATGACTACGTCGATCGCCTCTGGCTCCGCTTCGGCGGTGCGCACCTACGAAGTCCGCACCTACGGGTGCCAGATGAACGTCCACGACTCCGAGCGCCTCTCCGGGTTGCTGGAGGATGCCGGCTATCTGAAGGCGACCGAGGGCGCGCAGGCGGACGTGGTCGTCTTCAACACCTGCGCGGTCCGGGAGAACGCCGACAACAAGCTCTACGGCAACCTCTCCCACCTGGCTCCGATCAAGCAGGCCAACCCGGACCTCCAGATCGCCGTCGGCGGCTGCCTCGCGCAGAAGGACCGAGCGACGATCACCGAGAAGGCGCCGTACGTCGACGTGGTGTTCGGCACGCACAACATCGGCTCGCTCCCGGTGCTGCTCGAGCGGGCCCGGGTGCAGGAGGAGGCCCAGGTCGAGATCCTGGAGTCCCTCGAGGTCTTCCCGTCCACGCTGCCGACCAAGCGCGAGTCGGCCTATGCCGCCTGGGTGTCGGTGAGCGTGGGCTGCAACAACACCTGCACGTTCTGCATCGTCCCGAGCCTGCGCGGCAAGGAGAAGGACCGGCGACCGGGCGAGATCCTCGCCGAGATCGAGGCGCTGGTCGCCGAGGGTGTCACCGAGGTGACCCTGCTGGGCCAGAACGTCAACGCCTACGGCGTCGAGTTCGGTGACCGGCAGGCGTTCTCGAAGCTGCTTCGCGCCTGTGGCGAGATCGAGGGGCTGGAGCGGGTCCGGTTCACGTCGCCGCATCCCGCGGAGTTCACCGACGACGTCATCGAGGCGATGGCCGAGACGCCCAACGTGATGCCGTCGCTGCACATGCCGCTGCAGTCGGGTTCCGACCGCGTCCTCAAGGCGATGCGCCGCTCCTACCGGTCGACCAAGTTCCTCGGCATCATCGAGCGCGTCCGTGCGGCGATCCCGCACGCGGCGATCACCACCGACATCATCGTCGGCTTCCCGGGGGAGACCGAGGAGGACTTCCAGGGCACCCTCGACGTGGTCCGCGAGTCGCGCTTCGCCTCCGCCTTCACGTTCCAGTACTCCAAGCGTCCCGGCACCCCCGCCGCCGACCTCCCCGACCAGATCTCTCCCGAGGTGGTCAAGGACCGCTACGGCCGGCTCGTCGACCTCGTCAACGAGATCGCCTACGAGGAGAACAAGAAGAACGTCGGACGTACGCTCGAGCTGATGGTCGCCGAGGGCGAGGGCCGCAAGGACGCCGAGACCCACCGGCTCTCCGGCCGTGCTCCCGACAACCGGCTCGTCCACTTCAACGTTGCCGGCGCCGAGGGCGTACGTCCCGGCGACATGGTGAAGGTCGAGATCACCTACGCGGCCCCGCACCACCTGGTCGCGGACAACCCCGTGCTCGAGGTACGCCGCACCCGTTCCGGTGACGCCTGGGAGGCGCGCCAGGGTCGACCCGAGCCCGAGGCCGCTTCGGTCGGGCTCGGCATGCCCTCGGTCGGCGTTCCCGCTCCGCTGCCCGCTGCGCCGACCTGCGGCTGATCGTTCGGCTTGCCGCCGCGCGTACAGCAAATTCTCCGTGGTACCCCTCCCCCTGAGGGTATTCCTGCTCTAGCCTGAGGCAACTTGTCTCAGGAAGGGATACCCCCATGTCGATTCCCAAGCTGGTCAACAGAGCAGCGGCGATGGGCGCACTCGGTGTTCTCGTGGCGTCAGGCCTGGCAGCCGCGGCCCCGGCGGGCGCGATGCAGGCGTCCGCAGGAGGAGATGCCTGCTTCGACCCGCACGAGGTCGGCGCCGCCCGCGTCGCCGAAGGGACCAAGCAGGTCCGCGACACGAACCATCTGACGGCTAAGCAGACCGAGGCCAAGGAGAAGGCGCTCTCCAGCGCGCTGGCCGCGGAGGGGAAGAAGGGCGGCACCGCCAACCTCGCCGCGACGACCATCCCGACCTACATCCACGTCATCCAGGAGAACGCCACCACCGGCGCCGTCCCGCAGGCGAACATCGACGCCCAGATCGACGTGCTCAACGCGGCGTACGCCGGCACGCCGTTCTCCTTCGAGGTGGCCGGCCAGGAGACCACGATCAACCCTGCCTGGTATCCGATCATCTCCGGCTCGACCGGTGAGCGGGACATGAAGGCGGCTCTGCGCCAGGGCGGCGACAACGCGCTCAACGTCTACATCGGCGAGATCGACGACGGTCTGCTCGGCTGGGCGACCTTCCCGACCAAGAACATCGGGTCGCAGGACGGTGTGGTCATCCTCGGCGAGTCACTGCCGGGTGGCTCGGCGGCGCCGTACGACGAGGGCGACACGGCCACGCACGAGGTCGGCCACTGGCTGCACCTCTACCACACCTTCCAGGGTGGCTGTCGCGGCAAGGGTGACCAGGTCGCCGACACCCCGGCCGAGGCTGCGCCGGCCTTCGGCTGCCCGGAGGGCTCCGACACCTGCACCGCTCCTGGCCTCGACCCGATCCACAACTTCATGGACTACACCGAGGACGCGTGCATGGACGAGTTCACGCCGGGTCAGGTGCAGCGCATGATCGACGGCTGGGTGGCGTACCGCGCCTGATCGTCGATCTCCGTGTGAGATCTTCGTGTGAGATCTCCGTGTGATGCGCCGAGCGCCGGGTCCCTTGCGGGCCCGGCGCTCGATCCGTGTGATCAGCAGAGCTGAATCAGTACTGCGACTGGCTCTGCTCGCCGCCGAAGCCGCCCTCGTTCGAGGAGCCCTCGTTCGAACCCTCGTCGGAGCCGTAGGAGGAGCCCTCGGACTGCTCCTGGCCGCCACCGAAGCCGCCCTCGTTGGACTGCTCGCTGCCGCCGAAGCCGCCCTCGCTCTGACCGCCCTCGCTCTGGCCACTCTCGGAGCCGTAGGACGAGCCCTCGTTGGACTCCTGGCCGCCGATGCCGCCCTCGCCCGAGCTCTCGGACTGCTCGCCGCCACCGTAGGAGCTGCCCTCGTCGGACTGCTCACCGTAGGAGGAACCGCCCTCGCTCGAGCCCTCGTCGGAGCCGTAGGAGGAGCCCTCGGACTGCTCCTCGCCGCCGCCGAAGCCGCCCTCGCTCTGGCTGCCCTCCTGGCCGCCGAAGCCGCCCTCGTTGGAGGACTCCGAGCCGAAGGAGGAGCCCTCGCTGGACTCCCGGCCGCCGAAGCCGCCCTCCTGGCCGTAGTTCTGCTGCTCGTCGCTGTTGCCGTAGTTCTCAGACATATTGGTCCACACTTCCGAGTAGTTGTGATTGGACCGGAATCGGACGTGCATCGCACGTCCGCCCCCCGGCTGCCTCATTCGGTGAGACGAGAATGAGACGGTCTAGACCGTTCCATGTGACGGCACAAGTCGCAACAGGTTCGTAACAGTGTTTTGAAAGTCGACACGTAAAATGTCAGCTGGGTGTATTGCGAAATGAACTCGAGGCGGGGAGCAACCCGGTGTGGGTTGCTTCCCGCCTCGTGGCGTGTGGAGGGCTCAGTTGCCGCCGTCCAGCTTCTCCGCTTCGCCCTTGGCAGTCTCGACGCCCTGGTCGATCTGGTCGCTGAACTTGCCACCGGTCTTCTCGTCGGCGATCTCGCCGGCCTTGTCCAGGCCCTCGCCGATCTTGTCGGCGCCGATCTTGTCGATGCCCTGCTGGGCGAGGTCCTTTGCCTTGTCCAAGAAGCTCATGCTTCCCCCTCTTGATCGGTGGCTCCCCGTATGAGCCAGCTTGCGGCCAGACTAGCTGCATGGAGTACGACAGCAACAGGGGGACACGCGACCCCGATGGGCCACATGGGCTACGCGACTTGGGATCTTTTGCCCTGTCCGCAGCCCCGATCGTGGCCGTCGTCGGAGCCACCGCAGCCGGGAAGACGTCGCTCTCGCTCGACCTCGCCGAGACCCTCGGCGGCGAGATCATCAACACCGATGCGATGCAGGTCTACCGCGGTATGGACATCGGGACGGCGAAGCTGCCGGTCGCGGACCGGCGTGGGATCCCGCACCATCTGCTCGACCTCCTCGACATCGCCGAACCGGCCTCCGTGGCCGACTTCCAGGCGCTGGCGCGCGAGGAGATCGCGACGCTCCGGAAGGCCGGGAAGACACCCGTGCTGGTCGGTGGCAGCGCTCTCTACACGCGAGCGATCCTGGACAGGTTCGAGTTCCCCGGCACCTCGAACGAGGTGCGGGAGCGGCTGGAGAAGGAGCTCGAAACCGCAGGTGAGAAGGCGCTTCACGACCGCCTGCGAGTCCTGGATCCGGTCGCGGCCGAGCGGATCGAGATCGACAACGGCCGCCGCGTCGTACGCGCTCTGGAGGTCATCGAGCTGACCGGTGAGCCGTTCAGCGCACGACTGCCCGAGCAGGTCTACCACGACCCGGCCTCCATCCAGATCGGCGTCGACATCTCCCGGGAGGCGCTGGACGTACGCATCCGGCAGCGGGTCTCGGAGATGTTCGAGTCCGGCTTCGTCGACGAGGTCGCGCGGCTCCTGGAGGCGGGTCTGGGGCGGTCGAGGACCGCGTCGAAGGCCATCGGCTACAAGGAGGTCGCCGCCTATCTCGCGGGGGAGACGACGCTGGAGGATGCCATGGAGAGAACGGCCATCAAGACCAGGCAGTTCGCACGTCGGCAGGACGCCTGGTTCCGCAAGGATCCGAGGGTCGTGTGGGTCTCATATGATGATCCTGTGCGTCTCGAGAAGGCCGTCGCGGCGGTGCGGGCGGTGACGCCGTGAACGGCCACGGGCGGGACCGGCTGCGGGAGCTGCTGGACGCGGTGCTCGATGGTGCCGACGTCGGAGAGCCGCGCACGCTGGCGCAGATGGCCGGCGACGCCTACACCTCGCCCTATCACTTCAACCGGCTGCTCTCCCGGGGCGCGGGCGAGCCGCCGGTGGCGATGCGGCGCCGGGTGATGCTGGAACGGGCCGCGTGGCAGCTGCAGCACGGTGGCACGGTGACCGATGCCGCCTGGGCCGCCGGGTACGAGTCCATGGAGGGGTTCTCGCGGGCCTATGCGAAGGCCTTCGGGCATCCACCGAGCACCACCGCGGTCAGCCACTGGCTGCCGGCGCCCAACGGGATCCACTTCCATCCGCCGGAGTCGCTATGGGTCGACTCCCAGGAGCGGGTGCTCTCTCCGCTGACCGAGCAGCTCGTCATGCACGACCTCGACGACACCCGAGCGTTGCTCGACCTCGCCAAGGGCCTGCCCGCGGAGGTGCTCACACAGGTGCGGCTGGCCGGTCACGAGGTGCTCGAGTGGGACGGCCCGGAGGAGTCGATCGCGCAGGTCCTGGAGGCGACGGTGTGGGCCAAGGAGTGCTGGGTTGCCTCGATCGAGGGCCTCGCGATGCCGGTCCGGAGCCGCACGGACTCGGTCGTCGCGCTGGTCGAACGGCACGAGGCCGTGGTGGCGCGGTGGCTGGCGGTCGTGCGCGACATCGAGCGGCGCGGGGCCTGGGAGGACCGGCTCATCGACGCCCTCTGCGAGCCGCCGGAGAGCTTCCAGATCGGGTCGGTGGTCGCGCACGTCCTGACGTACGCAGCCCATCGGCGTCTGCTGGTCCGGATGATGCTCCGGATGGCCGGTGTCGAGGTCGACCGGGGCGACCCGATCGAGTGGCTGCGGACCCGCCGGGGCGAGGTGCCGTCGGTCTGAGCGAGCGGCGAAATGATTCGGCCGCCCACGCGCTCGCCTCGTACCCTGAGGCCGTGACCCCTACCTGGACTGAGATCAGCACGCTCGAAGAGCTCGTCGACCTGGTCGGCGTGCCACAGGAGCGGGCGATGACCAAGGGGCGCCCGGCGCTCCTCGACATCGACAGGGAGTGGCTCGCCGCGACGCCGTTCTGCGTGCTCGCCACCTCGGACGCCGAGGGCAACTGCGACGCCTCACCCAAGGGGGACCCGGCCGGGTCGCTGGTGCACGTCATCGACGACAGGACGATCGCGATCGCGGAGCGGCCGGGCAACAAGCGCGTCGACGGCTACCGCAACGTACTCGCCAACCCGCACGTCGGGATCGACTTCCTGATCCCGGGCCGCGGCGACACGCTGCGGATCAACGGCCGTGCCCGGCTGGTCTCGGACGCACCGTTCTTCGACGAGATGGTCGTGAAGGGCAAGCGACCGATCCTCGCCCTGGTCGTGGACATCGACGACATCTTCTTCCACTGCGCGAAGGCGTTCCTGCGCTCGGGCCTGTGGGACCCCGAGACGTGGGACCCCGACCACCTCCCCAAGCGTGCGGTCATCGCCAAGCAGGTCGAGAACGACCCGCGTACTCTTGCCGAGATGGAGGACTACTACCGCACTGACACCTACTCGAAGTTCCTCTACTGATGTCCTACCCGTATCTGAAGGGACACGGCACGGAGAACGACTTCGTGCTGCTGCCCGACGTCGACGGGTCGGTGCACGGCGCCCTCTCGGACGAGGAGATGGCCGACCGGGTCCGGGCGCTGTGCGACCGCCGTGCCGGCATCGGCGGCGACGGGATCCTGCGGGTGATCCGGACCGCCGCCTACACCGGTGAGGACCGTCCGGTCAGCGACGCGGAGTGGTTCATGGACTACCGCAACGCCGACGGCACCCGGGCCGAGATGTGCGGCAACGGCACCCGGGTCTTCGCGGAGTATCTGCGCTCGGTCGGATTCGCCGGCGACGAGGTCACCTTCGCGACGCGGGCCGGTGACAAGACCCTGCGCGCGGAAGGAGAGGTCTGGACCGCCGACCTGGGCTCGCCGAGGCTGCTCGGGTCGACCCAGGTCACCGTCGCCCACCACTTCTGGTCGGCCTGCAACGTCGACATGGGCAACCCGCACGCCGCCGCCGAGGTCGACTCGATCGCCCCCCACGGACCCGTCGGTGACCTCTACGACTCCCCGATCTTCGACGAGGCGGTCTATCCGCACGGGGTCAACGTCGAGTTCTTCGAGCGTGTCGCCGAGCGTCACGTCGCGATGCGGGTCTTCGAGCGTGGCGCGGGCGAGACCCGCTCGTGTGGCACCGGAGCCTGCGCGGTGATGGTCGCGGCCGCCGAGGCCGACGGTCTCGCGATCGCGCGCGATGCTGATGTGACGTACCGGGTCGATGTCCCTGGCGGCACGCTCCACGTCACCTGGACGACCGACGACCGTGTGCTGCTCACCGGGCCGGCCGTCCTGATCGCCGAGGGCATCACCGCGCTCTGACCGCGAGACGGTTAACGGGTATTCACCATCGTGAGGGTGGTCACGTCTATGGTGCTGCCCATGGAGTTGACTGATAGCACAGCGATCGTGACCGGTGCGGCCAGTGGGATCGGGGCGGCGACCGCCCGGGCGCTGGCGGCCAGGGGTGCGACGGTGATCGTCGCGGACATGCAGAAGGACAAGGGCGAGGCCCTGGCGGAGGAGATCAAGGGCCTGTTCGTGCCGGTCGATGTCACCGACACCGACCAGATCACCAACGCTGTGGAGAGGGCCGTGGAGATTGCGCCGCTCAAGGCGGTGGTCAACTCGGCCGGGATCGGCTGGGCGCAGCGCACCATCGGCCGCGACGGCCAGATCGGCTCGGCACACGACCTGGATGCGTACAAGAAGGTCATCGCGATCAACCTGATCGGCACCTTCGACATGTGCCGCCAGGCCGCGACCTACATCAGTCGCAACGAGCCCGACGCCAACGGGCAGCGTGGCGCGATCGTCAACCTCGCCAGCGTGGCGGCCTTCGACGGTCAGATCGGACAGGTGTCCTACTCCTCGTCCAAGGGCGGCGTCGTCGGCCTCACCCTCCCGCTCGCGCGCGACCTCGCCGCGGTCGGCATCCGCGTCAACACCGTCGCTCCGGGGCTGATCGACACCCCGATCTACGGCGAGGGCCCGGAGTCGGAGGCGTTCAAGGCCAAGCTCGGCGAGAGCGTGCTGTTCCCGCACCGGCTCGGTGAGCCGGCGGAACTGGCCAGCATGGTCGTGGAGTGTCTGACCAACGACTACATGAACGGCGAGACGATCCGCGTCGACGGCGGCATCCGGATGCCACCGAAGTAAACAAGCCTCAAGAAGTACCCCGACGGCTGGCGCACCGCTAATGTGTGCGCCAGCCGCGGACAGTTTCAGACCGCTCCGCGGAATGTCGGAGCAAGGAGTTCGCATGTCCGATAGGGCGGACACCAGTACGTCGAAGGCGCTCGCGATCATCGAGTCCGACGAGCCCACGGGGCCGACGGGACCGGGCGAGCCCCCGCGCGAGCCACGACTGACGCGGGAGACGATCGGGGTGATCGCCGGTGCGGCCGGCGTACTGGCCGTGTGCCTGATCGCGACCGCGCTGGTCTCCAACGGCAACGCGGACTCGACCGCCGACCGGACCTGTCTCGGCCCGGAGATGACGGTCGCGGTGGCTCCCGAGGCGGCGACCGCCGTGGGCAACATCCTCGAGGACGCCGGCTGTGGCCAGATCGAGGTGGAGTCGGCGAAGGCCGACCAGGTCCTTGCGCCGCTGGCGCTCGACGGCGATCTCCCCGATGTGTGGATCCCTGACTCCTCGGTCTGGCTGGACCGGGTCGACCCGGCCGTCGAGCCGGTGACACTGCGGGCCTCGATGGCCTCCTCGCCGGTCGTGCTCGTCTCCGGCGACGGGCTCACCCGCACCTCCTACGCCGAGGCCTTCGCCGAGGACGACCTGCTGATGGGCGACCCTCAGCGGATGATGAGCGCGCTCGGCACCGCCGTCGCGAGCCGGGGGAAGCCCCAGAGCGAGGCCAAGCTGGAGCCGTACGCAGAGCGGCTCGCCTCCGGCGAGGAGGGCGCCGCGCCGACCGACTCGGGACGCCTGGCCGAGCTGCAGACGGTCATGGGCGGAGTGACCGCGACCAGCGAGCAGCAGTGGTCGACGTACGCGCCGGCGTTGAAGGCCAGTGCCCCGAAGGAGGGCACGGTGGTCCTCGACTACCCGGTCCTGATCACCGCGGACGCCTCGCGCCGAAACTCGATCGCCGCCTCGATCACCAGCTTCGCCAGGGTGCTCGACAGCGGTGCCGCCGACACCGCGCTGACCCAGGCCGGGTTCCGCACCACCGGAGCCGGCAAACCTTCGCCCAACGTGGGCGCGTATACCCGCGTCGACTCGGCCGCGGTTGCGGAGACGGCCTCGGAGTGGAGCGCCAGGCTTCGCCCGACCCGGGCGATCGCGGTCGTGGACGTCTCCGGCTCGATGGCGTGGCCGACGGCTCCTGACAGTGCCACGACCCGCCTCCAGCTCACCCAGGAGGCGGCCTCGGAGGCCGTCGGTCTCCTTCCCGGTGTCGCCGCGATCGGGCTCTGGGCCTTCTCTGAGAAGACCGAGGGCACGCTGGGCGCCGACCACAAGGTGCTCGTCCCCACCCGTCAGCTGGCCTCGAAGAACCAGCGTGCGCAGCTGACCGAGGAGATCGCCGGTCTCACCGCGCGCACCGGCGGCGGCACCTCCCTGCACGACACCGCCCTGGCGGCCTATCAGGCCGCGGTCGCCTCCTACGACCCGCTGGCCTCCAACGACGTGCTCCTGTTCACCGATGGCACCAACGACGACCCCGACTCGATGGACGTGGCAGAGCTCGTACGCCAGCTCGAGGCTGCCTCCGACCCACGGCGGCCGGTCCGCGTCCTGGGGATCGGGATCACCGCCGACGCCGACCTCGGCACGCTGCAGGCGATCGCCGATGCGACCGGCGGGGCTGCGTACGTCGCCGAGCGTCCGGAGGACGTCGGAACCGTTCTGCGAGAGGCTCTCGAGCAGCGCTGAGACGCGCTCTTGGACAAGCATTCAGACAGGCCTTCAGATAAGCATTGTCCCCCGGGTGGTGCGGCGCCGTACCCTTGTTGGTATATGACGAACAACGCACACGAATTTTCACTCGCTGACGACCTCGAGGCCACCGAGGACTGGGACGCGCTCGACACTGAGCTCGACGCAGATGGCTTCGAGTCCGGCTACGCCGACGAGGATCCCGAAGACATCGACCCGACCGTCGGTGCCATGGAGCTCGCCGAGCGGCACGCGCTCAAGCGCGTCGCGAGCCTGCGCACCGAGCTCGAGGACATCACCGAGGTCGAATACCGCCAGCTTCGCCTGGAGCGAGTGGTGCTCGTGGGCGTGTGGGCCGGCGGCACCCAGACCGACGCCGAGAACTCCCTGGCCGAGCTCGCGCTCCTCGCCGAGACAGCCGGCTCTGAGGTGCTCGAGGCGATCTACCAGCGTCGCCAGGCGCCCGACCCCGCGACGTACATCGGGCGCGGCAAGGTCGAGGCGCTCAAGGAGATCGTCGCCGCGACCGGCGCCGACACCGTGATCGCCGACGGCGAGCTTGCCCCGAGCCAGCTCAGGAACCTCGAGGACCGCACCGGGGTCAAGGTCGTCGACCGGACCGCGCTGATCCTCGACATCTTCGCCCAGCACGCCAAGTCCCGCGAGGGCCAGGCGCAGGTTGAGCTCGCCCAGCTCAGCTACATGAAGCAGCGGCTTCGTGGTTGGGGTGGCAACCTGTCCCGCCAGGCCGGTGGCCGCGTCGCCGGTGGTGCCGGTATCGGTGGCCGTGGTCCCGGTGAGACCAAGATCGAGACCGACCGCCGCCGGATCAACACCAAGATCGCCAAGCTGAACCGTGAGCTGAAGGCGATGAAGGGCACTCGCGACACCAAGCGTGCCGACCGCAAGCGCCACCACATCCCGGCGGTCGCGATCGCCGGCTACACCAACGCCGGCAAGTCGTCGCTGCTCAACCGGCTCACCGGTGCCGGGGTGCTCGTCGAGGACGCGCTCTTCGCGACCCTGGACCCGACCACCCGCCGCACCACCACCGAGGACGGGCGGGTCTACACGATGTCCGACACCGTCGGTTTCGTGCGTCACCTGCCCCACCAGCTCGTCGAGGCCTTCCGCTCGACGCTGGAGGAGGTCGCCGACGCCGACCTGGTCGTGCACGTCGTCGACGGTTCCCACCCCGACCCCGAGGGTCAGCTCGCGGCGGTGCGTGAGGTCTTCGCCGAGATCGGTGCCAGCGAGGTGCCGGAGCTGGTCGTGATCAACAAGGCCGACATCTCCGACCCGCTGGTGATCGCCAGGCTGCTGCGCGCCGAGCCCCACTCCGTCGCGGTATCGGCCAAGACCGGCGAGGGCATCGACGCCGCGATCAAGGCCGTCGAGACCGACCTGCCGCGGCCGGGCGTCGAGTTCTCCGCACTGGTTCCCTACGAGCGGGGTGACCTGGTCAACCGGATCCACCAGCACGGCGAGATCGACCACCTCGAGCACACTGCCGAAGGCACCGTCGTCACGGGCCGCGCCAACGCGGACCTGGCCGGCGAGCTGGCTGCGTACGCGAGGACCGCGCGCTCTGCTTGATCTTGGGCGCTGATCCGGCGTTGCGACATTGGCGATGTCGGGATCGTCCCTCACACTTGGGACGATCAGTCGTCGGAGGGCAGGGATGCGGACTAGAGGTCGAGCAGGCAGGGCAATGCCTGCTGCGCTGTGCCCCAGCACGCACCCGGCTGCGTTGTCGTCGGTCGACGGCCAACACCGGGCCGCCTCCCTCCTCCGCCTTGCCGTGCACGCACTGGGACACCGCTCGCGACGGCAGCCCCTGCCCGCGCGACCTCGACGCCACGCGGCGCGCGCCACGATCGTGAGCGCGCTGGCTGGTGCTGTCCTGGTGGCCACGCTCGCGGGCTGTGGCAGCCAGGACGACGGCGTGCTCCCGGGGCAGAAGGCGAACCACGAGTCCGAGGTGACCCAGGACCTGTGCACCCGGCTGGCCGCAGAGTCGGTGACCCGCGCCTCTGTGGTGACCGGAGCCGGCGAGCGGGTCGTGGTGATCGGCGACTCCTGGGCCTCTGGTTTCGGGCTGGACGACCCCGGGTTGTCCTGGCCGCGCTATCTCGACGGCGAGGTGCGGGTCTCCGGCTTCGGCGGCACCGGCTACTCGCACGCGCTGATGGAGCGGTGCGGCCCGATCTCGTTCCCCGAGCGCGTCCCCGACGCGGTGGCGCAAGGTGCCGACCTGGTCGTGCTCGAGGGCGGCATCAACGACTCCAAGAGCGATCTCGACGACGTCGAGAAGGGCTTCCGGGCGACTCTGGACGAGCTGAAGGATCACGAGGTCATCGTGCTCAGCGCACCCAAGGTGAACTCTCGCGCCAAGGCCATCCGGGTCGTCAACAAGATGATGCGGCGGGTCTCGGCGGAGTACGGGGTGACGTACATCAACGTCTTCGACCTCGAGCTGCCGATGCTCGAGGACAACACCCACCTGACGGTGGCGGGTCACATTCAGTTCGGGGAGATCGTCGCCCGCCGGATCGCGGAGAGCCGATCGGAGACTGTCCCCGCCCACGGCTAAAGTTGCCCGGGTGACCGTAACCGAAGCCGCCTCCCAGACGCCCGTACGTGAAGCCCTGGCGGATGCGGTCGAGACCCTCGGCGGGGCCACCCGCGAGGGTCAGGTGCTGATGGCCGACGCGGTCGCCCAGGCCTTGGCCGACGAGGAGCACCTGCTGGTCGAGGCCGGCACCGGCACCGGAAAGTCGCTGGCCTACCTGGTCCCCTCGCTGCTCCACGACAGCCGCGTCGTGATCGCCACCGCGACCCTGGCGCTGCAGCACCAGCTCGTCGAGCGTGACCTGCCGCGCCTGGTCAAGGCGATCGGCTCGCGCCCCGGCGTCGACGCTTCCTACGCCGTCCTCAAGGGCCGCTCCAACTACGCCTGCCTCCACCGGGTGCGCGAGGGCGCGCCCGACGACCAGGGCACCCTGGTCGACGTCCCGCTGGGCCCGATGGCCGAGAAGGTCCTCGAGCTGCGCAGCTGGGCCGAGAAGCAGGCGGAGAAGAGCGGCAGCGGCGAGCGCGATTCCGCGCCCCGCCACACCGACCGCGAGTGGCGCCAGGTCTCCGTCAACCACCGCGACTGCCTCGGCGCCGCCAAGTGCCCCTTCGGTGAGGAGTGCTTCGCCGAGGTCGCCAAGGACAAGGCCCAGAAGAGCCACCTGATCGTCACCAACCACTCCCTGCTCGCGATCGACGCGATCGAGGGCGTGCCGATGATCCCGGAGTACGACGCCGTCGTGATCGACGAGGCCCACGAGCTCGTCGCCCGGGTGACCCAGGCGGCGACCGACGAGCTGACCGCGGCCGAGGTGGAGCGGGCCGCCCGGCGGGCCCAGAAGCACATCGAGGGATCCGAGGCCGATGACCTCGCCGATGCGTCCGACGCGTTGCGCGCGGCGATCAACGAGACCTCACCCGGGCGGCTGATCACGCTGCCCGAGGTCGT
This sequence comes from Nocardioides sp. NPDC058538, assembly GCF_042719275.1. Taxonomy (NCBI): domain Bacteria; kingdom Bacillati; phylum Actinomycetota; class Actinomycetes; order Propionibacteriales; family Nocardioidaceae; genus Nocardioides; species Nocardioides sp. NPDC058538. The sequence continues at coordinate 28,233 of NZ_JBHXNY010000020.1, read as the reverse complement.
CTCGGACGCCCTGGTGCTGGTGCGCGATGCCGCTCGGTCAGCGATCTCCGCGCTGCCGAAGCCGAAGGACTCCGAGGGCGCCGATCCCGGCTTCCAGCAGGCCAAGGGTGGCCTGCAGGAGGTCTTCACCACCGCGGAGCGGATGGCCGCGGGCTCCGAGCACGACGTCATCTGGCTCAACGAGGGCGGTGACCGGATCCCGCCTCGACTCTGCGTCGCGCCGCTGCAGGTCTGGGCGCAGATGCGCGAGAAGCTGCTGACCGAGAAGACCGTCGTCTTCGCCTCGGCGACCCTCAAGCTCGGCGGCGACTTCGGCCCCGTGGCCGGATCCCTCGGGCTCAAGGCAGAGGAGCGCACCGCGGTGGGCGCCGGGGCGCAGCGCACCGATGACGTGCTGCCGTGGATCGGCCTCGATGTCGGCAGCCCGTTCGACTACGGCAAGCAGGGGATCCTCTATGTCGCGCGCCACCTGCCTCCTCCTGGACGTGACGGCATGGGCGCCAAGACCCTCGACGAGATCGTCGACCTGGTCGACGCCGCCGACGGGCGTACGCTCGGGCTCTTCTCGTCCCGGCGCGCCGCCGAGGCCGCCGCCGAGGTCGTGCGCCAGAAGCTGCCTCACCTGACCACGCTGGCCCAGGGAGACGCGCAGCTGCCCGAGCTCGCGGCGCAGTTCGTCGCCGACCCGCACACGGTGCTCTTCGGCACGCTGTCGCTGTGGCAGGGCCTCGACGTCCCCGGCGACACCTGCCAGCTCGTGATCATCGACCGGATCCCGTTCCCGCGGCCCGACGACCCGCTGATGTCGGCCCGGCAGCAGGCGGCCGACAAGGCCGGCGGCAACGGTTTCATGCAGGTCGCCGCCACCCATGCAGCGCTGCTGCTCGCGCAGGGGGCAGGCCGGCTGATCCGCACCACCACCGACCGCGGCGTCGTGGCCGTCCTGGACGCCCGCCTCGCCACCGCCCGCTACGGCGGATTCCTCAAGGCCAGCCTGCCGCCGATGTGGGCCACGACCGACCCCGAGGTCGTGCGTAAGGCACTGAAGCGTCTCTCTGAGATGGCCTCGGCCTGACCGAGATGCACGCCGACTCGGCTCGTTATGACGAGCCGAGTCGACGTGGGTTGGTTCAGCGGTAGGTCTTCGCCCACCAGCGATGGGTGGCCTTGTCAGGGGTCGCGACGCCGTGGCAGGAGAACGCGGTGCCCTGGCCACACTTGAAGTTGCTGCTCGCGTTGGCGAAGGTGACCTCGACCTTGCGGATCCGCTTGGAGGAGAAGCCCTCGATGGTCTTGGTGGCGATGCCCTTGCTGTTGGGCTTGAGGTAGTAGACGCTGCGGGTGCCGTCGGTGCGGAAGACGCTGACCATGGCGGCGTTGGCGCTGGGTCGGGCCAGGTCGACCTTCACCCGCAGCTTCCAGCCCTTGCCCACCTTCTTCGGGACGAGGCGCTGCGAGGCGTAGGTGAGGTGCTTCAGCGTGAACTTGCCGTCGACGGTCTGTCGCTTGGCGGGCAGCGCGGTGCGGCCGTCGTAGACCGGCGCATAGTAGGCGCCGCCCTCGCTGTAGGTCTTCGAGGGCGCCAGGTTGGCGGCGGCGAAGCGGGCGTACTGCGTCTTCAGGGTGGTGCCGCGGTCGGCGAGCGCCCGGCGGATGGCGAGGGTGGAGTAGGTCGACGGGGCTCGGTTCCAGATATCGAGGACCACGGCTGGCAGGCCACCCCGCTCCCTGGCGAAGCGCTCGGAGAGGTAGCGGAAGAAGATCCAGTTGCCGTAGATGCCGAGGTTGGAGGCGTAGGAGTTGTCCAGCGGCTTGCGCTGGTCCTCGAGCTGGCCGTAGCCCAGGTATTGCCGGTTGTCGTTGATGCTGTCGTAGACCTCGTCCTCGACCCAGGTCGCCGTGGATTCCATCATCCAGCGGTCCTCGCCGGCGTCGTAGGCGAACTGGACGGCGTGGAAGTATTCGTGAGCGGCGGTGACCCGGAGGTTCTCGGTGGGCGTGTTGTACGAGCCGTACTCGCTGGTGGCGTAGTCGTTGTCCAGGACGCAGTAGGCCGTCGCGGCGGTCTTGGAGACCTTCGTCTCGGGCGCGCAATAGCCGTAGTAGCCCTCGTCGTAGAGGTTCTCCAGGTAGATGTCGACCTTGCCCGGGGTGACCGCCTTGTCGGCGGCGGGCTTGCGGTAGCCCGCCTGCACGTAGAGGTTGTGGACCTTCGTGACCACGTCACGGACCTGGGTCGCGTACGTCGTCGAGGCGCGGTCGCCGCCCTTGCCCGGCGTGTAGTGGACGCAGACCGCGTTGCTGCAGGTCTGGGCCGCGGTGCGAGGGCGGGCGAGCAGTTCCCGCGCGGCGGCCTTGTTGGAGCCGTCCAGGGCATCCTTGGCGTTCCACAGGTCGGTCAGCGCGATGGTCGCGTCGGGCCGGCCGGCGACATGCCGTCCGGGCACGACCTGCCGGGTGCCGCGCACCGACTGGTTGCGCTTGACCTTCTTGGCCGCGGCGAGCGCCTCCCGGGCCGCCTTCTCCGTCACCGGCTGCTCGGCGCTGGTGTCACCGCCGGTCCTCACCGAGGTCGCCGGCGTCGAGCCGGTTGCGGGCATGGTGGCGACGAACGTCGCGACGACCATGCCTGCGATCAAGACGAGGGATCGTTGTTTGCGGTTGATCCGGCGGGCAATGTTTCGCATGAGATACCAGACGTTCGGGAAGGCAGACCTGGGCAGTCTAAGCGCAGAGCGCCGCTGTGTCCGGGGGACACGGCCTAGACATGCGCAGGTCGAGCATGCTCACCTCGAGCAGGTTGCCGAAACCCGGCCGCCGGTAGATGCGGTCGTGGAGGTGGCCGTCGATCTTGGAGGGGGCGGTCTCCACCGCGGCTGTGCCGTCCACGCGCAGCGGCATCCACGCGTCGCGGGCCGGCTCGTGCGGCCGGACGTTCTCGTTGGCCATGCCATAGCCGTACTCGCCGGGACCGTACTCGTAGAGGTAGTCGCCCAGGTGGAGGATCGCGTGCAGGTCTTCACGCGTGGCCAGGTGGCGGTAGGACGCGAACCAGCCGGCCTGCAGGTTGGAGCAGGAGACCACCCCGAAACGTACGTTCTCCGGGGTCGCGTCCGCGGCCGGAGCGGTGCGGGTGCGGCGGTCGATCTGCGTCTGGGTCACGCTGTAGGGAACGACGCAGCCGCCGGCCCTGTCATGGGCCGGCGGCTGGATCTCACGCAGTGTTCCCGGACTCGTTCCGGGAGGTGGCGCAGGACTCAGAGGCTGCGCAGGACCGCAGTCACCTTGCCGAGGATCGTCGCGTGGGTGCCGTCGATCGGCTCGTACGCAGCGTTGTGCGGCAGCAACCAGACCTTGCCGTCCTTGCGGGAGAGCGTCTTGACGGTGGCCTCGCCGTCGATCAGCGCGGCGACGATCTCGCCGTTCTCGGCGGTCGGCTGCTGGCGCACGACCACGAAGTCGCCGTCGCAGATCGCCGCGTCGACCATCGAGTCACCGGAGACCGAGAGCAGGAAGAGATCGCCGTTGCCGACCAGCTGCTTGGGCAGCGGGAAGACGTCCTCGATGCTCTGCTGGCTCGAGGTCTCCTCGGCCAGGATCGGGCCACCGGCCGCGATCCGCCCGACCAGGGGGACCATCGCGGCATCGGGGTTGGGGTTGATGTCGGCCTCGGCGGAGATCGTCGACTCGGGCTCCTCGCCGGACATGGCCTTGCGGTGGGCCATCACCTCCGGGAGGAAGACCTCGAGGGCGCGCGGCCGCTTCGGGTCCTTGCGGATCAGACCACGCTGCTCCAGCGCACGGAGCTGGTGGGCGACACTGCTGGTGCTGGTCAGCCCGACCGCTGCGCCGATCTCGCGCATGCTGGGCGGGTAGCCGCGCTGCTCGATGCTGTCGCGCAGGTGAGCGAGGATGCGCTGCTGACGCGGCGTGAGCCCGGTCGCGTCCGGCGGCCCGTCGGGCAGCTCGCGGACGCGGCTCTTCTTCGAACCGCCTGATCCGGTGCCTGTCTTCTGCGTGGTCATGTCACCACATTAGTCCCTCTGGCACCACGACATCAAACATTTGTTCGACCTCGTGGGCGGCGCGTGTCGGCGTTCGAAAATTCTTGGGGTCGCTACTTGCGTTGTTCGAACACGTGATCTACCTTCGAACATGTGCTCGATCGAACACGTGATCGAGAGACTGGTGATCAGGAGGCCGTGAGATGAGTGCAACAGTCTATGTGCTGCCCGTAGCCGAGCCGCCGCGTCCGGCGCCGGAGGTGCGACGCTCGAGCGTGCGGCTCACTCGTCGCGGCCGAGTCGTCGTGTTCGCATTCGCGCTCGTCGTGCTCTTCGGGATCGCACTGATCGGGGCGAAGGTGGCGTTCGCGGTGGAGAACGGTGCGGACAAAAGTCCCTCCCCCTCCGCCCACACGATGGTCGTCGGCGATGGCGACACGCTCTGGGACATCTCCTCGAAGGCCGTCGCCGGCACCGACTCCTCGATTCGGGAGATGGAGCAGACGATCAAGGAGCTCAACAGCCTCGAGTCCTCGATGCTCGTGTCCGGCCAGACCCTGATCATCCCGACCGCGCCGTAGCGCGCCGCTATAGATGTCCGGCTGCTCCGTCAGCCCGCGCAGCGGGCACCCTGGCAGCCGGCTACCGGGGAAAGGTGAGAGTGCTGCAGACGATGGGAAGCGTCTGCAGCACTCTCGCTGTATTGGAGCGCGTTCGGAAACCCGGAAGCGCCGGCCAGGCGCCGGGTTTCCGAAGGCGCTCTCAGTGGCGCCCGCGGTAGGGGCTGTCCGGCTCGGCTGGCGGCCACTGCTTGTTGCGAGTGCCGTGCCGTGGCGGCCACTCGTCGTCCGGTTCGACCGGCGGGTCCTGCGGCTGACGCTGGGAAGGCATCGCCTGGGTTGCGGCGGGGTCCTGGGTCAGTCGAGCCCGCGAGCCGGTCTGGCCGTAGCCGGCCGGGGTCTGGTAGGCGCCGGACTGATACTGCGGGGAGCCGGCCTGCTGAGTGGGGTAGCTGTCCGTGCCGTATCCCTGCGAGCCGTACCCCTGAGTGCTCTGCGGCGTCGACGTCGGTGTCGGCGGGCTGGAGTAGTAGGGCGCCGGGGAAGGTGGCGGGCTGGTCGGGGGCTGGTAAGCCGACGCACCGTACGCTGCTCGGCTGCCGGTGTTGCCGTAGCCCTGATCGCTGCTGGGGTAGCCGTACGGCGACTGGGAGCCGGTGTCGGTGTAGGCCGAGCGGTTCGAGGTGTCGCCGTAGGGCGGCTGGCTCCCGGTGTCGGAGCTGTGCCGGCCGTACGAACCGGTGTCGTCGTAGCCGTAGGAGCCCGTGCCGTAGTAGTCCTGCTCCGGGTAGTCCTGCTCCGGGTAGGCCTGGTCGGAGTAGGCCGGGGCCGAGTAGTCCTGCTCCTCGACGTAGGCGTTGGAGTGGCTTCCGGCGTAGTCGTCGGTGGGTGGCGTGGTGGGGGAGCCGGAGAAGGCCCGCCAGGCCTTCCCGGCGAAGGTGAAGGTCAGGAAGAGGCAGGCGACTGCAACGACCGCCGCGATGGCGAGCTTCGCCCAGGCGCCGGAATCGCCTCCCCGTGCGTCGGCCCCGAAACCGACGGCGACCCACACGAGCACTCCCCAGATGACGAGGAAGGCCAGTGTCGCGATCGCAGGCAAGATGAAAGGTGGCCGGGGACCGCTTCTGGGGCGCGTGCCTCTCCGCGACCCGACGCGATTTCCTCCGGAGATGTTTGTCACGGGGGTCATTCTTACTCATCTGGGCCAGTCCGTCGCTGCTGAACCGGAATCTTTCGGTGTTTGACCGGCGACACGCCGGACACGCGGGTAAACCCGACCCTCGCTTGCATCGCCGTGGGGGCGGGCGTACGGTTACCACTACATCTAGTAGTTACACCGCTGTAGTTATCCACATCTAGTTCACATGAACGGGCGGATGGCCCACAGCGATGTGGGTGTTGTTCCACAGGGACTCACGCTCATATCCACAGGTTCCACAGGCTCGGGCCGCCAATGAGACGGCCTGGATCCACAGGTCTCACGAGAGGGGCTCTACCGTGCACTGTCCGTTCTGCCGACACAGCGACACCAAGGTGCTCGACTCCCGCGTGGCCGAGGACGGTGGCCAGATCCGGCGCCGCCGGGTCTGCCAGGAATGTGGGAAGCGGTTCACGACCGTCGAGCAGATGCAGCTGATGGTGGCCAAGCGCTCCGGCGCTGCGGAGCCGTTCAGCCGCGACAAGGCGGTGCACGGCGTACGCAAGGCATGCAAGGGCCGGCCGGTCACCGAGGACCAGCTCGCCTGCCTCGGCCAGGAGGTCGAGCAGGCGCTGCGCAGCCAGGGGCTGGCCGAGGTTCCCAGCAACGAGGTGGGGCTGGCGATCCTCGCGCCGCTGCGCGAGCTCGACGAGGTGGCGTACCTGCGCTTCGCGAGCGTCTACCGGGCCTTCGGCTCGGTGGAGGACTTCGAGCGTGAGATCCAGATGCTGCGTACGGAACGAGAAGTCCAGGACTTCGAGACAGAACATCCGGTCGAGGCCCCGGTGGGCTCCGACTAGGTCCCACGGCCATGAAATAGGGATGGCACAGACCGGCCCGGGCAGGCCGTGGGGAAGCGACCTGCTCGGGCCATTCAACGGCACAACCAGCGGAAACAGATAGAACAGAGCAAGGACTCCACCATCAGCACCGACCAGCAGTACGGCACAGCGATCGATGACAACAGGGGGAACGAAATGACAGACACGGCAGCAGAGGCACGGGCATCGGCTAAGGCAGGCGCCGGGCTGAAGATCGAGCGGATCTTCAGCACCGACGGCGTCCACCCTTACGACGAGATCACCTGGGAGCGGCGCGACGTCGTCCAGAAGAACTGGAAGACCGGCGTGACCGTCTTCGAGCAGACCGGAGTCGAGTTCCCCGACTTCTGGTCGATCAATGCCTCGACGATCGTGACGACCAAGTACTTCCGCGGCGCGCTCGGCACCGAGAAGCGTGAGCAGAGCCTGAAGCAGCTGATCGACCGCGTCGTGAACACCTACGTCGCCTCCGGCAAGGAGAACGACTACTTCGCCTCCGAGGCCGACGCCGACCTCTTCGGTCGCGAGCTCACCTGGCTGCTGGTCAACCAGCACTTCGCCTTCAACTCGCCGGTCTGGTTCAACGTCGGCACCGAGTCCCCCCAGCAGGTCTCGGCCTGCTTCATCCTCTCGGTCGACGACTCCATGGACTCCATCCTGAACTGGTACAAGGAGGAGGGCCTGATCTTCAAGGGCGGCTCCGGTGCCGGTCTCAACCTCTCCCGCATCCGCTCCTCCAAGGAGCTGCTGAAGTCCTCCGGCGGCACCGCCTCCGGCCCGGTCTCCTTCATGCGTGGCGCCGACGCGTCCGCGGGCACCATCAAGTCCGGTGGCGCCACCCGCCGCGCGGCGAAGATGGTCGTGCTCGACGTCGACCACCCCGACATCGAGGAGTTCGTCGAGACCAAGGCGCGCGAGGAGGACAAGATCCGCGCGCTGCGCGACGCCGGCTTCGACATGGACCTGGGCGGCAAGGACATCTCGTCCGTGCAGTACCAGAACGCCAACAACTCCGTGCGCGTCTCCGACGAGTTCATGCGCGCTGTCGAGGAGGGCAGGAAGTTCGGCCTCCGGGCGCGTACGACCGGTGAGGTCATCGAGGAGATCGACGCCCGCGAGCTGTTCCGCAAGATCTCGATCGCCGCGTGGGAGTGTGCCGACCCGGGTCTGCAGTACGACGACACGATCAACGACTGGCACACCAACCCGGAGACGGGCCGGATCACCGGCTCCAACCCGTGCTCGGAGTACATGTCGCTGGACAACTCCTCCTGCAACCTGGCGTCGCTGAACCTGCTGAAGTTCCTCAAGGACGACGACACCTTCGACGCCGTGCGCTTCCAGCAGGCCTGCGAGGTCGTCTTCACCGCGATGGACATCTCCATCTGCTTCGCCGACTTCCCGACCGAGGCGATCGGCGAGACCACCCGCGACTACCGCCAGCTCGGCATCGGCTACGCCAACCTCGGCGCGCTGCTGATGGCGATGGGTCTGGGCTACGACAGCGAGGGTGGCCGCACGATGGCCGCCGCCATCACCTCGCTGATGACCGGTGCCGGCTACAAGCGCTCGGCCGAGCTGGCCGGTGTCGTCGGGCCGTACGCCGGGTTCGCTCGCAACGCCGAGGCCCACCAGCGGGTCATGCGCAAGCACCAGGCCGCCAACGACGCGGTCCGCTCGATCAACCCGGTCGACCGCAACATCATCGACGCGGCGACCCGCGTGTGGAACGACGTCGTCGAGATCGGCAAGGTCAACGGCTTCCGCAACGCCCAGGCCTCGCTGCTCGCGCCGACCGGCACCATCGGCTTCATGATGGACTGCGACACCACCGGCATCGAGCCCGACTTCTCGCTGGTCAAGTTCAAGAAGCTCGTCGGCGGCGGCTCGATGCAGATCGTCAACCAGGTGATCCCGCGTGCGCTGAAGAAGATGGGCTACCAGCCCGAGCAGATCGAGGCGATCGTCGCCTACATCGCCGAGCACGGCCACGTCATCGACGCCCCCGGCCTGCGCCAGGAGCACTACGAGGTCTTCGACACCGCGATGGGCAAGCGCGCGCTGCAGCCGATGGGCCACGTACGCATGATGGCGGCGACCCAGCCGTTCCTCTCCGGTGCGATCTCCAAGACCGTCAACCTGCCCGAGACCGCGACGGTCGAGGAGATCGAGCAGGTCTACATGGAGTCGTGGAAGCTGGGCCTGAAGGCCACCGCGATCTACCGCGACAACTGCAAGGTCGGCCAGCCGCTGGCCGACGGCAAGTCGGAGAGCGCCAAGAAGGACCAGGGCCTCTCCACCGCCGCCGTGGCTGCTGAGGCCGAGGTCGAGCCCGAGGTCGTCGAGAAGATCATCGAGAAGATCGTCTACGCGCCGACCCGCAAGCGCCTGCCGAAGTCCCGCGTCTCGCGCACCACCTCCTTCACGGTCGGTGGCGCCGAGGGTTACATGACCTCTGGTGCCCACGCCGACGGCGAGCTCGGTGAGGTCTTCCTCAAGCTCGGCAAGCAGGGCTCGACCCTGGCCGGTGTCATGGACGCCTTCTCCATCGCGGTCTCTGTCGGCCTTCAGTACGGCGTGCCCCTGGAGACCTACGTCTCCAAGTTCACCAACCTGAAGTTCGAGCCCGCCGGTCTGACCGACGACCCGGACGTACGCATGGCGCAGTCGCTCATGGACTACGTCTTCCGCCGGCTGGCGCTGGACTACATGTCCTTCGAGGACCGCTCGGCTCTCGGCATCTACTCGGCCGACGAGCGTCAGCGCTACCTCGAGACCGGCTCCTACGAGCAGCTCGGCAACGGCACCACCGCCGCCGAGCTGGTCCAGAAGCCGGCTCCGGCCCCGAGGGCCGCGGCGGCACCCGTCGCCGAGCCGGTCGAGGCCGAGATCGAGGAGGAGGCCGAGGTCGTCGAGGAGGCGCCCAAGGCCACCGCCCACACCACCACCGAGCTGCTCGAGTCGATCAGCGGCATGGCCATCGACAGCCCGCTCTGCTTCACCTGCGGCACCAAGATGCGCCCCGCCGGCTCCTGCTACGTCTGCGAGGGCTGCGGCTCGACCTCCGGTTGCAGCTGAGTTCTGAGTGACTGAGTCCGGTCCCGCACCCGAGCAAGGGTGCGGGACCAGCTCGTTTTCGGGGACGTGGGAGTTCTGGTGTCGCTGGGTGACCTCGGGACTCCCGCGTCGCACGCGGATAGCCTGCGGTGTGTGAGTGACGCGGATCTTGCTGACGTGATGGCCCTCGAACGCGAATTGCAGACTGCGACGGCTCGGGCCGATCCGGGTCGTCTCAGGGAGCTCCTGGCGCCAGACTTCGAGGAGATCGGTGCTTCGGGCCGCCTATGGGACGCGGCGTCGACTCTCGAGATGCTCGCGAGCGAGGACGATGACACTCCTGACATCGAGCGTGAACTCACTGGGCGCGTGATCGCGGACGACATGGTCATCCTCCGGTGGCAGTCGGTCCGTGGCGAGCGCAGCGCCCATCGAACCTCGCTGTGGCAACGTCGTCCGGAGGGTTGGCGTCTCGTGCATCATCAAGGCACGCCGATCACTTGAGGTCCGAGACGTGGGAGTGCCGGTGTCACTGCGTGACCTCAGGACTCCCAGGTCGCGGGGAACATAGGGTTTCCGGATGAGCTCAGCTGGCGCTGACGTCCCGTATGCGGGGACCGACTTCTATTGTGATGTCGCGATCCCGCACCCGGATTGCCTGGACGTTGTGCACGAGGACGAACACGTGCTGGCGTTCCATCACACGCGTCCGTTCTGGGCGATCCACATCGTGGTGGTGCCCAAACGCCACATCGCTTCGCTGACGACCGTGAGCGACGAGGATGAGGCCGATGTACGTGAGCTGTTCGGCGTAGTCCAAGCAGTGGCCAGAGACGTGGAGCTCGAGCATGGCGCGGCGGCTGTGCTCACCAATCTAGGTGCGTACCAAGACTCCAAGCACCTTCACGTGCACGTCCACAGCGGCGGGCGCCGAGGCTGACCCGGTGACGTGGGAGTCCCCGTGCCACCCAGTGACATCGGGGACTCCCACGTCACCTCCAGCTCTCCAGCGTGCACTCGTCTCCGCACCTTTTCGGGTCTTTCGTCCAACCTCGCCGGTGCAGCAGTTGGGTGACTCTGGCGGCGGTTCGGCACTGAGTCTCGAATACCTGGGGCCAGCGGACGCGGGCGGTGAGCTTGCCGCCGAGAGCGAGATCGTCGAGGTCGCGGTCGGCGTCGCGGCCCTGAGCTCGCCAGGACTCATGGTTGAGCCGGCCGTCGAGTTCGACTACGAGGCCGTACGCCTCGTACTCGACGTCGCGGAACTCCTTGCCGTTCGGCGTCAGTCTTTCGCTCTGGCGGGTGCCCGGCGGGAGGCCGTGGGCGCGTTCGACGCGGGTGAGGTAGGCGTGCTCGAGGACCGAGCAGGTGCCGCTGTCTACGTCGGCGAGGAGGTCAGTGATGAAGGCGCGCCGGGGGAGCCGCGGGTGGCGCTTCAGGGCGGTGCGTACGGCGTTGGTGGTCACTCCGCGGCGGCCGATCGTGTCGGTCAGGAGGCCGATCACATCCATCTCGGAGGTTGCGTATCGCGCCTGGAAGAGGGCGTTGTCCTCCAGCTTGAGGCGGGGTGGGCGGTCGCCGGCGAAGATCTGGCGGGAGAGGCCGACGACACGGTGGATGACGACACCGGGAGGTGGGTCGAGGCGGCGGGTGTGGTCGATGGCTACGTGAATGGGTGCATCGGCATCGTCGATGCGCGTCGGCTCTAGGACCGATGGGCCGCACAGGGCGGCGGGCTCGGCGTAGAGCACCGCCGCCCAGGCGCGCTGGCGCCAGGTGAGCGGGCCGGTGTGGGTGACGTAGACGCCGCGATGGACCAACTGCATCTCGCGGCGTCTGATCGCGCGACGGATGTCGTTCGGTGCGTATCCGCCGAAGGTGAGCTGAGCCCGGCTGGCCACGCCGTCCTGTAGCTCCAGCTCACGCTCGACCCAGGTTCGCCGCGCCGCCAGATCGCGCGCAGAGAGTTCGAGATCTGCAAGAGCTGTCACGTCTGCCCTTCCTGGCCGCGATGAGCGTTGCTCGGAACGATAGGTGCCGCCTCCGACAGTTTTCGCGTGCTCTGGCGGTCGAGCAGGGTGGTCAGCGGCCGAGGATGCGACTCAGCAAGGTGCCGTTGGGGTCCTTGGGGTCGGCGGAGTGCCCGGGGCACCACTGACCGGTGGGCACGGAGGCCTTGACGGTGGCGACGTGGCGGCCGCAGCCGGCCCAGGTGGTTTTCTTGCACTTCTTGCAGCGGACGGGGCGACACATTGTTCGGTTCCTGCTTCTGTGGATCTGGGTGGTGGTCAGGCGGGAGGTTCGCCGGCGTCGAGGGCGTCGACGAACTCGCAGAACGCGTCGAAGGCTCGCGCGCCGTGGATGGTGGCGGGACCGCCGTGCATGAGGAAGGTGACGCCGATGGCCTCGGCTGCCTCTTGGGGGCTCGCGCCGGCGCGAGCGGCGGCCTGACCGTGGGAGGCGATGCAGCCGTCGCAGCCTTCGACCACGCCGATCGCGAAGGCGATCAGCTCCTTGGTCTTACGGTCGAGCGCACCGTCGGCGAAGGCCGCCTTGGAGAGCCCGCCCCAGCCCTTGTAGACGTCGGGGATGGCGCGGCGTAGCTCCTGGTGGAGCGGCCCCAGGTCTCGCAGGACGCTCTTGCCGTGGGGCGAGGAATGGTCAGTAGTGGTGGTCATGATGGCTCCTTTCGGCCGCGGTGGAGGAGGTGTCCCTCCTCGGCTTCGTAACCCCCCGGGGGGTTACAGTTGAGACGGTAGCATAACCCCCTGGGGGGTTATAGAATCGCTGAAGACGAAGGAGAACCGATGACCAGCTTCACCCTGAGCGCCACCGTCCCCGCGTCGTACGCGGAGACCTTGGCGCGTGTACGAGACCTCCTCGGCGACGCCGGGTTCGGCGTCCTCACCGAGATCGACCTGACCGCGACCCTGCGCGCCAAGCTCGGCGTGGACATACCGCAGCAGGTGATCCTCGGAGCCTGCATGCCCCAGCTCGCACATCGCGCGCTCGAGGCAGATCCGCGGATCGCGACGATGCTGCCGTGCAACGTCGTGGTCGCTGCGGAGGGCGAGGAGACCCGGGTGGAGGTTTTCGACCCGGCCGCGATGACCTCGTTCAGCTCGGACGCCGGCGTCGCCGAGGTCGCGGCCGACGCGCGTCAGCGCCTCACTGGCATGTTGGAAGCACTCACTGGAGAGAAGAAGGACGACGATGCAGCTCGAGCCTGACGAGATCAAGGCCGTCATCACCCGACTCAAGCGGGCCAATGGGCACCTCGCGTCCGTGATCCGGATGCTCGAGGAGGGGTCGGAGTGTGAAGACGCACTGACCCAGCTCGCGGCGGTCAACAAGGCGGTCAGCCGAGGTGGCTACGCGCTGGTCGCCACCGGGCTGGAGAAGTGCCTCGCCGAGGGCGGTCGCGACAGTGTCGACACCAAGAAGATGGAGAAGCTCTTCCTCGCTCTTGCCTGATCGGCGGGCCGATCACTGTCCACAGGCGACCTCCGGGACAGGGTTATCCACAGGCCGGTGATAGGCGCTGGCGGGGCGTACGGATCCGGGGTCTGCTGGGGTCATGCCCAAACGAAAGAAGCGTGAGAAGTCACCTCGTCCACCGAACAGGCCCGGGGATCCGCGCCGGCGGTCGTTCGCGGAGAAGGTCGTCGACAGTCCCTATTGGCCGGCGATGTTCGCGGTGAACGACGCCGAGGCCCGCGGGGATGTGAAGTCGGCCCTGGAGATCATCCATACGACCAGCGCCCAGCTCGACAAGGAGCAGTTCTGGCATCCGTCGCGCCTCGAGCGGCTGGAACAGCTGCGGCTGCTCGAGGCGCTCATGCCGAGGTGGGCGCATTCGCGGTGGATCGTCGCGCAGGCGATGCAGAGCACCCAGGCGCGCAACCAGTGGCGGATGTCGAAGGCGATCCGGGTCGCACTGGACGTCCGCGGCGGTCCCGACCCCGGACGTGACCGGGAGGACGACCGGATCCAGATCTTGGATCGCGACTGGGTCTACCGGCAGACGTTCCTCTACGAGCTCGGCGGGCTCGAAGCGTTCCTGCGTCACAACGCGTCCGGCGACCTCATAGCCGGCGCCGACCGGATCTGGGAGTGGGTGCGGGCGCCGATGCGTGGCCTACGGCTGCTGGGCCACGAGCCTCGACACCTGCTCTGGGAGGATCCGAGGACCGGCGGGCAGCTGACCACGATCAACATCGGTGCCGGACTGCTCGTCGATGACGGGGAGTGCGTGATCGGCCGGATCGTGCCGATCGACGACGGCCTGATGTTCGAGACAGCTCCGCTGCGGGTGCCCGAGGAGGTGGCGTACGCCGTCGCGGATGAACCGGAGCGGTGGATCGACGCGCTGCGTGACAGGACCGGGAGGCCGGGTCACGAGCCGGGGGAGATCTGGACCCACCGCGGGCTGCGCGACTACGGCTTGCTCACCGACATTCCGTACGGACTGGTCAATCTCGCCATGGACGCGGGTCTGCATGTGTTCAGGAATCCCGATGACGATGGGCTGGGCGAGCTCGACGAGCTGTTCAACCATCCGGCCGACTATCCCGCGTGTCTGGCCGCGTGGTTGATGCGACCGGCGACGATCACCGCGCTCAGTTCAGGCACACCGCCCGATGCGTTAGCCGCGCTCGGAGGGTTCGCCGAATTCGTCCACGAGCCGGCGGCGAGCCTCATCCACGACCTGGCCGAACACCGCGAGGAGGCTGCTTGACACTCCGCGAGGCCCCTCGCCCCGACCTGGAGTTTGGCTTAGTTTGATTCCAGTCGAGACCGTGGGGGACGCAATGGCAGCACCGCAGGCGACGTCGGACGCCGAGCCCCAGCTGAGCCGGCGCCGGATCAATCTCATCTTCGGCACCGTGATGCTCGGCATGCTGCTCGCGGCGCTCGACCAGACGATCGTGTCGACAGCACTGCCGACGATCGTGGCCGACGTCGGAGGTGCCGGCCACCTGTCGTGGGTGGTGTCGTCCTACCTTCTGGCCGAGACGGTGGCGACCGTGCTCGCCGGCAAGTTCGGTGACCTCTTCGGCCGCAAGCTGATGCTGCAGGTCTCCGCCGGGCTCTTCATCCTCGCCTCGGCAGCGTGCGGGTTCGCGACCGACATGGCCTGGCTGATCGGTGCCCGAGCCGTGCAGGGCATCGGTGCCGGCGGCCTGATGGTGACCGCGACGGCGCTGATCGGCGACATCATCCCGCTGCGGGAGCGAGGGAAGTACCAGGGCGCCCTCGGGGCGGTCTTCGGCGCCACCACCGTGCTCGGACCACTCCTCGGCGGTCTCTTCACCGACCACCTCTCCTGGCGGTGGGCGTTCTACATCAACCTGCCGCTCGGCATCGCCGTGATCGCGATCGCCAGCCTCACGCTGCCGCAGATCGCCCGCGGCAAGCGCCCCTCGATCGACTACCTCGGCATCCTCTTCGTCGGTCTCGGCGCCTCGATGCTGACGCTGGCCGTCAGCTGGGGCGGGACGGAGTACGCCTGGGGATCGGCGACCATCATCGGTCTGTTCATCGGCTCGGCCGTCGCCTTCGCGATCTTCGTCTGGGTCGAGTCGCGGGCGGTCTCTCCGATCCTGCCGTTGCGGCTGTTCCGGGACCGGGTGTTCACGGTCAGCGTCGTGCTCTCGTTCATCGTCGGGTTCGCGATGCTCGGCGCGATGACCTACCTGCCGACCTACATGCAGTACGTGCACGGCGTCTCCGCTACGTCGTCCGGGATCCGCACCCTGCCGATGGTTATCGGTCTGTTGGTGACATCGACGCTGGCGGGATCGATCGTGGGCCGGACGGGGCGCTACAAGCTCTTCCCGGTCGCCGGCTCGCTGATCATGGCACTGGGGCTCTATCTGCTCTCGACCATGGACGCCGACACCAGCACGCTGATGATGTCGCTGTTCCTGCTGATCATGGGCATGGGCGTCGGCCTGAGCATGCAGATCCTGACGATCATCGTGCAGAACACCGCGGCCTACGAGGACCTCGGCGTCGCGACCTCGGGCGTCACGTTCTTCCGGACGATGGGCAGCTCGTTCGGCGCCTCGATCATGGGCACCGTCTACGCCAACGGGCTCGCCGACCGGCTGCCCCCTGCGCTCGTCTCGGCAGGAGTCTCCGCCGACGAGGTCGCGACCCCGGCCCTGCTGCACGCGCTGCCCGACGCCCAGAGCGCGCCGATCATCGGCGCCTACGCGGAGACGCTGCAGGTCGTCTTCCTCGCCGCGGTCCCGGTCGCGGGGCTGGCGTTCCTGGTCGCGCTCCTCCTCAAGGAAGTGCCCCTCCGCGGCACCTCCAGGGCAGGCGCGACCGACACGGGCGACGGCTTCGCCATGCCAAACTCCTCCGACAGTGCGATGCGCCTCGACGCTGCCGTCGCCCAGCTCGTCCGCCGGCAACCGCCGGAGACCTTCACCATGCTCCGGGAGTCGGCGGTCGATCTCGACGCCGCGACCGCGTGGTGCGTACGCCAGATCGGGATCCGCGAGTGGGTCGGCGGCGAGACCTCGCTGGTCGCGATCGGCCACCGCCTCGGGATGCCGGGCGCGGTGCTGGCGCCGGCATTCGCCACCGCCGCGGCGGAGGGCTACCTCTACGGCGACGAGTCGGCGTACGCCCTGACGGAGGCAGGCAGGGACGAGCTCGGCAAGCTGGTCGCGGCGTTCAAGCAGTGGCTGGCAACCGAGCTCTCCGACTGGGGTCCTGATGACGCCAAGCTCGATGAGGCGCTCGCCGTGCTTTCCCGCAGGATCGTCGAGGGTGAGCAGGATGTGCGGAGCCCGGCCGAGGCGGCCCTCTAGGGCATTTGCCTTCGTCTTGTTTGAGATCGGCGAAAGCGGGTAGGACGAAGGCATGAGTGACGACGACATGCACGTCAATCCCGACGATCTCAGGTCCATCAAGAGCACGCTCGACACCGCCGGCGGAGACCTCTTCAAGCAGGCCGAGCCGCTGCAGAAGACACCTGACGTGGGCGAGTCGTCCTCCGAGGTCGCGACCGCGTTGGCGTCGCTGGCGGCGGCCGTCGGCGGGATGGCAGAAGGCCTCGGGTCACTCAGCGACGGCGTACAGAACGCTCTCGACCACGCGACCACGAGCGACGACGCGGCCGGCGACGCGGGCCGGCGCCACGAGCAGAGGGTGAGGGGCAACTGATGCCTGAGGCGATGGACACGAAGGTCTACGGCGACGCGTCGGCGGCGCAGACCGCGGCGGACGCGTGTACGACCGCCAAGGACGCGGTCGGTGACGCGCTCGACGACCTCGGCAAGGCGATCAAGACCGCCGGTTCCTGGAAGGGCCAGGCGGGCGCCGCGTTCGAGACCAAGGCGGAGAAGCGCAAGAGCGACCTGCGTCAGCTCGAGTCCCGCATCGAGGCCATGGGCAAGGGCCTCTCGACCTTCTCGGGTGACCTGACGGCGGTCGAGACCAAGATGTCGACGATCCGCACCGAAGCCAGCGGCGCCGGGCTCACGGTCAGCGGCACCATGATCTCGCCGCCGACCGACCCGGGCGAGGACGCCTCCGAGGGCGACGTCAACGTCCACAACACCAAGGTCGAGAAGTGGAACGACCTGGTCAGCCGGGTCGAGACTGCTCGCAAGGACGAGGACAACGCCCACGAGGACCTCGGCAAGGCGATCTCGAAGTCGACCGGCGACGGCTGGATCGAGGACCGCCTCGAGGACCTGGGCCTGCTGCCGAAGGACTTCTCCGACGGCATGCAGATCGGTGCGTACGCTCTGGGGCTGGCCGGCCTGGGAGCCGGCGCCGGCGTCGACTGGATGGTGAAGAGCCGTTACGGCACCTTCCAGCCGCGGGTGAACGGCCGGTTCGCCAGCCCGTCGAGCCTGACGAAGCTGGAGCGTGCCGCGAAGGTGCTCAGCGACAAGAACTGGCACGCGAAGGCCAACCAGGCAGCCGTACGCGGCAAGTGGCTCACCGCGGGCAAGTGGGCGACCCGGGCCGGCTGGGTGGTCACGGCCGGCACCTCGGCATGGGAGCAGTGGCAGAAGGACGCCGACGACCCGTCGCTGTCGACGACAGAGCGGGTGAGCCGCACGGTGAGCACCTCCGCGATCACGACCGCGGGCGCCGCGGGCGGAGCCTGGGCCGGTGCCCAGGCCGGCGCCGCTATCGGCAGCATCTTCCCCGGTCCGGGCACGGTCATCGGCGGTGTCGTCGGTGGCGTGATCGGTGGTGCGATCGGCTCCGGGCTGGCCGGCAAGGCCGCCGACTTCGTGGTCGACGAGGCCGGCGAGCTCGGTGAGGCCGTGGTCGACGGGGTCAGCGACTTCGCGGAGGGCGCCGGCGAGGTAGCCTCCGATGTCGGCGACGCCATCACCTTCTGGGACTAGGACCGCAATGATCTGGGCCGCACTCATCCTCGCCGCCGGCGTCATCGGCGCCGGGGTCAGCATCTGGCAACATCTCGGGCTTTCGGCTCGTGCCCGTTCCTGGGCGACCGCGTGGAACCGGGGCGGCGTGGGCGAGGACGTCGTGCTCATCCATCTGCCCTGCATCTCCGCGCTGGCCATCACCGGCTCGACGGCGTTCGGGCTGGTGCCGGAGCAGACCGCGGCATGGACGATCATCGGTGGGCTCTTCCTGCTCACCTGCCTCGTCTATCCGCTGCTGGTCATCGTGCCCACCCCGTCGTTCATCAAGCCGAAGTGGTATCGCAAGTCGCGCCCGAAGAAGAAGCGCACCGCGGGAAAGAAGTGACCTTGTCTGATCAGACGACGATGACGATCCCGGATGGCTGGGAGAGCGTCGAGCCACCCGAGGGCATACGTCTCCTGGCGCTCGCGCCGGCGAGCGGCACCTTCCGCTCCAACCTCACGGTGACCGCCCAGACCAACGGCGAGCTGGGGTTCCGCGACTGGCAGGTCGGCTCCGAGATGGCGTTCACCGAGATGATGCCGGGCTACACGCCGATCGACCTCGAGCGCCTCACGATCGCCGGGCAGGAGGCGGGTCGGCGGCTGGCGATGTACGACGGGCCGGGCGAGTCCGCGCTGACCATGGAGCAGTGGTTCGTGGCGATCGACGGAGTCGGCCACACCCTGACCGCTACCGTGCTGACCAGCGACTATGCGACCTGGGCTCCCCAGATCGACGCCGCGGCCGCGACCTGGAGCCCGGCATGAGCGCCGCGGCGACGGAGGTCGTCTGGGTCCTCGCCGGTCCGGGCGGACGCCTCGAGCACCGCGCCGCGGTCGACCCCACGGGCATCCACCTCGAGCTCGGCGTCGACGGCACGCGTACGCAGCCCCTCGACCTCCCGCGAGGCCACCTGGTCCCGAGTCTGGTCCGCACCCTGAAGGTCCGCCCGGTCAAGGGCGCGGCCGGATCGGTGCGCCCGTTCCCGACCGCCCGGATGGCCGAGCTGTTGAGCGAGGACCAGGACGCTCGCGACGTGGTCCTGACGGAGCTCGGTGCCCGCACCGCCTGGTCGATCACGGTCGGCCCGTGGCAGCTCGCCGGCATCAACGGCCCCGACGGCCTCCACCTCGCGCTGGAGGACAGGCTGACCCCGATGACCAACACCGTCTTCTACCGCATGCTCTGCGAGCAGCTCGGCGCCTACTGATCCCTTCGGATACCAAGCGTCGAGAAGTCTGCGCCGAGGATGCGGAAGGCGTCGACCAGGAGCCCGGCGACGAGCGCTGCCTCGGCCTGGGGGACGGTGCGCCAGTAGTGCGGCACCCCCGGCGCCGGGGCGATCGGGTCGGTCTCATCAGGGGTCAGCCAACCGGCCGCGCGAAGCGCCTCGTGCTGCTCGGCGGAGGCCTCCCACGTGCCGCCGATGTGCTGCGTACCCACGAACTCCGCGTAGAGGACCGAGTCCACGCACAGCACCTGCCCCCAGCGAGACGGCGGGGCGGACCGTGACGACTTTGCCCTGAGCCGGGCGAAGACGCCCGTCGGTTCCGGCGCCGGCGGCGAGGGTTCAGCGATGATCACGAACTCCTGCTGCCCGAGGCCGGCGAGCTCGGCGGTGATCCGTTCTTGCCACTGCGTAGCGTCCACCGGTCCATCCAACCAGGGCGGGGGAGCAGCGTTACCGGCGCGTTCACACGCAAGGGGTTGTCACGCGATCGCGGCACTGGTTGCATCTGTGCACCCCCCTTCCCCACGAACAAGGGACCCCACATGACTCTCGGGAAACGACTCACGCGCAAGCTCGCCCTGGCGCTTCCGCTCGCAGCCCTCCTCTCGCTCGTTCCGGCGGCCGCCTGGGCCGCCCCGCCCCCGGCGCTGCCGGCCTCGGCCCCGGAGGGCGACCGCACCTGGCAGCCGGCCCTCGACTTCGACACCGACGGCTGTTACAGCACCCCGGCGATCGGCCCGGACGGCACGCTCAACGGCGGCCTGGCGATGGGCGGCACGGTCAACGGCCAGTGCCGCGACCTCTCCGACCTGCAGAACACCAACGTCTACTCCCGCTCGAAGTGCAACAACGGCTGGTGCGCGTACCTCTACGGCTACTACTTCGAGAAGGACCAGGTCTCGTGGGGCCCGGGCTCGGCCGGCCACCGGCACGACTGGGAGCACATCATCGTGTGGGTGCAGGACGGACACGCGAGGTTCATGTCCGTCTCCCAGCACTCCGGCTACCAGATCAAGCCTGAGTCGGAGCTGCAGTTCGAGGGCGGTACGCACCCCAAGGCCGTCTATCACAAGGACGGCGGCAGCACCCACTGCTTCCGCTTCCCCAAGACCGGTGGCGGAGACGAGCCGCCCGAGAACCACGAGGGCGTCTGGCAGGTCAAGGGTCTTGTCGGCTGGGACAACTACCCGGCCGGCATCCGTGAGCGCCTCATCGCAGCCGACTTCGGCGCCGCCACGTTCAAGCTCACCGACGCGCGCTTCGGCAACGCACTGGCGGGCGGGAAGCCGGCCGGGGTCTCCCTCGACCCCTACGCCTGAGCCGGCCGGCTCCCCACTTCTCGCAGGTCAGGTGGCCTGCGAGAAGTCGAACAACGCGATCGGGGCCGACGTCGGCTCGTCGGAGCCTCCCTCAGGCTCGACGGTGATCCCGGCCGCACTCGCGTCCCCGGCGTCACCCTCCAGGACGACGGTCTGGTCACTGCCGGCGGGCATCACGCCGGCGGGGACCATGACGTCGTCGTGCTGGAGCCAGAGCTCGTAGACCTTGCCGGTCGGCGCGGCCGGCATGTTGGAGGTGACCAGCACGGCCCTGTTCTCCGAGACCGATCGGACCACCCGGGCCCGGGCGTCGCCGGGCAGGTCGATGGCCACGGTCGTGGCGTCCTTCGCGCTCAGGACCCGTTCGGCGGTCGTCATGGTCTGGCTGGAGTCGTCGCGGAGCAGCTCGACGGCGGTGACCGTGCCGGTGCCGACGACGGCCAGCACCGCGGCCGCGGCGGCGAACGTACGCCAACCGAACCGTCGACGGCCGGGCGACGCGTCCGAGGGCTCAGGTGTCTCGACGGCTCTGTGCTTCGGCGCAGTCTCGGGCGGAAGCGGCCGGATCTCCTTGATGCCGGCGAGCAGGCGGTCGCGCAGCTCCGGCGAGGGAGCGGTGTCGGTCAGGCCGCCGAGCATCCAGGTGGTGTCGCGCAGGCTGGCCACCTCGTCACGGCAGTCGGCGCACACGGCGAGGTGCTCCTCGAACCGGGCGCGCTCGATGTCGTCGAGGGCGTCGACGGCGTACGCCCCGGAGAGGGCGTGAATGTCATGCGCGGTCATCGGCTCACTCCCATCGCGTCGCGCAACCGGATCAGTCCATCCCGGATTCGGGTCTTTGCAGTGCCTATCGGCAGATCGAGCATGGCAGCGACCTCAGTGTGGGTGTAACCACCGAAGTACGCCAGCTGTAGCGCCTCACGTTGAACCGCCGTCAGGGTTTCGAGGGCCGTGTGGACGCGGCGAGCCTCCAAGGAGGTCTCCACGGCTTCGGCCGTCGTGTCATGGGGCGGGGTCTGGGTGGTGCCGTGGTAGGCCGTGTCGTTGCGGCCGACGGACTCCGCGGATCGAACCCGGTCGACGGCACGACGATGGGCCAGTGTCAGCAACCACGAATGGGCGCTGCCCAGGTTCTCGTCGTACCGGCTGGCGGTGCGCCACACCTGGAGGTACGCCTCCTGGGTGACCTCCTCCGCTTGAGCAGGGTCTCGGACCACCCGCAGCACCAGTCCGTGCACACGGGCGGAGGTCGCGTCGTAGACGGCGGCGAAGGCGGCCTCGTCGCCTCGGGCGACGCGACGGAGGAGCTCGGCAAGCCCCGGGGACCCGGTCCCCTCCGGCGACGAGTCGCCGGAGGGGACTGAGCTGAGCGGTCTCATGTGTCGATCCTCGCGGATATCCGGTCCGATGTCCCGATCAGGGCATCAGTACGGTGTCGACGACGTACACCGTGGCGTTGGCGGTCGGGATGTTGCCGCACAGAACCTTGGCGTTCTCCTTGCCGACGGTGAACTCCTCGCCCTCGCCCTCGACGGTGATCATGTCGCCGGCCAGGGTCTCGTGCTCACCAGCGACCTCGTCCGGGCCGAGCTGACCGGCCACCACGTGGTGGGTGAGGACCTTGGTCAGCGTCTCCTTGTCGGCCAGGACGGCGTCCAGGTCGGCCTTCGGGATCTTCGCGAAGGCGTCGTCGGTCGGGGCGAAGACGGTCAGCGCGTCGGCGCTGTTCAGGGTGTCGACGAGCTCGGCCTGGCCGACGGCCGACACCAGCGTCTTGAGCAGCGGGTTGGCGCTCGCCGCGGAGGCGACCGGGGCCGTGGACATGCCGTTGAACGAGCCGGCACCGTCGGCGGGGATCAGCTTGCAGCCCTCACCGAAGGTCTGCGCGCCGGCCTCCATGTCCTCCTCGGGCGCGGCCTCGGTCGACTCGGAGGTGCTGGAGCCGCCTTCGCTGCCGGACGCGGTGTCCTCCGAACCACATGCCGAGAGACCGAGACCCAGCAGGAGCGCCATGGACGCGGCGACGCTGCCGGTGCGGGTGATCGTGTTGAGCTTCATTGGGAGAGCCTTTCGAGGGTTGGTCTCTTGCTGTCATGAGGGCTTCGGCACGGTGGCCGAATCGGATTTCGCCTTTTTTCAATCGGTGACGGTGACGACGATTTCCTGGATGCCGCTGGAGCCGTCGGGGAACGGGGTGGCCCGCTCCCCGCTCTGCACGTTGCCGTCGCGATCGGTGACCCGAACGGCCAGCTGATGGCTGCCGGGCTGGGCGTCCCAGGGCAGGAACCACTGGCGCCAGTAGTCGATCCCGGCGTCCGGGCCGAGCTCGGCCGGCTGCCAGCGGCCGCCGTCGATGCGTACGTCGACCGTGGCGACGCCGTGGTGCTGGGCCCAGGCGACGCCGCCGATCACGGTGCGGCCGGAGGGGATGTTGCTCAGCGGGCGGGGCGTGTCGATCCGGCTGGACAGCTTGATCGGGGCATCGATGGCCCAGTCGCGGTCGGTCCAGTAGGCCGTCGCCTCGTCATAGCGGGTCAGGGTCAGCCTGGTGACCCACTTGGTGGCGCCGACGTACCCGTAGAGGCCGGGAACCACCAGCCTGGCCGGGAAGCCGTGGGTGCGGGGAAGGACCTCGCCGTTCATGCCGAGGGCGACCATCGCGTTGCGCCCGTCCATCGCGGCCTCGAGCGGGGTGCTGATCGTGAAGCCCTCGACGTCGGTCGAGAGGATCTGGTCGGCGTCCTTGCCGACGCCGGCCTCCGCGAGCAGCTCCTCGAGAGGTACGCCGGTCCAGCGTGCCGCGCCGACGAGCTTGCCGCCGACCTCGTTGGAGACGCAGGTCAGGGTGATGTCGTGCTCGACGTTCTCCCGCGCGCGCAGGTCGTCGTAGCTGAAGGTGAGCTCGCGGTCGACGTCACCGTCGATGGTCAGCGACCAGCTGTTCTGGTCGACGATCGGGACGGCCAGCTTGGTGTCGACCCGGTAGAAGTCGCGGTTGCGGGTGATGAACCGGGAGATCCCCTGGTGCGTCTCCTCCAGCCCCGCCGGGAGCGCCGGCAGCGGGTCGCGGACCCGCGGCAGCATGATGTCGGCGAGCGCCGTACGTCCGCGCACGATCAGCTGCCCGCCGGTCGCGGCCGCGGCGGAGAGCAGAGCGAGGGCCCCGAACCCGATCAGCACGCTTCGACGGGTGGCCGCGCCTTCGTCCGGGGCCTCCTGCCGGTGAGGGGGCGTGCGCTCGGCGGTCAGGGCGCGGGTCAGCAGCACCAGGACGGCGGGTCCGAGTACGAGGGCGACGGCCGTGGGCACGAGGTTAGCGATCTCGAAGAGCGGCTGGCGGACCACGGCGGCTCCGGCGAGCAGGACCAGGGCCGCCATGAGCCCGACGCCGAGCTTCAACCGTCTGCGGGCGACCACCCCGATCACGGCGGCGAACACGATCGTGACCAGCAGCACGCTGCCGATCAGGATCGGCTTGTCCGCACTGCCGAGCTCGCGTACCGCCCACTCCTTGACCGGGGTGGGCGTGGCGTCGATGACCGCGGTGCTGACCGCGAGCGCGGGGGACGAGGCCGGCGTGAGCAGCGCAGCCGTGAGGTGCGCGACGGACATGCCGACCACCCCGGCGAGCACGCCGGCGGTGGCATGGGCGAGGGTCTGGCGATCCAGGTGTCTCATGGCGGGGATTCGCGCCAGGTGGCCGAACGGATTTCGGGGTAACACGCTGTTCGTAGGACTACTCGCCCTATGAGAACGACCGGATAGACCTACGAACAGCGTGTTACACGGGGTCAGTCCGCGTCGCGCATCTTGGCGAGCCGGGCCCGCAGGCCGGCTTCCCGGTGCGCATTGGCGCGCAGCTCGACATAGGTCTCGCCGTAGACCCAGAGCAGTGCGTCATCGAGCCGCCGCACCGCGCCCGGCGGATAGCGGTAGTCCATCCGCGCCATGAGGGTCTCCTCGTCGACCGAGCGCAACGCGTCGCCGAGCTCGCTCAGTGACGTGATGCCGAGCTCGAGGATGACGCCGGAGATCCACCCGTAGTGGTCGGTGCGCGACCAGCCGGCCTCGGCGTACTGCCCGGCCAGGAACGCCGCCAGCTCACGGGGACTGATCCGCGGGTCGTCGTCGAGAGCCTCCGTGCTGGCGGCGGTCCCGCCCTCCCGGAGCCGATCCCTGATCGTGGAGAACTCGCGGTCGGCGAGCTCGAGCAGGCCGGCAGCGAGCGTGAACCGCCGGTCGAAGTCGGGTACGTGCTCGCTGGGGATGGTGCCCTTGTAGCGGATGTCGTGCTCGAACTCGGCCCAGGCGTGCTGCAGCACCGTGCGGATCTGGATCTGCGCTTGGCGGCCTCGCAACAGCTCGTACGCCGCCTGGCCCTCGCGCGCGGGGTCGAGACTGACCAGCAGGTGGCGGCTGGCGTACCCGAACCGGCCCTCGCTCGCGGTCTCCTCGCCCATGTCGCGGTCGTCGTGAACCACCACCTGATCGTCGAGGAGGTCGGCAACGGCCTGGACGTCGCTGTGGACGTAGGTGATCACCCGCAGCCCGATCTGGTCGGTGATCTGGCGGAGCGGGTCGGTGAAGACCTGCCGTCCGTCGACGGTACGAGCCGCCTTGGCCGCGAAAGACGCGACCGACTTCGCGCGCGAGGTCACGGTGAGGTAGTTGATGCCCGCGTCATCGAGGATCGAGGTCACCAGCTGTACGTACTGGTCGGCCGCTTCTTGCAGCATCGGCTGCATCGCGGCGTACTCACGGACCGCGGTCGCGGTGTCGTGGACCCTCGACCCGGCTCGTCCGCGGGGTGTCGGGCGGAGGTCGTCGGGCAGTGTCGGAGTGACGATGTAGCCGGTGGCGAAGTCTCCGTACGTGGTGGTGCGGTCCGGTGCGCGAGTCGCGAACAGGCCGATGTAGGCGCTCAGCACCGCATCGACCTGGTCCTCGACAACGCGCAGCTCGCTCTTGCGTACGGCATTCTCGGCGGATGTTCGCAGGGCCTGCCAGGATGGGTTGTTGTCGAGGAGCAGCGGCGGGTCGGCGCGCGCGAGGCCCTCGAGCAGGCCGAACAACATGATCAGCTCGGCGCGGAGCTGGTCGATGTCGCGCCCTGACTTGTTCTTGTACTTCAGTGTTCGGCCCAGGCGGAAGAGGGCCACCGTCGCGGGGTGCGGGTAGACCTCGATCGCCCGGCGCCGCCGGCCGGACCGGGGGTTCAGGTCGAGCCCGAGCCGGGCCGCGATCCGGGCGCCTCGCGGCTGCTCGCTGAACTCCGGCTTGCTGGTGTTGGACGGATGCGCGCCGGCGTCGAAGCGAGCGAAGTCCTTGTTGAGCGCGGCCTCGGCCGGACGGTTGCCGGTGGGGTTGGTGACGATCAGCGGAGCATCGAACGCGACGAGACAGTCACCGTCGACGTAGGGCTCCATGGCTGCGACGATCTCGTCGTCGGTCTTGGCGGCAGAGACGTGCACGAGGCGGCCCTCCTCGTCCAGGACGGCCAGGCCGGTCGGCCTGCGCACGCCCCAGGCGAGGTCGACTCCGAGGAAGTACATGGGGTCAGCCTGCCCTGCCTGCGGCGACTTGTGGCAACTCCACGCGGCTGGCGGCGCTGGTCGAGCCGGATTCGTGAGGAACGAACGAATCCGTGTCGAGACCAACACAGTCCCTTGGCTGCTCGATAGGACTGTGTTGGATTCTGCGTTTCTAGCGCTCGCGACTCAACCAGCGGCGCGAGTGGCCTGCACGATCGTGATCGGGCCGAACCGGTGGTCGATGTGGTCGATCTCGCGGGCGTCGGTGAACCCGGCGGCCGTCAGCAGGCTGACGATCCCGTTGTCGAGGTTGCGCTCGGTGTGGGCGTTCGTCCCGCGATGCCGGTGGCCCTCGTGCCCCTTGTGGTCGTGTCCGCCGTGACCGTGGTCGGGAGCGCCGAAGTCGACGATGGTCACCCGTCCGCCGGGCCGGAGGATCCGGTGAGCTTCACGTCCGAACCCCTCGCGCCCGGCGTCGTCGACGTGGTGCAGCGCGAGCGAGGAGACGACGTGGTCGACGCTGCCGTCCTCGGGCAGCAACCGGTCGGCGTACCCCTGCACCAGCGAGAGACGTACGCCTCGCCGACCCGCCTTCCGAGCGGCGATCCGCAGCGCGCCGGCGTCGGGGTCGTGCCCGGTGACGACGGCCCCGGGGACGGCGCGAAGCACCGAGAAGGAGAGGTTGGCGGTGCCGCAGCCGACGTCGAGCACCGTCTGCCCGGGCGAGATGCCGGCGAGCTCGACCGTCCGGTCGTGGAGCGCGCGCACGCGGGCGAGCCGGGTGAAGAGGTCGTAGAGGGGAAGGAGCCAGGTGCGGCCCATGCCGGGGAGGAACGGGCGGTCCCGTTCGCCCTCGGCGCGGCCGTCGATGATCTGTATGGTGGTCATAGTTCCACGATGGGACATCTTGCGGATCTACAGTGGGAGGGAAGTCGGTCGGCATGGGACGTTCTTCGGATTCGACCTCGGTGCTCGCCCGAGCCGTGCGCACCGTGCGCGCCGACGGCACCCCGGTCTACGCCTGGGACCAGCGTCCGGGCAGACCTGCCGTCAGGGTCGTACCCCTCGATCCCGACTGCGACACCGAGCACCTGCCACCCGACAACCGGCACGCCCACGACTTCTGGGTGCTGGCCTATGTCGAGCGCGGTGGCGGCGCCGTCGGCCTCGACGGCAAGCAGGTGGCGCTGCGTGACGGCGAGGTCCACGCGGTCGCGCCTGGCGAGGTCGTGGCCGCCGAGTCGCTCGCCGAGCTCACCCACGCGCGAGCCTGGTCGGTGGCGTTCACCCCCGACGCCATCCCCTCCCTCGCCTCCATCTCTCCGCTCACCTGGGCCCACCACCCCCTGCTCGCCCTCTTCGCCGCCGACGGCCGCAGCGGCATGGTCCCCGAGGCCGAGCGCCCGCGCTGGCGGGCCTGGCTCACCGAGCTCGATGACGAGCTACGCCACCCCGAACGCCTCGGCTCTCACGACGCCGTCACCGCGATCCTCACCCAGCTCCTCGTCGCGTCCGCGCGCCTGGCCCCAAGTGCTCCTATCGCCCCGGATCCGCTGGTCAGCCGGGTCTTCGACGAGATCGAGAGGACGTACGCCACCAAGGTCTCCGCCGGCGACCTCGCCCGCACCCTGGGCTACACCCCCGGCCACCTCACCACCGTCATCCGCCAACGCACCGGCCGTACGCTGCTCGACTGGCTCACCGAGCGCCGCCTCACCGAAGCCCGCCGCCTCCTCCGCGAAACCGACCTCCCGCTCTCGGTCATCTCCACCCGCACCGGCCTCACCGACCCCGGCTACCTAGTACGCCGCTTCAAGGCCCGCTACGGCACCACCCCCGACCGCTGGCGCCGGGAGGCCTGAGGAGCGAGTGACTCGGGCACGAAATGGCGCCTGCTCAGTTCGCCCATCGTCCGGAAGACTGCCGGTCTCGGGGCCCGACCGCCGGTACATCAGTCAACTACGATGACATAAGCATCATCCGTGCCGTGATGGGAGCGAGGTTTGATGATGGGTCTGTCGGAATCTTTGTGTAACTGGCTCGGCGTGATGCCACGGATCTGGTCCGTGGTGGAAGGAGCATCACGTCATGGAGCGAGACAGTGGG
>NZ_JBHXNY010000019.1:79042-116549 GCF_042719275.1 Nocardioides sp. NPDC058538 | reverse complement strand
GCGTGTCGTGACCAACACGGTCCCACCGAGCGCCGAGGGGACCGTGTTGGTCTCGACACGCCTTCGCCTAGCGGCTCCGGCGGCTCGACCAGCGGGCGGCTCGACCGGCGGTGGTCCCTGGGGTCAGCGGCTGCCGGTGGCGCGCTGACGCTTGCGGGCACGCGAGCCGGGGCGGCTCTTCCGGTTGCCGGTGCCCTCGCCGGCGGGGCGGCGCGGGGGCTGGGCGACGACGGGCACGAACGGGCCGGGGCGGCTGCGCTCGCCGGGTGCCAGCTCGCCCAGGATCGGGTGCGAGGGCCCGTCGAGACGAGTGGTGGTCGGCTTGATCCCGGCGGCTCGGGTCAGGGTGCGGACGTCCTTGACCTGGTCGGGCAGCATCAGGGTGACCACGGTGCCGGAGGCGCCGGCGCGGGCCGTACGACCGGAGCGGTGCAGGTAGGCCTTGTGCTCGGCGGGCGGGTCGGCGTGGACGACGAGGGTGACGTCGTCGACGTGGATGCCGCGGGCCGCGATGTCGGTGGCCACCAGGGTGGTCGCCCGGCCGGAGTGGAAGGCCTCCAGGTTGCGCACGCGGGCGTTCTGGGAGAGGTCGCCGTGGAGCTCGACGGCAGGGATGCCGGCGCGGCCGAGCTGGCGGGCGACGCCCTTGGCGCCGTGCTTGGTGCGGGTGAAGACGACGGTGCGGCCCGGAGCGGCGGCCAGGTCGGCGAGCACGGGGATGCGGTGCTCGCGGGCGGAGAGGTGGAGCACGTGGTGCTCCATCTCGGCCACCGGCGACTGCGCGGAGTCGGCCTCGTGGATGACCGGCTGCTGGAGGAACTGCTTGACCAGCACGTTGACGCCCTTGTCGAGCGTGGCGCTGAACAGGAGGCGCTGGCTGCCCTTCGGCGTCGTCGCCAGCAGGCGCCGCACGGAGGGCAGGAAGCCGAGGTCGGCCATGTGGTCGGCCTCGTC
Organism: Nocardioides sp. NPDC058538; assembly: GCF_042719275.1. NCBI lineage: Bacteria > Bacillati > Actinomycetota > Actinomycetes > Propionibacteriales > Nocardioidaceae > Nocardioides > Nocardioides sp. NPDC058538. The sequence goes on along the minus strand of NZ_JBHXNY010000019.1, from coordinate 115,595 downwards.
CAGAACGGTGACCTCGATCGAGGACAGGTCGGCGTGACGCTGCGCGATCAGGTCCTCGAGCCGGCCGGGGCAGGCGAGGACGACGTCGGCACCCTTGCGCAGGCCGACGACCTGCGGGTTCTGTCCGACACCACCGAAGACGGTCTGCACACTCAGGCCGGCCTCCGCGGCGAGCGGCCGCAGCGACTCCTCGATCTGGCGGACCAGCTCACGGGTCGGGGCGAGCACGAGCGCCCGCGGCTTGCCGGACTTCGCCCTGGCGCCACCCGCGAGGCGGGCGACGAGCGGAAGCAGGAAGGCGTACGTCTTGCCCGACCCGGTCCGCCCACGGCCGAGCACGTCGCGCCCGGCGAGGGAGTCCGGCAGGGTCGCGGCCTGGATCGGGGTGGGGGAGGTGATGCCGTGGTGATCGAGAACGGCGGTGAGGTCTGCGGGCACGCCGAGCGCGCTGAAGCTCTGCTGAGACAAGGAGTCAACTTTTCAAGCGAGGTGTCTCGCCATAATGAGTTGCCGGGCCAATAGGTCCGCGAGAGCGGCCGGGGGCAAGACCGGAACGGGCCGCTGATGGATCAGATACTACCGGTAGGTGATCGGTCCACCAGAATCCTCGATGCTGTGGCTCGTGTCACGCCCAGGGGTCGACGAGGATCTTCGCGTGCGTCTCCGGGTCGGCCAGATCCGAGAACGCCTGGGCGACGCCGTCGAGCCCGACGGTGCCGGTGTGGAGTGGCGAGGGGTCGACCTTGCCGCCGGCGATCATCTCCAGCGTGCGCGCGAACTCGGCAGGGTCGTAGCCGAACACGAACCGCAGGTCGATCTCCTTGTGGATCGCGATCGCGGGCCGGATCGTGTCCGGCTCCATGCAGACCCCGACCACCACGACGCGCGTGTGCAGCGGCGCCGCGGTCATGATCTGCTCGAGCATCCCCGGCACCCCGACGCACTCGAAGACGACCGGGCCCGTCGGCGACTGCCCGAGGCGGTCGGCGTTGAGCAGCACGGTCTCCCAGGGGAGCAGCGGGATGCGGCGTACGACCTGCATCGCGTCGATCCCGAAGCCCAGATAGTCGGTCAGCGACGTCACCGGACCACGCTGCTTGTAGGCGTCCCACGGCGAGGACTCGCGCGGGTCGACGACAACGTCGGCACCGCACTGCACCGCGAGTGCGCGCCGCGCGGGGGAGAGGTCGGAGGCGACCACCGTCTTCACCCCCTGCGCCTTGAGCATGAGGATGACGGCCAGCCCGATCGGGCCGCAGCCGATGACCACGGCCGGTCGCCGTGCGGAGACCGCCCCGCGGCGTACGGCATGGAAGGCGACGGCCAGCGGTTCGGTGAACACGGCCTGGTCGGGCGAGACGCCGTCGGGGACCGGGAAGGTGAACGCCTCCTGGACGACGCAGTACTCCGCGAAGCCGCCGGGGGAGTCGACGTCGAAGCCGACCATGTGGACCGCCCCGTCCGTACGCAGCACCGGCAGCGCCGTCACCGACGTGCCCGGCTCCCAGCGGCCGCGGGTCTGTGGTCCGTAGGCCACGACCGAGCCCAGGATCTCGTGGCCCAGGACGATCTCCTGCTCGGGCGTCATGGCGGTGGTGTAGCCGATCTCGGTGACCACCTCGTTGAGCTCGTCGGCGTGCTCTCGGACGTGGAGGTCCGAGCCGCAGATCCCGGCGCGCAGCACCTTGATCAGCAGCTGTCCCGGTCCGGGCTCGGGGCGCGGGACCGACCGCACGGAGAGCTCGCCCTTGTGGACCACGGTTGCGCGCATCTGGTTCATCGGCGCCGACGCTACCTCACCCCGGCCCCACCCCGGCCTCACCCAGCCGGCAGCGATCCGTCGGAGGCGATCCGGTGCAGGTGGGCGGTGAACGAGTGCTGGTGGTCGACGCGCGGCAGCCGCAGCGCGGCGCCGGTGACCAGGTGCATTGTCACGTCGATGCGCGGGTTGGCCTTGCGCTCGTCGACGACACCGGTGTCGATGCTGGTCACGTCCTCCCAGAGGATGACGTCGGTGTGCCGGGCGTACTCCAGGACCAGGCCGCCTTCGTAGAGCCCGAGGTCCACCGCTAGCGGGCGCCGCAGCCCGAGCCAGGTCAGCCGAAACCCCAGGATCAGCCCGACGAGCGCGACCAGACCCCCCGCCAGCACGAGCACCATCGGCAGCTGTGGCCGAGTGGCGACCCAGGCGCCGAGCGCGATGAGCGCCGGGCCGAGGACCAGCCCGACCGGCGCCAGCCACGCCCGTCCGTGCGCGGGGTGGGTGCTCAGCCGGATGCCGAGGTCCTCGCTGAGCGTCTCCTCTCCAGGCGTACGCAGCCACGCCCGCCGTCTCGGCAGCACCACCAGTCCGAGCACGGTGAGCGCGATCCCGCCCCAGAGCACCGGGTCGCGGCCCATCCCGAGGATGCGGGCCGGCCACGGGTTGATCGCGTGCTCTCCGTAGGCGTCGGAGTCGACCACCCACATCCGGAAGGTCGCCTTCGAGGGGTCGGGGTCGCGGCCGATGTCGCGCAGGGTGCCGTGGATGCCTCCGGTGACCCGCTCGCCGTCGACGCGCCACTGGCCCCGGCAGGAGGTGATCTCGCCGGTGCCGCTGTCGAACTCGCACCGCTCCACCACGCTCACCTCCGCCCACTGCCCGCTGTTCCAGCGGTCGGCGGCGTGCTGTGCCACCACGGTGGCCGGGAACAGCATCGCCAGCGCGCCGAGGCCGAGGGTGATCAGGACGGTCGCCACCGACGTACGTCGCTGCAGCCGGAGGACCCGGCGCGACGGGTCGATGAGACGGGACTTGGGGCCGGTGGTGGGAAGCACGTGGCCTTTCACATCAAGACTGGGAGGGACGTCGATCGAGGCGTCGGAAGTGTAGTCGGATGCCGCTACGGGTTCACGCGAACCGAGCCTGACCCCGCATCGTGCCTGGCATCGCGTGACCCAGCGGACCGGACCGTACCCAGGGCAGGCACCCGCGCCGTGGTGGGCGCAGACGCTACTCGTCCAAGTCCCGGATGAGGCGTTCGAGGGCAGTGATCATCGCCGGTAGATCGTCGGCTGCAGTCGCCACCAGGGTCTCGATGTCGACGTCCCAATAGCCGTGAACGATGCGGTTCCGCATCCGAGTGGCACCACGCCAGGCGATCTCGCGATGAGCGTCGCGGGTCTCGGCAGGGACCTGGTTCGCCGCCTCACCCAGCACGGTGAAGTGCCAAAGCAGCGCAGCGCGACGGACGCTGTCGGACTCGATCGCCTCGGCTGTGTCTTGGCCGACGAGGTCGCGGATCGTCGAGGCTGCGTCGCGCATCTCTCGCAGCAGCAGAAGCTCACGCCGCATATAGTTCCCGAGCGTCGGCGAGGACCTGCTCGCGAAGGTACTTGTTGATCGCTCGGCGGCTCACCAGATCGACCTTGCGTCCGAATACCTCGGCGAGGTCATCCTCCAGGCCGAAGAGGTCGAAGCCCAGCCGAACCCCAGGCTTGAGCACGTAAAGGAGATCGATGTCGCTGTCGGGGCCGTCCTCGCCCCGGGCAACCGACCCGAACACTTCCAAGGACGCAACGCCATAGCGTTCGCATACTTCGTGCAAACGCTCGATGTCCACTTCGGTGAGGCCCACGTCCAGGAGTCTACTGGGGAACAAGGATCTCTTGTGGCTGCCGGACCCGGCTTCGCCGAGGCCGTGTCCTGGGTTGTTGGCCGATCCCAAGATCTCGTGTCCCGGGTCGATCTCCTGCTCGGGCGTCACCGCGGTGGTGTAGCCGATGGCGAACAGAACTTTCACATGTTCGACGCATCTCATAGGCATAAAATGGCGCGTTTCGGAGGCAAAGTGATGGATACGCCTGATCCATGATGAAACCATGACCCAGACGCCCCAACCGACCTGTCAGCGCTGCGGTACGCACCTCGCTGCCGGTGTGACCACTTGTCCCACCTGTGGGGTTCCGCGATTCGGCCCGCCCACGCCGGCCGGACCGGGCATTCATGATGAGCCGACCCTGGTGCCCGGCTCATGGGCTCCGCCACCCCCACCGCCTGCCCGGTGGGCGGCGCAGGGAACTCCCCTTCCAGGCCCCCCTGCGCCGGGCCCTGAGAATCGGACAGGACTGTGGATCGGTCTCGCCGTCGGCGTGACGCTGCTCCTCGTCGCCGGCATCGGCACGACCGCGTTCCTCCTCCTGCGCGACGACGATGAGCAGCTGACCACGGGGCCGGTGACGACCGAGCCGAGACAGACGTGGTTGTGGGAGTCCGACAAGCCGATCTCATACGTCCATCCGGGGCCGGGGATCAATCTGGTCACGCTGGATGGCGAGGAGCGTGGGGTGGTCGCCCTCGACGAGGACGGCAAGGAGCTCTGGCGCGATGAGCGACACCCCTACAACTACATCACCTTCTACGAGGACCAGAAGCTGATCACAGCGAGCTGGTATGTCGCCACGGCCTCCGGCGAGGGCAGCGACACCGACAAGGGAGACGTCGTGTTCGGCTACGACGGCGAGGTCGTCTGGGAGAACACCGATCCAGATGTCAGTCTCAGTAGCATCGCCGATGACGGCGACTATGTGGTTCGCGCGGAGGAGAAGCTCGCGAAGCTCGATCCCGAGAGCAAGGACGAGGACTGGAGTATCACCGGGCAGGACTTCGCCTACGCCGACGAGGCGACCTTCGTCCTCGACGGCGACCAGCTGACCCGCTACGCCGAGGACAGCGACGAACAGGAGTGGAGCATCGAGCTGCCTTCGGGCCATGCTGAAGGTCTGGAGCAGGACTATCTGCTCGGCCTTCACGCCAACGACGACCTCGTCCTGGTGGCGTCCGGCAGTCTGTTCGCCTTCGACCCGAAGACGGGTAAGAGCCTGTGGACCGAGGACACCTCCAGTGACGTGAGGAGTGTCGCGGGCAACAGGTACGCACTTTCGCAGCCGTACTCCTACGACGAGACCACGGGCGTGTCGGTGAGCCCCAAGCCGCCCTTCCCGATCTACGGCAAGGAGGGCGAGGCGGGGAGCCTTGACATCGTCGAAGGCGGCTTCGGGTGGATGGCGGTCGAGGTCGTCGCGGTCGACGGGAAGGAGATGACTCTGCAGAGGTCGAGTGGCCGCCTCTACGACATCGACGGAGCCTTGGCCGAGAGCGGCTACGACCACGTCGCAGACACGCTCGACGAAGGTGTCTACACCGTCGACGGCGCGACGATCGGATACCGGGAGTGGGGCAGTGACGCGCCGGAGTGGACGCTCACGCTCGACGAGGTTGATTCGCTGGCTACACAAGACGACCCGGGCCAGGATGTCGAGGTAGCCGCTGGGGCGGGCGCGATCCTCGTCAACGACGAGCACACCGTGTGGCGCTATGAGTGAGTCGGTCCGGGTTGTGTCAAGCGGTGCTTGATGCACGGTGTGCGCCACCATCTGGATACGATCGGCGTGGCCAATGCCCACCCGAACGATGCCAGGAGAAATCGTGTCCGAGATCAAGATCGCCGTACTCACCCCCGACGGGCGCGAGGAACGGGCGGTCACTACGGGCACGAAGGCGTGGGAGCTCTTCGCGGACAACCCCGACGTGATCGCGGCCAGGGTCGGGCAGGACCTCAAGGACCTCGCGTACGAGCTGGTCGACGGCGACGCCGTCGAGGGCGTCCTGATCGACTCCAAGGACGGCCACGACATCCTGCGTCACTCGACCGCGCACGTGATGGCGCAGGCGGTGCAGGAGCTCTTCCCGGAGGCCAAGCTCGGCATCGGGCCGCCGATCACCGACGGGTTCTACTACGACTTCGACGTCGAGACGCCGTTCCACCCGGATGACCTCGTCAAGATCGAGTCCCGGATGAAGAAGATCATCAAGGCCAACCAGAAGTTCTCCCGCCGGGTCACCACCGACGACGACGCTCGCGTCGAGCTGGCCGACGAGCCCTACAAGCTCGAGCTGATCGGTCTCAAGGGCTCGGCTGCCGACGCTGCCGAAGGTGCCAGCGCCGAGGTCGGCGGCGGCGAGCTGACCATCTACGACAACCTCGACCGCAATGGCGAGATCGCGTGGAAGGACCTGTGCCGCGGCCCGCACCTGCCGACCACGAAGCGGATCCCGGCCTTCAAGCTGATGCGCAGCGCCGCGGCGTACTGGCGCGGCGACGAGAAGAACAAGCAGCTCCAGCGCATCTACGGCACCGCCTGGGAGTCCAAGGAGGCGCTCGACGCCCACCTGGCCCGGATCGAGGAGGCCGAGCGCCGCGACCACCGCAAGCTCGGCCGCGAGCTCGACCTGTTCTCCTTCCCCGACGAGATCGGCTCCGGCCTCCCGGTCTTCCACCCCAAGGGCGGGATCATCAAGCGGGAGATGGAGGACTACGTACGCACCAAGCACATCGAGCACGGCTTCGAGTACGTCGGCACCCCGCACATCGCGCGTGAGCAGCTCTTCCACACCTCGGGCCACCTGCCCTACTACGGCGACGGCATGTTCCCGGCGCTGGACGTGGACGGCCAGGACTACCGCCTCAAGGCGATGAACTGCCCGATGCACAACCTGATCTACCGCTCGCGCGGGCGTTCCTACCGCGAGCTGCCGCTGCGGCTGTTCGAGTTCGGGTCGGTCTACCGCAACGAGAAGTCGGGCGTGATCCACGGGCTCACCCGCGTACGTGGCTTCGCTCAGGACGACTCCCACTCCTACTGCACCAAGGAGCAGGCGCCGGCCGAGGTCAAGCACCTGCTCGACTTCATGCTGACCGTGCTCAAGGACTTCGGTCTCGACGACTTCTACCTGGAGATGTCGACTCGCGACGACTCCAACAAGGACAAGTTCGTCGGCAGCGACGAGGACTGGGCCGAGGCCACCAAGATCCTCGAGGACGTGGCCCGCGAGACCGGCCTCGAGCTCGTCCCGGACCCGGGCGGCGCGGCCTTCTACGGGCCGAAGATCTCCGTCCAGACCAAGGACGCCATCGGCCGGACCTGGCAGATGGGCACGGTGCAGTACGACTTCAACCAGCCTGCCGCGGACCGGTTCAACCTGGAGTACCAGGCCGCCGACGGCACCCGCCAGCAGCCGGTGATGATCCACTCGGCGAAGTTCGGTTCGATCGAGCGGTTCCTGGGTGTGCTGGTCGAGCACTACGCCGGCGCCATGCCGCCGTGGCTCGCCCCGGTCCAGGTCGTCGGGATCCCGGTCGCCGACGCGTTCGACGACTACCTCTACGAGGTCGCCGCCAAGCTGAAGGCCAAGGGCATCCGGGTCGAGGTCGACGAGTCCGACGACCGCTTCCAGAAGAAGATCCGCAACGCCCAGCTCCAGAAGATCCCGTTCATGCTGATCGCCGGTGGCGAGGACGTCGAGAAGGGCGCGGTCAGCTTTCGCTACCGCGACGGCCACCAGGAGAACGGCATCCCGGTCGAGGAGGCGATCGAGCGGATCGTCGCCGCCGTTGAGTCGCACGAGCAGGTCTGATCGGAGCGACGTTCAGCTGACGATCGGCCCCTGGTGCTGCGCACCAGGGGCCGATGTCGTCGTGAAGGTGGCCTACACCGCCGCTGTCTCCGCGGAGATCTCTGCCTTGGCCCTCGCCTTGGCGCGTACGCCAAGGTAGAGGACCAGGGTCCCGCACACCGCGGAGGGGACCGCCATCGCGAGGAAGAACTGCTCCGCGCTCCAACCGCCGGCGAGCATGGCACCGACGATCATCGGGCCGACGATGCCGCCGACCCGACCGATGCCGAGCGCCCAGCCGACGCCGGTGGAGCGGACCTCGGCAGGGTAGAAGACAGCCGCGAGCGCGATCACGCTCTTCTGCCCGCCGCTGACTGAGCAACCGGTGAGGAAGATGGCGATCAGCAGCACCCACACGGGGGCGCCGAGAGCGAGGCTCATGATCGTCAGGAACCCGCAGCCGACGAAGTAGAGCGTGCTGAGCGCACCGAATGCACCCAGCCGGTCCATCGCCGGGCCGACCACGAAGGCGATCGCGATGCCGCCGATCGTCGTCATCGAGGCCGCGGTGGCCAGGGTCGAGCTGGAGTAGCCCTGCTCGGTCAAGATGGTGGGCATCCAGCTCTGCAGGCCGTAGAACATGGCCAGGTTCAGAGCGAAGACCAGCCAGAGCAGGAGGGTTCCGACCAGCTGTCCGCCGCCGACGACCTCACGGAGCCTGACCTGCTTGCCCTGGGCCTCCGACTCGCTCTCCACTCGCGGTGCGCTGACCACGGGAAGGTCGCGGTCGATCTTGCGGCACAGCGCGTACGCCGCCGCGTGACGCTCACGCCGGGCCAGGAAGTTCAGCGACTCGGGCAGCCGCCAGGCCAGGATGACCGTGAGCAGGAGCGGGGCGAGCGCGCCGACGAGGAAGACCGAGCGCCAGCCGTGGGCCGGGATCAGCCAGTCCGCGACGTAGTTGGCCGCGACGAAGCCGAGGGAGAACCCGCAGTAGATGGCGAGCACGAAGCTGGCGCGCACCTTCTTCGGGCTGAACTCGGCGGTGAGCGCGATCGTGCTGGGTGTCGCCGCACCCAGGCCGATGCCGGTGATCAGTCGCATCACCAGCAGCTGGGCCTCGTTCTGCACCCACACCGAGCCGAGGGTGGTGAGCGCGAAGAGGAGGACCCCGCCGAGCACCAGCCGCTTGTGGCCGAACCTGTCCGAGAGCGGTGCGACCAGCAGGTAGCCGATCATCAGCCCGACGAGAGCCGCCGAGAAGATCGGGCCGAGATCGGCCTTCTCCAGACCCCAGTCGGCGCTGATGGCCGGGGCCATGTAGTTGATCGCCTGGGTGTCGAACCCGTCGAGGAACATCACCAGACCGCAGAGCAGGACGGTGCCTCCCTGAAAGCGGCCGGTGCGTCGGGAGTCGATGAAGCCGGGGAGACGTACGGCGCCCCCGCCCGTGGTTGTTGTTGCTGACATGTGGACCCTTCGGAAGCTCGGATGAGTTCAAGACGCGTTCGCGGCGCCCGAGGACACGAATGCGTCTGCGTGGAAGCGCTCGGGGTTGAAGCTGCGCTCCGTGATCAGTGCGTTGACGACGGCGATGGTCATGGCCTCGCTGCCGCAGGCGTACACGTCGTGCTGGTCCAGGTCCGGGTAGTCGGCCAGCAGGGCGTCCTGCACCCACCCCGTCGCGCCCGTCCAGGTGGAGTCGGGGCGCGAGACGACAGGGGTGAAGGTGAGCCACTCGTAGCGCTGCGTCAACGCGCGGACCATGTCGGCGTCGTAGAGGTCAGCAGCGGTTCGACCGCCCCAGTAGAGGTGGATGGGGCGGTTCAGGCGTCGGGCGATGTGGTCGAGGATGATCGACCGCATCGGTGCGAAGCCGGTGCCGGTGGCGAGCAGGATGATGGGGGAGTCCCCGTCGGCGACATGGAACTCGCCGAACGGGGCCTCGATCTCCACCTCGTCGTGGAACTGGAGGTAGGAGAGGATCTTGTCTGAGAAGGCACCACCCGGCTCGTGCCGGATGTGCAGCTGCAGCGCATCGTTGTGCTGCGGGCTGTTGGCCATCGAGTATGGCCGGGTGTCTCCGTCGGGCAGGATGATGTTGACGAACTGGCCGGCCTTGAACGGCGTACGCCGCCCGATCGGGTAGCGCAGGTCCAGGATCGTGATCTCGTCGGTTGCGGGCTTGATCTTGAAGACGGCGGTGGTGAGCTTCTTGCGAACCGGGGGCGTGCTCTCCTGGATCCGCCTGGGCGCGATCTCGACGTCGCCGGTCGGCTTGGCACGGCAGAACTGCACCTTGTCGGCCGGACCGCAGACCACCCCCTGGTTCGGAGTGTCCAGCTTCCCGGCGTTGAGGGTGCCCTCGCAGGTCGCGCAGACGCCCTTGCGGCAGGAGTAGGGGATCGCCCAGCCGGCGGTCTCGGCCGCGTCGAGGATGGACTGGCCCTCTTCGGCGGTGAATGAGATGTCGGTGTCGGCGACGCTGATCGTGTGCGTCATCACGCCTCCTTCGGAATGAACAGGCTGAGCGCGGACAGCAGGGCCGTGGGGTCGGCGACGCCCTGTCCGGCGATGTCGAATGCCGGGCCGTGCCCGACGCTGGAGAACGGCACACCGGCGCCGATGGTGACCGCCGCGGCGGTGCGGCCGGCGAGCAGCTTGACCGGGATGTGTCCCTGGTCGTGGTACATCGCCAGGTAGCCGTCGCACTGCGGGTCGCCGAGCAGTACGTCGGCCCCGGTCGGGTCGGTGATGTCGATGCCCTCGCCGCGCAGCTTCTCGGCCGCCGGTTTGGAGACGATCAAGTCGTCCTCACCGAAGAGCCCGCCCTCGCCGGCATGACAGTTGATGCCGAACATTCCGAGCCGAGGGGCGGAGGCGCCCATCGACTCGAGCGCCTGGTGGAGCGCCCGGCCGGCGGAGGCCACCAGGTCGACGCTGAGCCGATCGAGGGACTCGGCCATGGACAGGTGCAAGGTGACATGGGCCATCCGCAGACCGCCTCCCACCAGCATCAGGAAGACCTGGTCCTCCGGGGTGCCGGTCAGCTCCGCGACGAGCGGCGGGTAGCCGGCGAAGCCGATCCCGGCCGCATGCACCGCGGACTCCGAGTGCGGGCCGGCGACGATGCCGCGGTAGCCACCCTCCGTCGCCAGTCCCACGGCGGTGCGTGCGTACGCGATCGTGGCGGCACCCGCCTCGGGACGTACCTCGCCCACCCGGAGCTGGTCGGAGGTCAGCGCGCCGACGTCGACCAGGTCGCACACTCCGGCCTCGGGGAGGCGCCCGGGCACGGCCGTACGCAGCTCGATCCCGCATGCGGCGGCCGGCCCTTCGAGCGCGCACCGGTCGCCGACGACGACCGGTGCGGCGCGGCCGAGCTCGGCGACCGCCTTCATCACGATCTCCGGGCCGATCCCGAGCGGGTCACCGGTGGTGAGGAGGAGCCTGGGGGACACGCTCACAGCGGCAGCACCAGGAGCGTGTCGGTGCGGGTGCTGTCGCAGACCACGACGCGCTTCTTCAGCAGAGCCTTGCCGTCGACGAAGACGTGCTCGTCGAGGTAGCGGCCGCTGGCGAAGACGCCGGTCGGGCCGTTGCCGGTGATGCGGACGACCAGGAAGGAGGTCTCGCTGGTGGCGCCGTCCTCGCTCTCCTCGAGGATCGCCGGCTGCCCGAGCAGGTGGCGGTAGGAGTGCGGCTCGTAGATGTTGGCTTCATTGAGCGCGGAGACGCGGTCCTTGAGCATCGCCTTGTTGTTCGCCCAGATGACACCCGCCGGCAGGCCACGACGGTGGTTGTCGGCGGTGGTCACCTTGTAGAAGGCGTCGTCGGTGAAGTGCTCGGGCCAGTCCTCGATGGGACCGTCGTCGATCGAGCGGACATAGCTGCCCTGGGCGCGACTGATCAGGGTGAAGGCGTCCATCACTTGCTCTCCTCGATGCTGAATCCCATGGCCTCGCGGTAGACCTTCCAGAAGCCACGGATGGAGGCCTCGGTGACCCGGCTCTCGCTGGAGACCGCTTCCTGGCCGCCCATCTGGACGGTGGCGAACTCGCCGCTGGCGCCGGCGATGCCGCGCTGGACGAAACCGCCGATGGCGCCGTCCTCCATCGAGACGTACCCGGCCGGGCCGACGAGGTTGGACTGCTTCATCCGGACCAGCTGCTGCTCCTCGGTGTCGTCCTCGAACCCGAGGTAGGTCCAGTGGAGGTCGGTGGTGTCGACGCCGGTCGGCAGCACCTGGCGTACGGCGATCGAGTTCTGGATCTGCTGCAGCACGAAGCCGGGGTAGACCGAGAGGATCTGGAGGGTGATGTCGTCGCCGACCTCGCTGAAGCTGTCGACCAGCGAGGGGTCCTCGAGCTGGTACTCGGAGTCGGAGCGGATCTTCTGGTCCTTGTAGTGCTCGCCGGACTCGGCCTCACGGTTGATAGCGGACCAGCTGACGTGGTGGGCGCCGCTCTCCGAGACGACGATGCCGCCCTTCTGGTTCAGCTTGTTGAGCCCGAAGGTGGTGAAGAACAGGTGCAGGATGCTCGCGTGGTAGGAGTCCTTGACGTTCTCGATGTAGAGCTTCCAGTTGTTCGGCAGGTTCTGGGTGAAGCGACCCAACACCACCGGCTTGCGGCCGCCGAGGACCCGCTCGATGCGGTCCAGGATCTCCTGGCCGAGGTAGTCCTCGATGTCGGGAACGTCGTTGTCGAGGCTGCCGAAGATCAGGCCGTGGACGTTGGCGAGCCGGAGCCTGCGGGGGCTGTGTGCCTTCTTGCAGAAGTCGGAGCCCATCCCGCCCTTGCCGTTGATGCCCTCCTCGAAGGCGACGCCGGTCAGGTCGCCCTGGAGGTTGTAGGTCCAGGCGTGGTAGACGCACGTGAAGTCCTTGGCGTGGCCGTAGTGGTCCATCGCGATCAGGGAGCCACGGTGCGCGCAGCGGTTCTCGAAGGCGTAGATCTCGCCGTCGAAGTCGCGGGTCACCAGCACCGGCTGTTCGCCGATGAAGGTTGCGCAGTAGTCGCCGGGCTCACCGAGCTCGGCCTCGAGGCACAGGTAGCTCCAGAACGGCCCGTGGAAGATGTTCTGCTGCTCGGCGCGGTAGACCTTCGCGTCCTGGAACACCCAGTAGGGAACCTTGCTGAGCGCCTGGGGCCACTCGCGTGCGGCCATGGTGGTGGTCGCCTCTGACATCCGTCCTCCTGTTAAGACATTTCACTTGCGTTCGGATAGCGAACACATGTATGTTTTCCGAACAGAACATACCAAAGTGGCTTTTGTCACAGGTGTCAAGAAGGGACGACGTCATGAGCGAGGGAATGGCCGGGCTGGCCAAGGGCCTGGCGGTGCTGGAGGCGTTCGGCCGGGAGTCGCCGAGACTGACGATCAGTGATGCCGCTCGGGCGACCGGGCTCAGTCGCGCGGCGGCTCGGCGCTGCTTGATGACTCTGGTCGAGGCGGGCTATCTGACCTTCGACGAGAAGTTCTTCAGCCCGACCCCGAGGGTGCTCCGGCTCGGAGCGATCTACGCGGATGCGGTGCCCCTCCCGCAGCTGGCGCGACCCCATCTCACGGCCCTGCGAGAGGCGTTGGACGAGTCGGTCTCGCTCGCTGTGATGGAGGGTGACGAGTCCCTCTTCGTGGCTCGTAGCGAGGTGGCCCGCGTCTTCGATGCCGGCGTGCGTGTCGGGGCGCGGCTGCCGCTGTATGCCTCGGCAACGGGACATGCCCTGCTGGCCGGTCTCGACGATCAGGACCTCGACGCCTACCTTGAGCGGGTCGAGCTGGTGGCGCGTACGTCTCGGACGATCCTCGATCACGCGGGGTTGCGCGAGCGGATCGAAGACGTTCGGCGCGAGGGGGTCGCGGTCAGTGACGAGGAGCTCGAGATCGGGCTGTTCGCGCTGGCGGTGCCGGTCAAGGATGCACGCGGGGTCACGGTGGCGTCGATCTCGGTCAGCGCGGCGGTGGCGCGCCTGGACGTGGTGGAGTTCCGGAGCCGGTGCGGCGAGGCCCTGCTCCGGCATGCCGAGCAGCTGGGTCGGCAGCTCTGACTCCGACGCATATATTTAGATGTGACACGAAGTCGCGCGTACTCTTGTTATCGGGACGCGTGTCCGGGTAACGTGAGTCACGTCGTTAGCAGCTCAACGTAGAACTCAACGGTGAAGGAGCGATCGTCATGACCGCCGTTCAGGATGAGAAGTCCACTGGATACGTCCGCCAGGGCAAGCAGGCCTACCTCGACACGCTTCGTACGCTGTCCGAGGCCTCGGTGGAGGTGCACTTCGACCCGTTCAAGGACATCGACTGGGACTCCGACGAGCTCGCGGTGCTGCCCGATGATGAGCGCTGGATCCTCAACGACGCCGACGAGATCGGTGCCCACCCCTGGTACAAGGCACTGCCCAAGCAGCGCCAGATCGAGATCGGCATGTACCGCTGGGCCCAGGTCGCCAAGGTCGGCCTGCAGTTCGAGCAGCTCCTCATCGGCGGCGTCATGAACCACCTGGTCTGGTCGACGAACAACAACCCGGAGTTCCGCTACGCGACTCACGAGGTGACCGAGGAGACCCACCACACCCAGATGTTCCAGGAGTTCGTCAACCGGGTGAACCCGGACGTGGCGGGCGCGCCGACCTACTTCAAGGTCCTGGTGCCCTTCATGGCCTCGGCGGGCGCGTTCTTCCCGGAGGCGTTCTTCACCGGCATCCTCGCCGGTGAGGAGCCGATCGACCACCTGCAGAAGGGCGCGATGCGCTCCGGCGGCAGCCACCCCGCGGCCAACCGGATCATGCAGATCCACATCGCCGAGGAGGCCCGCCACATCGGCTTCGCCCACCAGTACCTGGAGCAGCACGTGCCCGAGCTGGGCCGGGTGAAGAAGACGCTGCTGGCCTACATCTTCCCGATCATCATGCGACTGCTCTGCGACGTGATCATGGTCCCGAGCAAGCAGGCCCGCCACGACATGGGCATCCCGGACGAGGTCGCACGTGAGATCTGGTGGAAGTCGGAGGAGTCCGAGAAGCTGCTGCGTGACCTCTTCGGTGACGTACGCCTCTTGGCCGACAACCTCGGCATCCGCAAGGGCCCGGCCAAGCTGCTGTGGAAGCTGACCGGCATCGACGGTCGCGCCTCGCGCTTCCGCGCCGAGCCGCGCGCGGCGTCCTACTGATCCCCTGAGCCCGACGCCCTAGAACGGTAGCCACAAAGTGCCTCACGTCGTCACTCAGTCGTGCTGTGCGGACGCCTCGTGCGTGGTCGCCTGCCCGGTCAACTGCATCCACCCCGCCCCGGGCGAGCCCGGCTTCGGCGAGGCCGAGATGCTCTACGTCGACGCCAAGAGCTGCGTCGACTGCGGAGCCTGCGTCACGGCCTGTCCGGCCGACGCGATCGTCCCGCACACGACCCTGACGTCCGCGCAGACGCCGTTCCTGGCGATCAACGCGGAGTACTTCGAGGTCTTCCCGCACAAGGACCGCACCCCGCTCGCCCTGGTGTACCCCCAGCGTCGGCTGACCCGCACCGGCCCGTTCCGGGTCGCGGTGGTCGGTGCCGGGCCGGCGGGGATGTACGCCGCCGACGAGCTGCTCAAGCACCCCGAGATCTCTGTCGACGTCTTCGACC
Organism: Nocardioides sp. NPDC058538; assembly: GCF_042719275.1. Lineage (NCBI taxonomy): Bacteria > Bacillati > Actinomycetota > Actinomycetes > Propionibacteriales > Nocardioidaceae > Nocardioides > Nocardioides sp. NPDC058538. The sequence continues at coordinate 100,534 of NZ_JBHXNY010000019.1, read as the reverse complement.
GGCTGCCGACGCCGTACGGCCTGGTCCGGGCCGGCGTCGCGCCCGACCACCAGAACACCAAGCAGATCGAGAGACTCTTCGCGCAGATCGAGTCGCAGCCCGGTTTCCGCTACTTCCTCGGAGTCGAGGTCGGCAAGGACGTCTCCCATGCCGAGCTGGCCGCTCGCTACCACGCTGTCGTCTACACCGTCGGCGCGGCGAGCGACCGTGCTCTCGGGATCGAGGGCGACGACCTGCCTGGCTCGCTGAGCGCGACCGACTTCGTCGGCTGGTACAACGGCCACCCGGACAAGCAGGACCTGCCCGTCCACCTCGACCCGGAGTCACTCCCGTCGGGGCGGGTCGTCCTGGTCGGCAACGGCAACGTGGCGCTCGACTGCGCCCGGATTCTCGCCGAGGACCCGGAGCGGCTGGCCGGCACCGACATCGCCGAGGGACCGCTGGCGATCCTGCGCGACAGCGCGGTGCGGGAGGTCGTCGTCCTCGGGCGCAGGGGGCCCGGGGAGGCGGCCTTCACCGTGCCCGAGCTGGTCGGGCTGATGGGGCACACCGGGGTCAACGTCGTCGTCGACACCGGCGATCACCCGCTCGAGGGAGTAACCGAGCGAAGCGCGGACACCACCACGCGGCTGCTGCACGAGCTCGCCGGCCGCGAGGTGCGCCCGGAGCTGCGTACGATCGTCCTTCGCTTCCTCAGCTCGCCGGTGCGCGTGCTGGGTGAGGACCGGGTCACCGGGGTCGAGGTCGGCCGCAACCGCCTCGAGCGCGACGAGAACGGCGTCGTCCGGGCAGTCCCCACCGGCGAGACCGAGGTCCTCGAGACCGGGATGCTCCTGCGCGCGGTCGGCTACAAGGGCCTGCCCGTGGCCGACCTTCCCTACGACGCCGCGACCGGCACTGTCCCCAACGAGCGCGGCCGGGTGCTCCCGGGCGTCTACGTCGCAGGCTGGGTCAAGCGCGGCCCCAACGGCTTCATCGGCACCAACAAGTCCGATGCCACCGAGACGGTCGAGCAGGTGCTCGACGACCTCGACACGGACCGGATCCCAGCCCCGGTCGGCGACGCCCGCGAGATCACCGCGGTCGTACGCAGCCGCCAGCCCGGCATGGTCGACCTGGCCGGCTGGCAGGCGATCGACCGTGAGGAGAAGCGACGCGGCGCCGAGACCGGCCGTCCGCGGATCAAGATCACCGATGTCGAGGAGATGCGGGGCATCGCCGCGAAGTCGCGGAAACCCCGATACGCTCTGGGGCGTCGCAAGGAGCGCTGAGGTGCTCGGGACGATCACGGGATCAGGGGGAGACGCGGGTGGCCGGGGAGAAGCGGGATGGTCGGCAGGACCGGTGGAGCAAGCACAACGAGCAGCGCCGCCAGCAGATCATCGATGCCGCGATCGCGGTGATCGAGGCCGGTGAGCCCGGCGCCGACGTGCAGGTGCAGCAGATCGCGGTTCGCGCCGGGCTGTCCCGCACGGTCATCTACCGACACTTCGAGGACCGCGCCGACCTCGACCGAGCCGTGCAGCAGGCGATCCTCGACGGGCTGTGGTCCGAGCTGCTGCCCGGGATCACCCTCGACGGCACGGTGCCGCAGATCATCGAGCGGATCATCGGCACCTACGTCCGCTGGGCCCGGGCCCATCCCGCCCTCCACCTCGCCGCCGACCACGACATCGACGGCGGTGACGACGGCCCCCTCCAGCAGGGGATGGAGCAGCTCGCCGGCCGGATCTCGGCGATCGTCGGCACCGCCGTCCTCGCTCTCGGGGGCAACCCCACCGAGGAGGAGGCCGAGGCCCTCGACCCGCTGATCTACGGCCTCGTCGGCGCGGTCTTCGGTGCCGTACGCCGCTGGCTCACCCGCACCGGCGAGCGCCTGCCCGCCGAGACGCTGGAGCGGCTCACCGCCCAGTCGATCTGGTTCGTCATCGACGGCCACGCCCGCGGCTTCGGGATCGAGCTCGACCCCGACCTTCCTCTGGAAGAACTCCTGTCCAAGGACATCCTCGCGGTATAACCTCCCGGTATCACCCGGCCGCGCGGCCGTTCAGTCCAGGAGAAGACATGCCCCACATGCGCAGACTCTCGATCGCCGTCACCGCAGGCCTGGCGGCCACCGCCGCGCTCGCCGTCCCGCTGACCCAGGCCACCGCGGCCCCGGGCAGCGGCTCCTCCGAGGGCACCGCCCGCGTGTTCATGGTCAACCCGGTCCAGTCCAGCAACGACCAGAACCTGACCGACCAGAAGGACGCCGCGAGCGCCGTCCCGGACAGCGCCTACGCCCAGGTGCCGCTCACCCACCTGGACGGCTCGGGCTACCTCCGCGGCGACTACGCCGTCGTCGAGTCGAGCACCGGCACGCCGGCGCACTCCACGACCAACAGCTACTCCTACGACCGCCACCAGGACCAGTTCGAGCAGGTCATGGGCTACTTCTGGGTCACCCGCGCGCAGACCTACCTGCACACCCTCGGCTTCGGCGAGACGCTCCCGGGCGTCCTGAACCAGCCGTTCTCGGTCAAGATCAACCAGTACGGCGGCGACAACTCCTACCAGACCGACAAGCCCTTCCGGATCCGGCTGGGCAAGGGCGGTGTCGACGACGCCGAGGACGCCGAGGTGATCGTCCACGAGTACGGCCACGCCGTCCACGCCAGCCAGGTGCCCGGCTACGGCAGCAGCCTGGACGCCGGCGCGATCGGGGAGTCGTTCGGCGACTACCTCGCCGTGACCGTCGGGCTCGACGCCGCCTCGGAGTTCGGTTGGCCGGTCGCCGCCGACCCCTCCTGCCCGATGGACTGGGACTCGACCTCCTACACCGACGCCCCGCACTGCATCCGCAGCTTCCACCTCGACCTGACCCTCGAGGACCGCCGCAACCAGGTCCACTACGACGGCCAGATCTGGAGCCAGGCGCTGTGGGAGATCCGCGAGGGCTACGAGGCAATCGGCCTCTCCACCCGCGACTGGGACACCACGCTGATCTACTCCCAGTTCTCCTACGCCCCGGACACCAGCTTCCAGGCCGCGGCCGCCGAGACGTACGACGCGGCGGCTGCTCGCGACGGTCAGGCGGCTGCCGACCTGGTCCGCGACCGGTTCGCCGCCCGGGGGATCACCTTCTGATCATCACGCGGCTCCGCTAGGCCTCGCGCAGGTAGGCGAGGACGGCGGAGACGCGTCGGTCGGTGGTGGGGTCGAGCCGGAGCTTGGCGAAGATGTTGCCCACGTGCTTGCGTACGGCCGCCTCGGAGACGAACAGCGAGGTGGCGATGCTCCCGTTGGTGCGGCCCTCGGCCATCAGGGCCAGGACCTCTCGCTCGCGCTCCGAGAGCACCTCGAGCGGACCGTCGGGCTGGTGTCGGTTGAGGAGGCCGCGTACGACCTGGGGGTCGACGACGGTCTCACCACCGGCTACCCGGTCCAGGCTGTCGAGGAAGTCTCGGACGTGGCCGACCCTGTCCTTGAGCAGGTAGCCGATGCCGCCGCCACCGGTGGTGTCGAGAAGCTCGGCGAGGTAGGCGTCGGCGACGTAGGCCGAGAGCACGAGGACGGCCAGGTCGCGGTGCCGCCGGCGGAGCTCGGCGGCGGCACGCAGCCCCTCGTCGGTGTGGGTCGGCGGCATCCGGATGTCGGTGATGACCACGTCGGGGCGGGTGTGGTCGGTAAAGGCGAGTAGGGCGTCCGCGTCGCCGACCGCGGCGATGACCTTGTGTCCGGCTCGCTCGAGGATGGCGAGGAGGCCCTCGCGCAGCAGCGCGGCGTCCTCGGCCAGGACGATCCTCAGGGGAGCACGGTCGGGCACGTCATCCTCACTTCCGTCGGTCCGCCCGGTGGGCTGGTGACCTCCAGGTGGCCGTCCAGGGCGGCCAGACGCGTGGCCAGACCGGCGAGCCCGCCCCCGGGACGCACGATGGCGCCGCCGTCCCCATCATCGCGTACGCCGACCTCCAGTAGGCCACCGGTGACCTGCCCGTGCACGCGGGCGGAGTGGGCGCCGGCATGGCGGACCGCGTTGGTGAGCGCCTCTGCGACCACGAAGTACGCCGCGGCCTCGACCGGCGCCGGCAGCCGGCCGTCCACACGTAGGTCGACCGAGACCGGCAGCCCGGCGGCGTCGGCGAGCTCACGGACGGCAGCGGTGAGTCCGTGGTCGACCAGCACCCGCGGATGGATTCCGCGGACGGTGGCGCGGAGCTCGGCCAGCGCCGTCTCGGCCTGGGTGTGCGCCTGCCGGACGAGGTCGAGCGCGGCACCCTCGGGCACCTCCAGCTCGGCCAGTCCGAGGGTCATGGTCAGCGCGACCAGCCGTTGCTGTGCGCCGTCGTGGAGGTCGCGCTCGATCCGGCTGCGCTCGGTCTCGAAGGCGTCGACGAGGTCCACCCGGGACCGGCGCAGGTCGGCGACGGCCGCGGCCATCCGGGTCTGCGCCGGTTCGAGCAGGAGCCGCGCCAGGCTGGCCTGGGCGGCGGCCAGGAGGGTCGCGGCGTACAGGCCGGCGATCAGCAGCACCAGCCCAGGGGCCACGGCGATCCAGGCCTCGGTGGGCGTGGTGAGCTGCCAGGGGCCGAAGGCGACGGGACCGTCGAACCGGACCAGGACCGGGGCGAGCACGAGCACGCCCGGGATGGTGATGATCAGGTTGAGCGCGACGGCGTCGACCAGCCACAGCACCGAGGCGACCAGCACGGTGTAGCCGACCTCGGGCCCGGAGACGCGGAGCCGGCGCAGCGCCCGGAGGCGGTCGCTCCAGGCGATCGGCTCCGGCGGCTCGGCCGGTCCTGGGCGGACCTCGGGGAGGATCAGCCGCAGGCGTACCCGTTCCACCTCGGCGACGAGCGCCGCCAGCAGCGGGATCCCGGCCAGGACCAGCACCCCGACCAGGAGGACCAGGGTGAGCAGTCCGACGCCGATCAGCACGAACAGCAGGAAGGCGACGACGAGACCGATCAGAGCGCCGGAGGCCAGGTAGGCCAGGGCGCGCCAGGGCCAGCTGGAGGCGAGCAGCCGCCAGGGAGAGGAGCGCAGCGCGGCCCAGGCGTCGGGTGGAGGTCTCATGACTCTCGAGCCTAGGCACTCATCACCCCACGGCGGGGTAGCGCACGCGCTACCCCGCCGTGGCGTCCGCGCCCGTGTGCGCGCCGCGTCGGAGGCGTTTGCTGGAGACCATGACCGCCACGATCCCGTACGCCGTCCACGCGCCTCGGCCACCCGGCCCGCCCGCCGTCGTGCTCGACGACGTCAGCCGCACCTATCGCTCCCGCTCCGGCAAGGTCGACGCTCTGCGGGGCGTGAGCCACGCCTTCACCTCCGGGACGTTCACCGCGATCATGGGGCCGTCGGGATCGGGCAAGTCCACCTTGATGCAGATCGCCGCCGGGCTCGACCGGCCCACCCGGGGCAGTGTTCGGGTCGCCGGTGCCGGCTTGGCCGGCCTGAACCGGACGACCCTGACGAAGCTGCGCCGGGAGGTGATGGGATTCGTCTTCCAGCAGTACAACCTGCTCGACGCCCTCACCGCCTACGACAACGTCGCCCTTCCGGCCCGTCTCGCCGGGCGTCGCCCGATTCGGGCCGAGGTGGTCGGGGCGCTCGAGCAGGTCGGTCTGCACGGGCTCGCCCGGAGGCGGCCGCCGGAGCTCTCCGGTGGCCAGCAGCAGCGCGTGGCCATCGCGCGTGCGCTGCACGCCAGGCCCGCGGTGCTCTTCGCCGACGAGCCCACCGGTGCGCTGGACCGTCACGCCGGACGCGACGTGCTCGAGCTGCTGCGGAACCTCGTCGACGCGCCGGTCACTCACGGACCCGCGCAGACGGTCGTGATGGTCACCCACGACCCGCTCGCCGCCTCGTACGCCGACAGCGTGCTGTTCCTCGCCGACGGCCGGGTCGTCGGACAGATGGAGCGCAGCGACCCGGCCTGCATCAGCGCCCGGATGGCCGAGCTGGAGCCCGTGCGATGAGCATGGTCTCGCTGGCCGCGCACAGCCTGAAGAGCCTGCGCCAGTCCTGGCCTCCCTACGCCGGTGCCGCCGTCGCCCTCGCCGGCGGCATCGCCCTGATCACCCTCGCCACCAACATGCTGGGAGCGCTCGGCACCGCCGCCGAGGGGCTGGACCCGCAGACCCGGACGCAGATCGACGACCTCGGGTCGCTGTTCGGGATCATGGCCGGCATCTCGCTCTTCCTGGCGCTCTTCGTGGTCTCCTCGACCTTCGGGTTCGTGGTCGCGACCCGGCGTCGCGAGCTCGGCCTGCTCCGCCTGCTCGGCGCCACCCCGCGCCAGGTGCGGACCCTGCTGCTCGGAGAGGCGCTCGCCGTCGCGGCGGTCGGCACGGTCGCCGGCTGCCTGCTCGGCACCGCCGTCACGGTGCCGGTGCTGCGCATCCTGCACCAAGCCGGGGTCACCCCGGTCCTGCTCGCGATGCCGAGCCAGGGCACCGGATGGGCGATCGCCGCCTCCTGCGGTGTCGGCGTCGCGCTGGTCGGGGCCTGGCGCGCGGGTGCTCGGGCGGGACGTACGCAGCCGGTCGAGGCGCTCCGCGACGCGGTCCTCGAGCGTCGACGGCCGACGGTGATCCAGGGGCTGCTCGCGCTCACCGCGGCCGGAGCGCTGGTCGCGACCGCCGTATTCGCCTCCGAGATGCCGCTGCTGTTCGCCCTGCTCGTGGGCATGTTCCTGCCGATCGTCGCCGTGATCGGGGCCAACGCGGTGGGCGGCCTGCTCTACACCGAGCTCGCGGCGTACGCCGGTGCCACGGTGGCGCGACGGGACCCGGCGGCGCACCTTGCCCGCGACCTCGCCCGCACCAGCACCCGGATGACCGCCGCGGTGGCGGCGCCAGTCGTCGCCATCATGGCGGTCGCCGGCTCGATGGTGCTCGCGGTCGGTGCGACCGCCGACTGGAGCGAGGGCGCCGACCGGGCCGCCCTCAGGTCGGAGCTGGTCGTCGAGCAGGCCGAGCGCCCCGAGCGGATCCAGGACGTGCCCGGGGTGGATGTGAGCGACGTTCGCCGCACGGCGCAGGTCGGGTTCGGGGGCGGTCCCGAGGACGTCGAGGTCGTCGATGTCTCCAGCGCTGCCGCGACGCGGAGCCTGCAGTCGACGCAGGGGAGTCTCGCCGACCTGCACGGCCGGGCGATGGCGGTCACCGCCTCCTACGTCACCGACCTCGGCGGCCGGGTCGGCCAGACCCGCCGGATGCGCATCGACGGCCGGAGCGTCAAGGTGCGCCTGGTCGCGGTCGTGCCCGACGCGCCGAACCTGTGGAGCGACATCATCGTGCCCGACGACCTGCCACGCATCGACGAGGTCGCCCGCGAGACCGGGACGGTCTTCGTGCGCACCGACGCCGGCGTGGACGTCGCCGGGACTGCCCGGTCGATCCGGGAGACCGGAGCCGAGGTGAGCACCGGCGAGGAGTGGGTCAGCACGGTCTCGGCCGAGGCGCGCGAGATGAACACAGTCGTGCTGTGGGTGATGCTCGGCCCGGCCGGGGTCTACGCCGCGATCGCCGCCGTCAACGCGGTCCTGATCGGGGCGAGCCAGCGCCGCCGCCAGACCGCCACCGCTCGGCTCGTCGGCGCGACCCCGGCACAGGTGCGCCGGACCGCGCTCTGGGAGACGGTCTTCACCGGCGCCGGCGCTCTGCTGGTCGGGGGCGCGGTCACCGGCTTCACCGGCTGGCTGATGCGGCAGGCGGTCGTACGCGATGTGCCCGGCGCGCCGCTGACATTCCCCTGGCAGGCGTTGTCCGGGATCACCGTTGCCTGCCTGGTCGTCCTGCTCGCCGCCGCCGTCGCCGGGACGTACACGCTGCGGAGCGGGGAAGCGCCCGACTGACCTTTCCAGGGGATTAAGTAGTGTTTGCCGCGTGACAGAGATGGACGGCGTACTCACCCAGGACGGCATCGGCGAGGGCGACGGTCTGGAGCGGCTGTGGACGCCCTACCGGATGGCCTACATCCGCGGCGAGAACAAGCCCACCGACCCTTCGGAGACGAAGTGCCCGTTCTGTCGGGTGCCCACGCTCGATGACGCCGAGGGCCTGGTCGTCCACCGCGGCGAGACCTGCTTCGTGGTGCTCAACCTCTACCCGTACGCCCCGGGCCACATGATGGTGTGCCCCTACCGCCACGTCGCCGGCTACGTCGAGACCACCGACGAGGAGGCCGCCGAGATGGCGGTGCTGACCAAGCAGGCCGTACGCACCCTCGCCGGCGTCTCGCGGGCCGAGGGCTTCAACATCGGGATGAACCAGGGCACCGCGGGCGGCGCCGGCATCGCCGCCCACCTGCATCAGCACATCGTGCCCCGCTGGGTCGGCGACCAGAACTTCATGCCGATCATCGGCCGCACCAAGACCCTGCCCCAGCTCCTGACCGACACCCGCGCCCTGCTCGCGCAGGCGTGGGCGTCGGTCTAGGGCTTCGGGCCAGGGCTGTGGCTCAGACGATCGCCCAGGCGACGACGGCGGCTGCGAACCCGACGATCGAAAGCACCGTCTCCAGCACCGTCCAGGTCGCCAGGGTCTGCTTCACGGTCATGTTGAAGTAGCGCGACACGATCCAGAAGCCGCCGTCGTTGACGTGGCTGAGGATGATCGAGCCGGCGGCGATCGCGACCGCGATCACGGCGAGCTCGGGCTGCGAGTAGCCGGTGCCGAGGGTCGGCGCGATGATGCCGCCGGTGGTCACGATCGCCACGGTCGCGGAGCCCTGGGCGATCCGGAGCGCGCAGGAGATGACGTAGGCCAGCAGCAGGATCGGCAGGCCCGCGTCGGAGAGCACCTCCGCGAGCGCGGTGCCGACGCCGGTCGCGGTGATCACCGCGCCGAAGAAGGCGCCGGCGCCGACGACGAGCAGGATCATGCCGACCGGCCGCAGCGAGGCCCCGGTGAACTCGGAGATCTCCTCGAGGCTCATCCCGCGCCGGAGGCCGAGCAGCCAGAAGGCGAGGAGCACGGCGATGGTGAGCGCGATCGCCGGGTTGCCGAAGAAGGTGAGCAGGCTGAGCAGCCGGCCCGGGTCGAGCAGCATCGTGCCGAAGGTCGCGCCGAGGATCAGGACCAGCGGCACTGCGATGACCCCGAGGACGAGGGAGAGCGCGACCGGGGTGGCGGGTGTCTCGTCGTGCTCCGCCTCGGTCTCCGCGACCAGGAACTCCTCGGGCACTGAGACCTGGACCCGCCGGGCGATCCACGTGGGGAAGAGGATCCCGGCCGCGGCGAACGCGGGCAGGCCGCACAGCAGGCCCATGATGATCAGCCAGCCGAGGTCGACTCCGAGCAGGCCGCCCAGGGCCGTGGGGCCGGGGTGGGGAGGCAGGAAGGCATGCGTCATCGACAGGCCCGCGAGGACCGGGAGGGCGTAGAGGACGAGCGACTTGCCGCCGCGGTGAGCTGCGACGTAGACCAGCGGCGCGAGCACGAAGATGCCGATGTCGAAGAAGACCGGGATGCCGAAGATCAGGCCGACCAGGCCCATCGCGACCGGGGTGCCGCGCTCGCCGAAGATGCCGATCAGCCTCGCGGCGAGGACGTCGGCGCCGCCGGACCGCTCGAGCAGCGACCCGAGGACGGTACCGAGACCGATGATGAGCGCGATGTGGCCCAGTACGCCGCCGAAGCCGGTCTCGATGAGCGACTCCTTCGCGGAGAGCGCGGTGCCCACCATCTGCTCGACGGAGAGGCCGGCCGCGACCGCGAGGCCGATGCCGCTGATGAAGAGGGCGATGAAGGGTTCGAGCTTCACCTTGATGATCAGGAAGAGGAGCACGGCGATCGCCACGGCGCAGAGCAGCAGCAGGCCCGTGGTGCTTGTCTGGAGCCAATGCATGGTTGGTTCTCCCGTTGGGTCAGGGGGATGGAGTGGGGGGACTCAGCGCAGAGCTGCGCGGAACCGGGCGGCGTTGGTGGTGATCTGCTCCCACCGGGCCTCGTCGACGTCGGCGGGCTGGACCACCGACGTCCCGGCGGTCACGGCGACGGCGCCGGCCCGCAGGAACTCCGCGGCGTTGTCTTCGTCGACTCCGCCGGAAGGGATCAGGGCGACCTCGGGGAACGGGCCCCGGAGGTCGGAGAAGTAGCGCGGACCGACGGCCCGCGCCGGGAAGATCTTGACCGCATCGGCGCCGAGCGAGGTCGCGGTGAGGACCTCGGTCGGGGTGAGGGCGCCGAGGACGACGGCCGCACCCGCGGCGTGACCCTCGGCGACGATCTCCGCCGCCTCCGGCGGCAGGCCGGGCGTCACCAGGAACCGGGCGCCGGCCGTGAGCGCGGCGCGGGCCTGGTCGGCGCTCAGCACCGTTCCGGCGCCGATGACGATGTCGTCGTCGGCCCGGGCGCTGACCTGCGCGACGAGATCGGTGAGACCCGGCGTCGTGTAGGTCAGCTCGACGGTCCGGATGCCACCGGCGGCCAGCGCATGGCAGAGCGCGACAGGATCGTCGAGCCGGGAGGCGCGTACGACGACCAGCGCCTGGTCGTCCTGGAGTGTATCGATCAGGGGGCTGCTCATCGGGCCGCCTCCGTAGCGCAAGCGCCAGAATACGGATGCGGCCCGATGAAAGATCCAAAGTTCGCTCGCTGACGCTCGCTCATCGGGCTCGGGTCCCTTCGTCGGTGCGGCGCAGCGCCCGTCCGGGCAGTGCGCCGGTGCGGTGGCCGTCCTCGATGACGGCGGTGCCGTTGACCAGCACCCAGTCGATGCCGCGCGCCTGCTGCCGCGGCTGCTCGAACGTGGCGGTGTCCTGGACGGTGTCGGGGTCGAGGAGCACCAGGTCGGCGGCGTACCCCTCCCGGACGAGGCCGCGCTCGTGCAGCCGGAGCCTCGCCGCCGGGCGGCCGGTGAGGTGGTGGACACAGTCGACCAGGTCGAGCACGCCGAGCTCGCGTACGTAGCGGGCGAGGTAGCGGGGGAAGGTGCCCCACGCGCGCGGATGTGGGCGTTCCCCGACGAGGATCGCGTCGCTGCCACCGCAGTGGGTGCGGTGCCGCATGATCGTCTGCACGTTCTCCTCGTGGCCGACGTGCTGCAGGATCGTCGTGGCCAGCCGGTCGCGGACGAGCAGGTCGAAGAAGACGTCCGTGGCCACCTGGCCGGTCTCCTCGGCGATCTCGGCGACGGTCCGGCCGACGTAGCCTGACAGCTCCGGGTTGCGTACGCCGCTGATCTGGATCGTGCGCCAGTCGGTCACGCAGCCGTGGCAGCCGTCGGTGCCGACGTGGTCGAGCTCGTGCGCGATCCGGGCGCGGTCGCCCGGGTCGGCGACCCGCGCGAGCAGGGCGTCCGGACCGCCGGAGGTCGACCAGCTGGGCAGCACGGCGCTGAGCGTCGTTGCGCCGGGGAGGTAGGGGTAGGTGTCGAGGGTGATGTCGACCCCGTCGGACAGGCCCGCGTCGATCATCTCGACGAGCTCACCGGCCCGCCCGCGGTTGGGCTCGAAGTTCATGGTCGCGTGGGTGAGATGGAGGGCGCACCCGGAGGCCCGGGCGACCGCGATCATCTCGGCGTACGCCTCCAGTGCGCCGGCCCCGTAGGAGCGGTGGTGCGGGCTGTAGTAGCCGCCCGCCTCGGCGACGACCCCGCACAGCGTGGCCAGCTCGTCGTCGTCGGCGAACATGCTCGGCGGGTAGGTCAGGCCGCTGCTCATCCCGACCGCGCCCTCCTCGAGGCCGACCCGGAGCAGCCGGGCCATCTCGGCGATCTCGGCGGGGGTGGCGGGCCGGTTGTCGGGACCGACGACCATCAGCCGCAGGGTCCCCTGCGGGACGAGGTACGCCGCGTTGCACGCGATCCCGCGGTCGAGCCGGTCCAGGTACCCGGCGACGGTGTCCCAGTCGAAGTCGAAGTCGTCGGGCTCGCCGTTCCAGCCCGCGATCTGGCGGCGCAGGTGGGCACGCGCCGCCGCGTCGGCGGGCGCGAACGAGAGGCCGTCCTGCCCGACGACCTCGAGGGTGACGCCCTGGCTCACCTTGGCGGTGTGGTCGGGGTTGACCAGGATCTGCAGGTCCGAGTGGGCGTGCATGTCGATGAACCCTGGGGTGAGCGCCCGTCCGGCGGCGTCGATGGTGCGCCGCGCGGCCGGAGCCGGAGCATCGGTGTGGATGCCCGTGATCCGCCCGGCGTCGATGCTGACGTGGGCGTGGAACGCCGGGGCTCCGCTGCCGTCGATGACGGTCGCGTCGCGGATGAGCAGGTCGGTCATGGTGGCTCCTCTCAGAACCAGGTGCGCACGAGGTCGACGACGACCGGGTCGTCGGCGTCGGCGTCGTCGAGGACCGGGATGAGGCCCCACTTGTCGAAGGCGGTGCACGGGTGCGAGAGCCCGAGACGGAGCTCGTCGCCGATAGCGACGGGCGCCTCGGTGGCGGGGTCCCAGCGGAGGAAGCCGTGCTGGTCGTTGAGCGCGGTCATCGCGACCCCGGAGAGCTGGGTCGCGGGGGAGCCGCTCGTCCGTGCCCGCAGCAGCTGCGCTTCGGGCAGGCCCTCGTCGAAGGGCAGGTCGCGCTTGCCGGCGTCGAAGAGCGCGAGGCCAGGCTCCGGCTGGGAGGAGATCCGGACCCAGCCGTGAAGGGCGCTGCGCAGGCCGGGGCCGGTGGTGCGGGGTGTGCTCCCCAGCGGTGAGATGCCGCGGTAGAAGCCGTCGTCGTGGGTGATGTAGGCGCCGCTGCGCAGCACCACGCGGGCCTCGTCGTCGGCCACCAGCGGCGCGAGCGCGTCGGCGACCTGCTCGAAGTAGGCGCTGCCGCCGGCGCTCACCACCGGCGTCCGGCCGGCGGGCAGCAGGCCGGAGATCCGCCGGTGGAGAGAGACCAGGCTGTCGACGTACGCATGGACGACGCCGAGTGCGGCCTCGTCGGTGGTGTGCGCCAGGGCGCCCTCGTACCCGGTGACCCCGGCGAGCTCCAGGTGGGGTGAGGCAGCGACGGCCTCGGCCACGGCGACCGCGGTCGCCTCGTCACGGGCGCCGGTGCGACCACCCGTGGCGCCGCGCTCGACGAGGACGCCGAGCGGGCGGCGCGGCCCGGCCTCTGCGGCATGGGCAGCGAGCGCGTCGTGCATCAGCGCGACCGTGCGTGGCGAGTCGGCCCACACCAGCACCTCCAGCCCCGCGTCCTCGGTGATCTGGTCCGAGATCCAGCGCAGGGTCAGCGGGGAGACGATCGCGTTGGCCACGATCACCCGGGAGACGCCGAAGGCGCGGGCGACGGCGAGCTGGGGGAGGTTCGCCACCGTGATCGCCCAGGCGCCGGCGGCGAGCTGTTCGGCCCACAGCTGCGGAGCCATCGTGGTCTTGCCGTGCGGAGCCAGGGCGATGCCGCGCTCCGCGCACCAGGCGGCCAGCACGTCACGGTTGTGGGTCATCGCGACGCGGGAGAGGGAGAGCACGGGCGTGGGCAGCTGTGAGAGGCGGGGCGCCGCCTCGAGCACCTCGGCGACCGTACGTCCCCACAGCGCGGGCGGGATCGCCTTGTGGCGCCAGTCGACCCGCTCCTCGCGCAGCGCCGCGACGGCTGCTGTGTCGATGTGGGCTGCCGGGTGATCCATGGCCCGTCCTTCCTGCGTTGCACATTATGCAACGGTGATTGCGTATTTCGATTCGTTAGTTGTAGCATCGGCCACACCGGGCGTCAACGGCTCGGCGAAGAACCAACAGGGGAGGAGCTCCATCGGTGGGCAGCAGCGGAGACGTGCGAGTGGTCTGTCTCGGGGAGGCGATGGTCGTCCTGCGTCCGGAGGGCGGCCAGTCGCTCGCCGGGGCGACGACCCTGCGCCGTTCGGTCGGCGGCGCCGAGGCCAACGTGGCCGGTGCCCTGGCCGCCCTCGGCGTGCGGACCGCCTGGGTGTCCCGGCTCGGCCAGGACCCGTTCGGCGACGTCGTGACCGAGGACCTGATCGCCCGCGCCGTGGACGTCGAGGCCGAGCGTGATCCCGAGCGGCCGACAGGGCTCTACCTGAAGGAGCCCGCCCCCGGCGGCAGCCGTATGCACTACTACCGCGCCGGCTCCGCGGCCGCCGCGATGGACGCCGGCCTGCTGGATCTGCCGGGAGTCGCGGCGGCGCTGGCCTCGGCCGAGGTCGTGCACACCTCCGGCATCACCGTCGGCATCCTCGAGGAGGGATCGACGCTGCTCACCCGCCTGCTGGCGCTGCGCGACGAGCTCGGCTTCCGGCTCAGCGTCGACCTCAACTGGAGACCGGCCCTGTGGGCCGGGCGCAGCATCGAGCCGCTGATCGACCTGCTCCGCGCGGCCGACATCGTTCTGCTCGGAGCCGACGAGGCACGCGAGGCGCTCGGCGCTGACGCTCCGCAGGATCTCCGGGAGCTCCTCGGCGAGCGTCCGCGGCTGGTGATCAAGGCGGACTCCCACGCGGCCGGTGAGTACGACGCCGACGGAAGCGCCACGCAGGTCCCGGCGCTCCGGGTCGACGTCGTGGAGCCGGTGGGCGCGGGCGACGGCTTCGCGGCGGGCTACCTCGCCGCGCTCGTCGAGGGGACCGGCCCGGTCGGCCGGCTGCGTCAGGGTCACCTGGTCGCCGCGGGCGTGCTGGCCGCGACCGGCGACCACGCGCGACCTCCGGCCGCCGACGTACGCGCCCGGCTGCTCGAGTGCTCCGAGGACGACTGGGCCGCGACCCGGGTGAGCGCCACCGGCATCGACTCCCCGGCGACCCGTGAGGAGGTCGGGCCGCGATGAGTCAGAGTCTCTCCCGCGCGCTGCAGATCCTCATCGAGCTCGGTGAGGGCGAGCGATCCCTCGACCAGGTCGCCGCCAGTCTCGAGGTCCACAAGACCACCGCGATGCGGCTGCTGCACACCTTGGAGGCGGACCGCTTCGTACGCCGCGACGACCGCCAGCGCTACCACCTCGGCTCCCGGCTGTTCGCCCTCGGCGCGGCAGCTCTCTCCCAGCATGCGATCCGCGACGTGGCCCAGCCCCACCTGACCCGCCTGGCGGCCGAGACGGGCGGCCAGGCCGTCCACCTGGCTGCGTACGAGAACGGCACGGCCATCTACCTCGCCAAGGTGGAGAGCACCCACTCGGTGCGGATGTACTCCCGGGTGGGTCTGCCCGCCGCGCTGCACGCGACCGCCGTCGGCAAGGTGCTCGTCGCGGGGCTGCCTCCGGGCGAGCAGGAGGCGGTGGTCGCCGGAATCGACTTCCGGCCGTTCACCAGCCGCACCATCCCCGACGCGGCCGGCTACCACGAGGTGCTCGCCCGGACGCGCGAGCAGGGCTGGGCCGAGGACGCCGCCGAGCACGAGGACTTCATCAACTGCGTCGGGGCGCCCGTACGCGACGAGGCCGGGCGCGTGGTCGCCGCGGTCTCCGTCTCCGTGCCCGACGTCATCCTGCCCCGCGATGGGGTGCGTGCCCTGGTGCCGCAGCTCCTCGCGGCCACCGAAGCGATCTCCGCCGACTGGGCCGGCCGGAGCTCATGAGAACACCCCGAGAGGAAACCCATCCCATGTCCGACATCCGCATCTCCACCGACCAGGCCCCGGCCCCGGCGCACACCTTCTCCCAGGGGGTGGTCCGAGGCGGCCTGATCCAGGTCTCCGGTCAGGGCCCCGTCGACCCCGCCGCGAACGAGTACCTGTTCCCCGGCGACGTGAAGGCCCAGACCGTACGCACGCTGCAGAACGTGGAGGCGATCCTGGCTGCCGCCGGTGCGGGCTTCGAGGACGTGCTGATGCTCCGGGTCTACCTGACCACCCGGGACGACTTCGCCGCGATGAACGACGCCTACGGCGAGTTCATCGGCTCACGCGTCGCCGAGGGCGGCATCCTGCCGTGCCGCACCACCGTGATGACGGGCCTGCCCCGCGAGGAGATGCTCGTCGAGATCGACGCGCTGGCGGTCGCCCGCTAGCCGGTCACCCGGGCGATCTCCCGGCTGAGGTAGGGCGCCAGGGTGCGGGCGTAGCGCGAGGTGATGTGGTTGCCGTCGCGATAGACGATGACGTTGCCGATCACCGCCGGGCAGACCTCGTCCCCGCAGAAGAGGTGGGTCAGGTCGACCAGGTGCGCGTTGGGATCGCGGGCGACCGCGTCGCGGTGCGGATCCTTGAAGAGTACGTCGGTGCGCGGCCGCCCGCACGCCTCGCCCGCCGTCTCGGGGGAGTGCCGCTGGATGCAGCCCAGGGTGGTGCGCAGATAGGCAGCGTTGTCGGGCTCGAACATCGGGTTGTCGACGAGCGCGATCACCGGGACCTCCTTCGAGGGCCGGTGGCTCCAGGCCTCGACCAGGCCGTTGACCGTGGACTCGTACGGCGTCTCGCCGTCCAGCGGCTGGGTCGTCTTGCGGGCCGAGTGGGTGACGATGATCGCGTCGAGGTCCTGCTGCTCGGGAGCGCGCAGGTAGGCCTCGAGCTGCCGGTTCCACTCCGCGCAGGCCGGGCGGTTGTCGGCGATGTTCCGGCCTAGCGGCCGGGTGTTCCAGTGACAGGCGGCGCGGGCGGCGACGTCGATGCGCCAGTTGCGCTGGTCGCCGATCAGGTCGAGCGCGCCGACCGGAGCGACGGCGTGCGAGTCGCCGACCATCAGCAGCCGCTTCCGATAGCCCTCGGCCGACCCGTTGGGACATGCGTTGAAGCGCACCGGACGTTCCTCGAAGGACCAGCACTGGCTGCGGTTGTCGTCGTCCGCGCCGATCGCGGCCACTGCCGGGATCAGCTCGCCGCGCAGGTCGGGGTTGCGGCACGAGCCTCCCGCGGAGCTCACCGCCAGTGAGGCCGCACCGAGGCACTCGGTCGTGAAGGGGTCGGCGGTGGCGAGCCGGGCAGCCGCCGCGATCGCCCTGTCCTCGGTGTGGTCGATCGCGGCCAGGCCGCTCCAGCCGGCGCCAGCGGCGACCACGAGAGCAGCCAGGGTGGCGCCCAGGGCTCGCGGACCGCCGGGTCTGATGACGTACGTCTGGACCTGCCTGGTGACGAGGCGGTTGGTCACCCAGGCGAGCAGCGTCGAGACGACGAGCACGCCCGCGGCCGAGGCGACGGTGAGCCGCTCCCCGCCGGTGTAGTAGAGCCATGCGACCAACAGCGGCCAGTGCCACAGGTAGAGCTCGTAGGAGATGTCGGCGACGAACCGCAGCGGGCGGGTCTCCAGCAGGCGGCGCGGCCCGTGGGGCGACGGGGTGGAGCCCGCCATCACCAGCAGAGCCCCGGCGACCGGCCACAGGGCCAGCGGCCCCGGGAAGTGGTCGGCGCCGTCCATCACGAAACCGCAGGTCACGACCAGGGCGAGACCGGTCCACGCGGCGTACGGCTTGATCTTCTCGGGCAGGCCCAGGCGGCGCAGGGCGAGCGCGGCCAGGGCGCCGGCGGCGATCTCCCAGAAGCGGGTGATGGAGTTGAAGTACGCAGCCGCCTGGTCGGCCCCGGAGACCTTGATCGCGTAGGCGAAGGAGAGGGTGAACGCCGCTGCGGTCAGCACGAACAGCGCCCGCGCGAGGCCGAGCCGACCGCGCAGCCGGCCGCGGGCCACCAGGCGAAGTGCCAGGGCGAGCCCGACGACCACCAGTGGCCACAGCAGGAAGAACTGCCCCTGCACCGCGAGCGACCAGAAGTGCTGCACCGGCGTCGAGGACGGCCCGGCGGCGCCGTAGGTGAGCTGGTTGGCGATGAGCTCCCAGTTGAGCGTGTAGGTCGCGGCCGCGACGATCTCGCGGGTGGTCTGGGTCCACAGGGTCTGCGGGATGAGGACCACCATCAGCGCCGCCGTCGCGGCCAGCACGATCAGTGCCGGCGCGGCGAGCCGCGCGAACGTGCGTCCGTAGTGCTCGCCCAGCCTCACCTGGGTGCGTTCGGCTCTGCCGACCAGTGACCGGGTGGCGAGGAAGCCGGAGATCACCAGGAAGACGTCGATCCCGCCGGAGACCCGGCCGTTGCCGAAGAGATGGAAGGCGACCACGAGCGCGAGGGCGATACCGCGCAGGCCGTGGATCTCGCTGATGTGTCCGGAGGTGTGCCCAGATTTGGGGCTGTTGGGCTCGCTGTCGGCCCGGCTGGTCGTGGGCGTGCGGAAATCCGAGGTGGCGGTCACGTGATCGCTGTTCTAGTGGACGTTGACGGGTGGGAGCCGTCGCACCGTAACGAGCAGTGGTGACCCGAAGGCGTACGGCCGTTATCAATCTGCCGTCGAGATCTCCTCAGAACCGCTTCACATCGCCGCTGAAGGAGATAGGTTGCACCCCGACGTGACTTAGATCACACCCAGGACTGAGGAGTTCGACGATGAACACGCACAAGATCGGCCGCCTGATGGCGGTCGCAGCGGTGGCGACCCTGTCGGCCGCATCGCTCGTGGCATGTGGAGGCTCGGATGACGGTGGCGACTCGGGAGACTCGGGCGGCACCGACGTCGGAGTGATCCTCCCCGACGCGACCACGTCTCCCCGATGGGAGTCCCAGGACCGCCCCAACCTCGAGAAGGCGTTCGCCGACGCCGGCCTCGAGGCCACGATCCAGAACGCGCAGGGCGACACCGCCAAGTTCGGTCAGCTGTGCGACAGCATGATCAACGAGAACGTCAAGGTCATCATCATCACCAACCTCGACTCCGAGTCGGGCGCGGCCTGCCTGAAGAAGGCCGCAGACGCGGGCGTCACGAGCATCGACTACGACCGGCTGACGCTCAACGGCGGCGCCTCCTACTACGTCTCCTTCGACAACGTGAAGGTCGGCGAGCTGATGGGCACGGGCCTCGACGAGTGCATCACCGCCGCGGGCAAGACCGGCGGCAACATCGTCTACGTCAACGGTGCGGCCACCGACAACAACGCGGCCCTGTTCAAGTCGGGCTACGAGAAGGCGCTCGAGCCGAAGATCGCCGACGGCACCTACAAGCTCGTCGGCGACCAGTCGGGGGAGTGGGACGCCACGAAGGCCGGGAAGGTCTTCGACCAGATGTACACGGCCAACGGCGGAAAGATCGACGGCGTGGTCTCGGCCAACGACACCATGGCCGGCGGCATCATCGCCCGGCTGAAGGCGAACAACGCCCAGGGCAAGATCCCGGTGACCGGCCAGGACGCCTCGGTCGAGGGTCTGCAGAACATCCTGCAGGGCTTCCAGTGCGGCACCGTCTACAAGAACACCGCGCTCGAGGCCAAGGCCGCCGCGGACCTGGCGATCGCGCTGATCGAGGGTGACGAGGATGCCGCCGCGGAGCTGGCCACCGGCTCCGTGGAGGACACCGAGGCCGGCAAGGACGTGCCTTCGGTGCTCGCCGAGCCCGTCTGGGTCACCAAGGAGACCGTCGCGACGGTCATCGAGGACGGTCAGGCAGACGCCGCCGAGGTGTGCGCCGGCGCGATCGCCGACCTGTGCACCGAGAACGGCGTGCCTCAGTGAGTTCGCTGCTGGAGCTGCACGGCGTCGAGAAGTCCTTCGGCGCCGTGCAGGTCCTGCGCGGAGTGGACCTCTCGGTCCAGGCGGGCCGGGTCACCGCACTCGTCGGCGACAACGGTGCCGGCAAGAGCACCCTGGTCAAGGGAATGGCCGGGATCCATCTCTTCGACGCCGGTGACTACCTCTTCGAGGGAGAGCCGGTGAAGGTGACCAACCCCAAGGACGCCGCCGCGCTCGGCATCGAGGTCGTCTACCAGGACCTCGCGCTGTGCGACAACCTCGACGTCGTCCACAACATGTTCCTCGGCCGGGAGATGAAACGACTCCGGCTGGTCGACGAGGACAGCATGGAGCAGCGCGCTCGCGAGACGCTCGACGGTCTCTCGGTGCGTACGCTGAAATCGGTGCGTACGCCGGTGGCCTCCCTCTCCGGCGGCCAGCGCCAGACCGTGGCGATCGCCCGCGCCGTGCTGTGGAACTCCAAGCTCGTCATCCTCGACGAGCCGACCGCCGCTCTCGGCGTGGCGCAGACCGAGCAGGTGCTCCGGCTGGTGCGGCGCCTGGCCGACCGAGGTCTCGGTGTCCTGCTGATCAGCCACAACCTCAACGACGTCTTCGAGGTCGCCGACGACATCGCGGTCCTGTATCTGGGCGGCATGGTCGGGCAGATCGAGGCCGCCTCCACCACGCGCGAACGGGTCGTGCAGGCGATCACCACCGGCGTCGTTCCTGAGGGAGGTGCGGCATGAGTATTGACACCGATGACCCGACGATCGCGGCGGCACCGGACCCGGAGCCCGACAACTCGCTGGGCGGAATCTTCCGTGCCTACATGGCCAAGCTCAGGGGTGGCGAGGTCGGCTCGCTGCCGGCGGTGCTGGGCCTGATCGCGCTGGTCGTGGTCTTCTCCGCGCTGCGTCCCGAGCAGTTCACCAACTCGTTCAACTTCGCCAACCTGATCGGCCAGTCGGCGGGGGTGACCGTGCTCGCGATGGGCCTGGTCTTCGTGCTGCTGCTGGGCGAGATCGACCTGTCCGCGGGATTCGCGGGCGGCACGTGCGCCGGGGTGCTCGGCGTCTGCCTGACCCGGCAGGAGTGGCCGCTGATCCCGGCGCTGCTGGCGGCACTGCTCACCGGGGCGGTGATCGGCCTGAGCATCGGACTGCTGGTGGCCCGGCTCGGGATCCCGTCGTTCGTGGTCACGCTGGCCGCGTTCCTCGGGCTGCAGGGCGTACTCCTGACGATGATCGGCGAGGGTGGGACGATCCCCATCCGCAACGACTTCATCAACGGCCTCAACAACGCCAACCTGCCGGTCTGGCTCGGCTGGGTGCTCGGCATCGTCTGCATCGTGGGCTATGCGGCCTTGACGTACGTCACCGATACACGCCGCCGCGCCAAGAACCTCACCGTGCAGCCCATCCTGCTGTGGGCGCTGAAGACCGGGCTGCTGACGGTCGTCGTGCTCGCCGTGGTCGGTTACCTCTCCGTCGAGCGCAGCCGCAACCCGGCGCTGACCTCGCTCAAGGGGGTGCCGGTCTCGCTGGTGGTGATCGTCGGTCTGCTGATCCTGCTCACCTTCACGCTGACCCGCACCGCCTGGGGCCGGCACGTCTACGCGGTCGGCGGCAACGCCGAGGCGGCACGGAGGGCCGGGATCAACGTGTTCCGGGTGCGCCTGTCGTGCTTCGTCCTCTGCTCGACCATGGCGGCGGTGGCCGGCATCATGATCGCCAGCCGGACCAACTCGGTGAACCCGAACACGGGCGGCGAGACGACCCTGCTGTACGCCGTGGGTGCCGCCGTCATCGGCGGCACCTCGCTCTTCGGCGGCAAGGGACGGGTCATCGACGCCGTCATCGGCGGCACCGTCGTGGCGGTCATCGACAACGGGATGGGCCTGCTCGACCAGCCCCAGGGCACCGTCTGGATGGTCACCGGCCTGGTCCTCCTGGTCGCGGCCAGCGTCGACGCGATCTCCCGGCGGAGGGCATCGGCGACGGGGCACGTGTAGCCCAACCTCGCCGAAACTGCAGAAGTGGGGGGGGGGGGGCGCGGGGGGGGGGGCCGCCGGGCCAGATAGACAAAAAAGAAAACCAAACCAACCACAAAAAAGAAAAAGACGGCGTCGTGAGGAT
>NZ_JBHXNY010000019.1:0-79032 GCF_042719275.1 Nocardioides sp. NPDC058538 | reverse complement strand
AAAATTCCCCCTCCCCCCCACAAACACCCCACCCCCCCCCCCCCCACTTCTGCCATCTCGGCGAACCAGAACTACGGTTTCGGCGGTGCCGCCGTGCTGCTCCGCACGACCAGCTCGGCGGGCAGCCGCAGATGGCGCTCGGTCTGCTTGCCCTCGAGCAGCTCGAGCAGAAGCTCGAGAGCGGCCCGGCCCATCTCGTGGAGCGGCTGGGCGACGGTGGTGAGCGGGGGAGTGGCGTCGCGGGCCTCGGGTACGTTGTCGAAGCCGATCACCGAGAGGTCCTCGGGTACGCGCAGGCCGAGCGAGCCGGCGACCTCGATGACCTTGATCGCGGAGATGTCATTGGCGGCGAAGATGGCGGTCGGACGCTCGCCGGCGGGGAGCGAGAGCAGCTCGCGGGCCGGTGCCTCGGCGAGCTCGGGGTGGTAGCCGCCCACCCGGATCAGGTCGGGGGAGACGCTGAGGCCGGCGTCGTAGAGGGCCTCGCGGTAGCCCTGCTCGCGCAGGCCGGCGGAGCGGAGGTCGGGGCGCCCGCCGAGGAAGCCGATGCGCCGGTGGCCGAGCCCGACCAGGTGGTCGACGGCGAGCCGGGCGCCGGTGATGTTGTCGGCGTCGACGGTCATCGGGCCGTCCGGCCCGGTGTGGGGGTCGATCGCGACGACCGGGATGGTGGTCTCGTCGGTGATGATCATCGACGGCGTGACCACGATCGCGCCGTCGATCAGGGTGTGACCGAGGCGGGAGAGCGAGCGGCGCTCCCAGCCGGTGTGGTTGTGGGCGCCGGTGCGTCCGGCGTGGGCCAGCAGCTCATAGCCGGTGCCGTCCAGCGCCGCCGAGATGCCCTTGAGGAGCTCGGCGGAGTAGGGCTCGAACTCGGCCACGAGCACGCCGATCACGCCGGTGGACTTGCGGCGCAGGCTCGAGGCGATCAGTGAGGACTGGTAGCCGAGCTCGTCGATGACCGCGAGCACCTTCTCGGCCGTCGCCTCGCTGACGCCGTAGCGCTCGTTGATCACCTTGGAGACGGTGGCCACGGAGACGCCGGCCTCGCGGGCCACGTCGGTGATGGTCACCCGGCGGGGGCGTGGCTGATCGAGCGTGCTCATGGCCTGACAGTAGCCCACTCGTGCCAAGATCGATAACCATCTACGAAAACGTTATCGACAACGATTGACATGGGCACCCGGACGCGCCATGCTCGACCCCGACGATGTGGCGGCAGTCACATACCCATACATCCATAGCTGTGACGAAGAGGTCCCAAGATGTCGAGGAAGACACAAGCGCTCGCCGCGCTGTGCGCCGGATTGATGATTGCCGCCACCGGTTGTGGTGGCTCGGGCGACTCCGGTGGCGGCGACGACAACACCATCATCTGGTGGCACAACTCCAACAACGATCCCGGGAAGGGCTACTACGAGCAGGTCGCCAAGGACTTCGAGGAGGAGAACCCCGGCGTCGACGTCAAGGTGCAGGCCTTCGCCCACGAGGACATGCTCACCAAGCTGGACGCCGCGTTCCAGAGCGGTGACCCCGAGCAGGTCCCCGACGTCTACATGGAGCGTGGCGGCGGCGAGCTCGCCGACCACGTCGAGGCGGGCCTGACCAAGGACCTGTCCGAGGACGCGGCCGACGAGATCGAGATGATCGGCGGCTCGGTCGCCGGCTGGCAGGTCGAGGACAAGACGTACGCCCTGCCGTTCTCCATCGGAGTCGTCGGTTTCTGGTACAACAAGGACCTCTTCGCCAAGGCCGGAATCACCGCCGCGCCGACGACGATGGATGAGTTCTACGCCGCCGTCGACAAGCTCAAGGCCGCGAACATCGCGCCGGTCTCGGTCGGTGGCAAGGACGCCTGGCCGGCCGCGCACTACTACTACTGGACCGCGGTCCGGGAGTGCTCGCAGGACGTGCTGACCTCGGCGGTCAAGAGTCTCGACTTCTCCGACCCCTGCTTCGAGAAGGCCGGTGAGGACGTCGTCGACATCGTCGCGAAGGAGCCGTTCAACAAGGGCTTCCTCTCCACCGGCGCCCAGGAGGGCCCGACCTCGGCCTCCGGTCTCCTCGCGACCGAGAAGGTCGCCATGGAGCTCGCGGGCCACTGGGAGCCCGGCGTGATGCAGGGCATCACCGAGGACAAGAAGGGCCTGGGCGAGAAGACCGGCTGGTTCTCCTTCCCGACCATCGACGGTGGCCAGGGCGACCCGGCCGCGCAGATGGGCGGCGGTGACGCCTGGGCTGTCTCCGAGGGCGCTCCCGACGCATCGGTCGACTTCGCCAAGTACCTGCTCTCCACCGATGTGCAGAAGGGGTTCGCCGAGAACGGGATGGGCCTGCCGACCAACCCCGACGCGGTCGGCTCGCTGACGGACCCCGCTCTGGCCGACCTGATCAAGGTTCGTGACAGCGCTCCGTACGTCCAGCTCTACTTCGACACCGCTTTCGGCCAGTCCGTCGGCGGCGCGATGAACGACGCCATCATCAACGTCTTCGCAGGGAAGGGCTCGGCAGCCGACATCGTCGAGGCCACCCAGGCCGCCGCGGACAAGGAAAAGTGAGTCGAACCTGTGACACACGACGTGACCGACCCCGCTCGGGCGGTGCCAGGACACGCCACATCGGGCGCCCGGCGTACAGCTCCTGTACGCCGGGCCCCCGGCGGTACGAGGGGTGCCGGACTCAGTGGTGACACCTGGCGCAAGCGATTCGAGATCCTTGTCTTCGTCACTCCCGCACTGGTGCTCATCGCGCTCTTCGTCGCCTGGCCGATCATCACCGCGGTGCGCTTCTCGGTCTATGACTGGAAGGGCTTCGGCGACCTGACCGACTTCGTCGGCCTGGAGAACTACGCCGAGGTCCTCGGCGACGAGGTCTTCCGAAGTGCGGTCGCCCACAACGCGGTGATCGTGGTGGGCTCGATCCTGCTCCAGCTGCCGCTCGGAGTGGCGATCGCGCTGCTGCTCAATCGGAGGATGAGGGGCCAGGGCCTGCTCCGGACCATCATCTTCGTGCCGTACGTCCTCGCCGAGGTCATCGCCGCGGTGGTCTGGCTGCAGCTGCTGCAGCCGCAGTACGGCTTCTTCGACGCGATGACCGCGAAGGTCGGGCTGACCCCGCCCGATCAGGGCTGGCTGGGCACTCCGGAGTACGCCCTGTGGGTCGTGCTCCTGGTGCTCACCTGGAAGTATCTCGGCCTGGCCGTGCTGCTTTTCCTGGCGGCCATGCAGGGTATCTCCGAGGAGCTCTACGAGGCCGCCCAGCTCGACGGCGCCTCCTGGTGGCAGACGCAGCGGCAGATCACCATCCCGCTGCTGGGTCCGACCATGCGCACCTGGGCCTTCTTGTCGATGATCGGGTCGATCCAGTGCTTCGACATGATCTGGGTGCTCACCCAGGGCGGTCCCGCGAATGCGACGAACACCATGGCGACGTACCTGATCGACGAGGGCACCAAGCGCCACAACTACGGCATCGCGGGCGCTGCCTCGGTGATCTTGTTCGTCATCGCCTTCGCGATGGCGCTGGCCTACCAGGTCCTCATCCTGCGTCGTGACACCCAGGACGACACCCAGCGATACACCCGGGCGGAGCGCGCTCTGGTCGGTGCTCTCTTCCGCAAGCGAAAGGCGGCGTGATGGCCAGCGTGACCCTCGAACCTCTCGCCGAGACCGGAAACGGCTCGGGCCGATCACCCCGCAAGCGGCGTCGCCGCAGCTTCGACGGCGGCAACCTGTGGGTCTACCTGATCGCGCTCGTCGTGGTCGCGATCACGCTCGGGCCCGTCCTCTACGGCGCGCTGGGCGGCTTCCGCAGCAACGCCCAGCTAGCCGACAAGCCGGCCGGGCTGCCCGACCCCTGGGTCTGGACGAACTACGCGGGCGTGCTGAACAACCCCTCGTTCTGGCAGTACGCACTCAACTCGACGATGATCGCGATCATCACCACGGTGGTGACCGTCGTCTTCGGGCTGATGGCGGCGTACCCGCTGGCCCGCTACCAGTTCCGCGGGCGCGAGGCCCTGTTCATGGTCTTCGTGCTCGGCCTGCTCTTCCCGGCCGCGGTGGCGATCATCCCGCTGTTCATCATCATCACCCGCAACCTGCAGATGGCGAACACGTGGTGGGGCGTGGCCCTGCCACAGGCGGCGTTCGCGCTGCCAATGACGGTGGTCATCCTCCGGCCGTTCCTGATGGCGCTGCCCAAGGAGCTGGAGGAGGCCGCCCTGATCGACGGCGCCAGCCGGATCGGCATCTTCTGGCGGGTCCTGATGCCGCTGTCCGCACCCGGGATGATCACCGTCGGGGTGCTGGCCTTCGTGACCTCCTGGAACGCCTACCTGCTGCCGCTCCTGCTGCTGCAGGACAAGATGCGCACGCTTCCGCTCGGCGTCGCCGACTTCTCCACCGAACACTCCGCCGACACCGCCGGTGTCCTCGCGTTCACCACGCTCGCGATGATCCCGGCTCTCGTGCTCTTCCTCGCCTTCCAGCGCCGGCTCGTCAGCGGCCTGCAGGGCGCGGTGAAGGGCTAGTAGGGACAACTGTGACTGAAAACGCCCCCCTTCCCGCCTGGCCGGACGTCTCCGACCGCGTGCGTGACCTGCATGCCCAGATGACCTTGGAGGAGAAGCTCGCCCAGATCGTGGGCTACTGGCTCGATCGCGGCGGCGACGTCGTCGCGCCGATGGCCAACGAGATGAGCAGCAACATCTCGGGAGGTGACCGGCGACTCTCGGAGATCACCGCCCACGGCCTGGGCCACTACACCCGGGTCTACGGCACCCGGCCGGTCGAGCCCGCCGAGCGGGCCGCCTGGCTGTGGGCCGAGCAGAAGCGCCTGGTCGACGAGACCCGACTGGGGATTCCCGCGCTGGTTCACGAGGAGTGCCTGACCGGACTCGCGACCTGGGAGGCGGCGACGTTTCCCACCCCGCTGGCCTGGGGAGCCACCTTCGACCCCGAGGCGGTCGAGGAGATGGCGGCGATGATCGGGTCCGACATGCGCGACCTCGGCATCCACCAGGGCCTGGCGCCCGTGCTGGACGTGATCCGGGACGCGCGCTGGGGCCGGTGCGAGGAGGCCATCGGCGAGGACCCCTACCTCGTCGGGACGGTCGGCACTGCGTACGTCCGCGGGCTGCAGTCGGCCGGTGTGCATGCCACGTTGAAGCACTTCGTGGGCTACTCGGGCTCGCGGGCCGGGCGCAACCACGCGCCGCTCTCGGCGGGTCCGCGCGAGATCGCCGACATCTTCCTGCCGCCGTTCGAGATGGCAGTCCTCGACGGTGGCGTGCGGTCGGTGATGGCGTCCTACAACGACATCGACGGTGTGCCGCAGCATGCCTCGGTCGAGCACCTCACCACGCTGCTGCGCGAGACCTGGGGCTTCGACGGGGTCGTGGTCGCCGACTACTTCGGTGTCGCGTTCCTGGCGGTGATGCATGCGATCGCTGCCGATCGCGGGAGGGCAGCTGCGTACGCCCTCGAGGCAGGTGTCGACATCGAGCTGCCGAGCGGGGATGCCTATCTCGAGCCGCTCGCGGCGCTGATCCGTTCCGGCGAGGTCTCCGAGGCGATCGTCGACCGGGCCGTGCTGCGCGCGCTGAAGCAGAAGGAGGAGCTCGGTCTTCTCGACGAGTCCTTCGCGGCCGGTCTGGAGGAGGGGGCTCCGGAGTCGATCGACCTGGACTCCCCGGCCCACCGCTCGCTGGCCCGTCGGCTCGCCGAGGAGTCGATCGTGCTGCTCAGCAACGACGGCGTCCTTCCGCTCAGGGGCGAGCTCGGCAAGGTGGCGATCATCGGCCCGAACGCCGACCGCTCCGAGGCGCTGATGGGTTGCTACTCCTTCGTCAACCACGTGATGGTGAGCTACCCCGAGAAGCCTCTGGGCATCGAGCTGCCGACGATCGCCGAGGCGGTCCGGGCCGAGCTCGGCGCCACCTCCTGCGAGGTCGTCGCCGGATGTGACGTCGAGGGCACGGACCGCTCCGGCTTCCCCGCGGCGGTCTCCGCCGCCGAGGACGCCGACGTGGCCGTGGTCGTCGTCGGCGACCAGGCCGGCCTCTTCGGTCGCGGCACGGTGGGGGAGGGCAACGACTCCGAGTCGCTCGAGCTCCCCGGCGTCCAGCGCGAGCTGGTGTCCGCGGTCGTCGCGACCGGCACGCCCGTCGTGCTCGTGGTCGTCTCCGGCCGCCCGTACGCCATCGGGTGGGCGCTCGACGACGAGACCCGCCCCGCCGCGGTGCTGCAGGCGTTCTTCCCCGGCGAGGAGGGCGGTGCCGCACTGGCGCGCGTCATCTCCGGCGCGGTCAACCCGTCGGGCCGACTCCCGGTCTCGCTGCCGCGGGTCTCCGGGACTCAGCCCTACAGCTACCTCCAGCCGCTGCTGGGCGGTCCGTCCGAGGTCACCAGCACCGACCCGACGCCGGCCCGCCCGTTCGGCTTCGGGCTCTCCTATACCACCTTCGGCTACAGCGGGCTCTCGGCCGACCGCTCGGTCGAGGCGGGTGGCAACTTCGGTGTCGAGGCGACCGTCACCAACGTCGGTGACGTCGCCGGGGTGGACGTGGTCCAGCTCTACGGACGCGATCTGCTCGCTTCGGTGGTCCGTCCGGTCACGCAGCTGCTCGGCTACCAGAGGGTGGCGCTGCAGCCGGGCGAGTCGGCGACCGTACGCTTCGACGTGCCGACGACCCGGTTGGCCTTCGCCGACCGCAGCTACAACCGCGTCGTGGAGCCCGGTGAGGTCGAGGTCTGGGTCGCCGCCTCGGCAGGGGAGAAGGTCGCCACCGCCGTGGCCGAGGGCATCGCCGAGCTCTCCGACGTCGAGGCCGCTTCGGCCGCCGGCGAGTCGGGCACCGACAAGGCTCTGGTCACGATCACCGGTGACGTGCACCGGGTCGGCCCCTCCGACCAGCGGATGACGACGGCGGCGGTCTCGCGCGTCTAGCCGGTGGCGCGGGCCGCCTGGCGGGCGAGATGGGCGGCGGGATCGGCGATGATGCGGCGTACGACGGTCCCGGCCGCTCCGCGCACGGCGGCGTCGCTGCCGAGCCCGGAGACCAGCAACCGGGGCGGTTCGACGGCACCACTGTGGTGGCTGACCGAGGCCGCGGTCGCCTTGGTCAGCCAGGGTGCGAGCGTTGCGAACGCGCCACCGAGCACGATCGCGGTGGGGTCGAGGAGGGTGATGACCGAGGCGAGCGCGACGCCGAGGTGTCGGCCGGCGCCGGCGACCGCGTCGAGCGCCGCCTGATCGCCCGCCTCGCAGGCCCGGGTGAGGTCGGCCATCGTCGCCACCTGCGCGCGGGCGAGGATCTCCTGCTGCCCGGCCATCCGCTCCAGGCAGCCGTGGCCGCCGCAGCCGCACCGCGGGCCGTCGGGAGCCACCACGACATGGCCGAGCTCGCCGGCGCCCGCGTGCGCGCCGCGGAAGACCTCGCCGCCGATCACGATGCCGCCACCGATGCCGATCTCGCCGGAGACATGCACGAAGTCGCGCAGGGGAGCGCCGTCGAGCTCATGACCGCCGAACCACATCTCGCCGAGAGCCGCCAGATTGGCCTCGTTCTCCACGTCGACCTCGAGCCCGGTGCCCTCGCCGACGGCGCCGGCGAGGTCGACGCGGTCCCAGCCCAGGTTGGGGGTGCGTACGACGGCACCCTCGACGGTCAGGCCGGGCACCGCCACGCAGGCACCCGACAGCGGCAGACCCTGGGAGGTGGCGCTGCGGGCGGCGGTGCGGGCCAGATCGATGAGGTCGGCGACCACGTCGTCGACCTCGCGGCCGCGGTTGTCGCGGCGTACGACATGGTGGTAGCGCGGCACGCCGGTCAGGTCGGTCACCACGGCGGCCAGGTAGTCGACGTTGACCTCCAGGCCGAGACCGGCGACGCCTCCTGGAGCGAGGTCGAGCGCCGTGGCGGGCCGGCCGCGCTCGGTCGCGGCCGGGGCGCTCTCCTGGATCAGGCCCGCGGAGATCAGATCGGACACCAGCCCGGATACCGACGACTTCGTCAGGCCGGTGCGCGCAGCGACCTGCGCCCGGGAGACCGGGCTGGTGCGGGCGACCTCGCCGAGCACGAGCGCGAGGTTGCTCGCCCGCATCCCGGCATGCTGGGCAGGCTCGGTTCTGACGGTCATGCACGGGATTAGACCAAGTTCTGAACTTTAGGTCAAGCGACCCGCATCCAAGTGTGCAGAGGGTTGACAATGTGACGGCCGTCGCGTTTCATGATGATCATATAGTCCGAGTTATGAACTAATGTGAGGAAGCAAGGCTATGACGGATTACACCCCCACCTCCGAGGACAAGTTCACCTTCGGACTGTGGACCGTGGGCTGGAACGGGCAAGACGTGTTCGGCTCGGCGAGCCGGCCTCACCTCGACGTCGCCCACTCGGTGCACAAGCTGGCCGAGCTCGGCGCCTACGGCATCACCTTCCACGACAACGACGTCTTCGCGATCGACGCGAGCGACGCCGAGCGCCAGGCGGAGATCGACAAGCTCAAGGCCGCGCTGGACGAGACCGGCCTCAAGGTGCCGATGGCCACCACCAACCTCTTCGGTCACCCGGTCTTCCGTGACGGTGGCTTCACCTCGAACGACCGCGAGGTGCGCCGCTACTCGATCGCCAAGGTCGCGCGCAACATCGACCTCGCCGCCGAGCTCGGCGCCACGACGTACGTCATGTGGGGTGGCCGTGAGGGCTCCGAGTCCCACGCCTCCAAGGACATCGCGGCGGCGCTGGACCGCTACCGTGAGGCGGTCAACCTGCTCGGCGACTACGTGACCGAGCAGGGTTACGACATCCGCTTCGCCATCGAGCCGAAGCCCAACGAGCCCCGCGGCGACATCCTGCTGCCGACCATCGGCCACGCGCTCGCCTTCATCAACTCCCTCGACCGCCCGGAGATGGTCGGCCTCAACCCGGAGGTCGGTCACGAGGAGATGGCCGGGCTCAACTTCGCCTCCGGGGTCGCCCAGGCGCTGTGGCACGGCAAGCTCTTCCACATCGACCTCAACGGCCAGCACGGCCCGCGCTTCGACCAGGACCTCCGCTTCGGCGCAGGCAACCTGCGGGGCGCGTTCAACCTGGTCGACCTGCTGGAGACCAAGGGCTACGACGGCCCGCGTCACTTCGACTTCAAGCCGCCGCGCACCGAGGACGAGGACGGCGTGTGGGCATCCGCCGCGGGCTGCATGCGCAACTACCTCGTGCTGCGTGAGCGGGCCAAGGCCTTCCGGGCCGACCCGGAGGTCAAGGCCGCGCTCGAGGCCTCGCAGGTCGAGGAGCTCTCCGTGCCGACCCTGGCCGAGGGCGAGACGCTCGAGGACATCCGCAAGGCGACCTACGACATCGAGAAGCTGGACCACGGCTACGCGTTCGAGCACCTCGACCAGCTGGCCATGGACCACCTCCTCGGGCTTCGTTAGGTTGCAGGGCATGCCGCTCGTCGCCGGGGTCGACTCCTCGACCCAGTCCTGCAAGGTCGTCGTCCGTGACGCGGAGACCGGGACGCTGGTGCGCTCCGGCTCCGCGCCCCACCCCGAAGGGACCGAGGTGGACCCGGCGGCGTGGTGGACCGCGCTCGAGTCGGCCGCCGAGGCGGCCGGCGGGCTCGATGACGTCGCCGCCGTCTCCGTCGGTGGACAGCAGCACGGGATGGTCTGCCTGGACGAGGCCGGAGAGGTCGTACGCCCGGCCCTGCTGTGGAACGACACCCGCTCGGCCGGTGCGGCCGCCGCGCTCAACACCGAGCTGGGCGCCGCGGCCTGGGCCGAGGCCGTCGGGTCGGTGCAGGTGGCCAGCTTCACGGCCACCAAGCTGCGCTGGCTCGCCGAGCACGAGCCGGACTCGGCGGCTCGGGTCGCGGCGGTGTGCCTGCCCCACGACTGGCTGACCTGGAAGCTCGCCGGCGCCCCGGGGCTCGAGGCGCTGCGTACCGACCGGAGCGACGCCAGCGGCACCGGCTACTACTCGGCCGTGACCGGCGAATACCGTCGTGACCTGCTCAAACGCGCGCTCGGACGCGACGACGTCGTGCTGCCGGAGGTGCTCGCGCCCTCGGCCTCGGCGGGACGTACGCCCGCCGGGGCGCTGCTCGGCCCCGGCTGCGGCGACAACGCCGGGGCGGCCCTGGGCGTGGGCGCCCGGCCCGGCGACGTCGTCGTCTCCATCGGCACCTCCGGCGTCGCCTGCGCGGTCTCGGAGACACCCACCTCGGACGCGTCGGGCACGGTAGCGGGCTTCGCCGACGCCACCGGCCGCTACCTGCCGCTGGTCGCCACCCTCAACGCCGCGCGTGTCCTCGACGCCACCACCCGGCTGCTCGGGGTGAGCCACGAGGAGCTCTCCCGGCTGGCGCTCGAGGCGCCCTCGGGCTCCGGCGGCCTGGTCCTCGTCCCCTACCTCGAGGGTGAGCGCACCCCCGACCGCCCGTCGGCTCGTGGCGTGATCCACGGTCTGACCCTCGCCACGGCCGAACCTGCCTACCTGGCCCGCGCGGCCGTCGAGGGACTGCTCTGCGGCCTCGCCGACGGCATCGACGCCCTGAAGGCTCAGGGCGTCGCGGTCAACCGCGTCCTCCTCGTCGGCGGCGGCGCCCGCTCCGAGGCCGTACGCCGTCTCGCACCCGTCGTCCTCGGCCACCCCGTACTCGTCCCCGAGCCGGGGGAGTATGTCGCCGACGGCGCCGCCCGCCAGGCCGCCTGGCTCCTCACCGGTGGCGCGGAGCCCCCGACCTGGGAGCTCGCCGGCACCGAGACGTACGAGGCCGTCCCCGACCCCGCCGTCCGCTCCCGCTACGCCGAGGTCCGCGATCTGACAGAAGGCGTATAGCCGAGGCGTCACCCCGGTCGGCCGAGGCGTCACCCCGGTCGGCCGAGGCGTCACCCCGGTCGGCCGAGACGTCACCCCGGTCGGCCGAGACGTCACTTAGGTCGTGCGAGACGTCACTTAGGTCGTGCGAGACGTCACTTAGGTCGTGCGAGACGTCGCCCGCTGCCTTCTCGCCCGACGGGAGTGACCTCTCGGCCGACGGGAGTGACTTCTCGGCCGACGGGAGTGACTTCTCGCCCGACGGGAGTGACGCCTCGCCCGACGGGAGTGACGCCTCGCCCGACGGGAGTGACGCCTCGGCAGAATATGAGTGACGTTTCGGCGCGCGGGAGTGACGCCTCGGTGGGATCCGATAGCGTGGCCGCGCCATGTTGGATCACATCAAAGGCTTCGTTCAGGGAGTCGTCCTCGCGCCCATCGTCCGGCTGTTCGTGGCGCTGAAGATCAGCCCCGATGTCGTGACGCTCGTCGGCACCATCGGAGTAGTGGTCGGAGCGCTGGCGTTCTACCCGCGCGGCGAGCTGCTGGCCGGCACGATCTTCATCACCTGCTTCGTCTTCAGCGACCTGATCGACGGGGCGATGGCGCGTGCCGTCGGACGTACGTCGAAGTTCGGCGCCTTCTGGGACTCCACCCTCGACCGGTTCGGCGACGGCGCGGTCTTCGGTGGTCTGGCGCTCTACTTCGCCGGCCCGGGTGACTCCGACCTCTATCTCGCACTGTCCCTGTGGTGCCTCGTCATAGGTGCGGTCACCTCCTACGCCCGTGCCCGCGCCGAGTCGCTGGGCTTCACCGCCAACGTCGGCATCGCCGAGCGCGCCGACCGTCTGGTCCTGGTCCTGGTGATGACCGGCTTCGCCGGCATCTTCTCCCTCGACCTGCTCATCTACATCGCGCTGTGGATCCTCGCCGTTGCCTCGACCATCACGGTCGGCCAGCGCGTGTGGACCGTCCGCAAGCAGGCCCTCGCCGAGGAAGCGGCCTCGTGACCGCGCCGACCGAGGCAGACGTACGCCTGGCCGCGGAGCTCGTCCGCGGCGCCGGCTCGCTCGCCGCGAAGATGCGCGCTGAGGGCATCGGCGACTCGATCGAGACGAAGACCTCGGTCTCCGACCTGGTCACCGCCGCCGACAAGGCCGCCGAGAAGGCGATCGTCGAACGCCTGACGGCCGAGCACCCGGGTGACGGCATCCTCGGCGAGGAGGGGTCGGCCCGCGAGTCGACCACCGGCCGGGTGTGGACCATCGACCCGGTCGACGGCACCTACAACTTCGTACGCGGCCTCGAGTGGTGGTGCTCGGCACTGGCGCTGACCGACGGCGACGGCATCGTCCTGGGCGCGATCTACTCACCCGCGGAGGACGCGGTCTACGTCGGCGGCCCCGAGCTGCCCACGACCCGCAACGGCGCCCGGCTCGACGCGATGCCCGACACGCCGCTCGCCCTCGCCTGCCTCACCACCTACCTCCACCCCTCGAAGCTGAAGCAGCCGGTCGGCGAGGCGTACGTCCGCGTCGCCAGCGGCGCCGCCTCGATCCGGATCCTCGGCTCCGGCTCGATGGACCTCACCGCCATCGCCCAGGGGAAGCTCCACCTCTTCTGCCAGCACTCCGTCCCCGACTGGGACCGGCTCCCCGGCGCCGCCCTCGTCCTGGGCGCCGGCGGAGCCACGACCCAGGTGGAAGCCGGCGGCGTCACCTGGTCGCTTGCCGGCGCCCCCACGGCGGTGGCAGAGGCCGCCGAGGCCTTGACCCGGTAGCAGTCCACTTGGAGCAGTCCACTTTGGGAACAGTGGCTTGACCGGGCTTTCCGAGGGTGGCGTACGCCTTCTCCCGACCTACGATCGCCCCATGGCTACAAGCATGAATGAGACGGGAACCTCGCGGGTCAAGCGCGGGATGGCGGAGATGCTCAAGGGTGGCGTGATCATGGACGTGGTCACCGCCGAGCAGGCGAAGATCGCCGAGGACGCCGGGGCGGTGGCGGTGATGGCGCTCGAGCGCGTGCCCGCCGACATCCGCGCCCAGGGCGGCGTGAGCCGCATGTCCGACCCCGACATGATCGACGGCATCATCGAGGCCGTCTCGATCCCGGTCATGGCCAAGGCCCGGATCGGCCACTTCGCCGAGGCCCAGGTGCTGCAGAGCCTCGGGGTGGACTACATCGACGAGTCCGAGGTGCTGACCCCGGCCGACTACGAGAACCACATCGACAAGTGGGCCTTCACCGTGCCGTTCGTGTGCGGCGCGACCAACCTCGGCGAGGCCCTGCGCCGCATCACCGAGGGCGCGGCGATGATCCGCTCCAAGGGCGAGGCCGGCACCGGCGACGTATCCAACGCGGTCACCCACATGCGTACGATCCGCCGCGAGATCCGCCGTCTCGGCGCCCTCGCCGAGGATGAGCTCTACGTGGCCGCCAAGGAGCTCCAGGCTCCCTACGAGCTGGTCAAGGAGGTCGCGGAGAACGGCAAGCTCCCGGTCGTCCTGTTCACCGCCGGCGGCATCGCGACCCCGGCCGACGCCGCGATGATGATGCAGCTGGGCGCCGAGGGCGTCTTCGTTGGCTCCGGCATCTTCAAGTCCGGCAACCCGGCCCAGCGCGCCGAGGCGATCGTCAAGGCGACCACCTTCCACGACGACCCCGACGTCGTCGCCAAGGTCTCCCGCGGCCTCGGCGAGGCGATGGTCGGCATCAACGTCGACGAGCCGGCCAGGTCGATCCAGTTCGCGGAGCGCGGCTGGTGACGACAATCGGCGTACTCGCTCTCCAGGGCGACGTCCGCGAGCACCTCGCCGCCCTCGACCGCCTGGGGGTGAAGAGCACCTCCGTGCGGCGAAGGGAGGAGCTCGACGCGTGCGACGCGCTCATCATCCCCGGCGGTGAGTCGACGACGATGTGGCGCCTGGCTCGTACGTTCGAGCTGCTCGACCCGCTCCGGGAGCGGGTCCGGGGCGGGATGCCGGCCCTCGGCACCTGCGCCGGCATGGTGCTCCTGGCCGACCGGCTGCTCGACGGGGCGGAAGGCCAGGAGACCATCGGCGGGCTCGACATCACGGTCCGGCGCAACGCCTTCGGGCGTCAGACCGAGTCGTTCGAGACCGACCTGGAGGTCACCGGGCTGGACGGATCGGTCCACGGAGTCTTCATCCGGGCACCGTGGGTCGAGGAGATCGGCGACGGTGTCGAGGTCCTGGCGAGCGCGGGCGAGCACCCCGTCGCCGTACGGCAGGACCAGATCATGGCGACGAGCTTCCACCCCGAGGTCAACGCCGACGACAGGCTGCACCGGCTGTTCCTGGACACCTGCTGCTGACGGTGGCCTACCGGACGTAGTTAGAATGGGCACTCTGCTGCCCTGTGACGACTCCGGAGGCGGCTCGACCAGGCTCGAAAAGCACAGACGACGTGGGGCAAAGGACGGTTCAACGATGAGCGGCCACTCAAAGTGGGCAACGACCAAGCACAAGAAAGCTGCGATCGACGCCAAGCGCAGCAAGCTGTGGGCGAAGCTGATCAAGAACATCGAGATCGCAGCCAAGATGGGTGGTCCTGACCCGTCCGGCAACCCGACCCTCTTCGACGCGATCTACAAGGCGAAGAAGCAGTCCGTCCCCAACGACAACATCGAGCGTGCCCGCAAGCGTGGCGGCGGTCTCGACGGCGGCGGCGTCGACTACACCACGATCATGTACGAGGTCTATGGCCCGCAGGGCGTCGCCCTCCTGGTCGAGTGTCTGACCGACAACAAGAACCGCGCGGCGATGGAGGTCCGCACCGCGGTCACCCGCAACGGCGGCACCATGGCCGACCCGGGCTCGGTCTCGCGGCTCTTCGACCGCAAGGGCGTCGTCGTGGTGGCCAAGGCGCAGGAGGGCAAGGAGATCTCCGAGGACGATCTCCTCGAGGCCACCCTCGACGCGGGCGCCGAGGACGTCAACGACCTCGGTGAGTCCTTCGAGATCGTCTCAGACCCCTCCGACGTCGTCGCGGTCCGCACCGCGCTGCAGGATGCCGGCATCGACTACGACTCCGCCGAGGTCCAGTTCGTCGCGAGCATGGACATCCCGGTCGCCGACGCGCCGTCGGCCGAGAAGGTCTTCAAGCTCATCGACGCCGTCGACGACCTCGACGACGTACAGAACGTCTTCTCCAACGCCGACATCCCCGACGAGGTCATGGAGACCGTCGACGCCTGAGCGGCTCGCTGGTCGAGCCGGATTCGTGAGGAACGAGCGAATCAATGTCGAGACCAACACGGTTCTGTCGAGCGGACAGAGGACCGTGTTGGTCTCGACACGCCTCCGCCCAGGGGCTCCGGCGGCTCGACCAGCGATGCCGGTACGCTACGAACAGACGTTCGATGGAGGTGCTGATGCGGGTGCTTGGGATCGACCCCGGCCTGACCCGGTGCGGGATGGGTGTGGTCGACGGGTCGCTCGGTCGGCCGCTGTCGATGGTGGACGTCGGAGTGATCCGTACGTCCTCCGATCTTCCCGTCTGGGAGCGGCTGGTGAGCATCGAGAAGGGCATCGACGCCTGGATCGAGGAGCACCGGCCCGATGCGGTCGCGATCGAGCGGATCTTCGCGCGCTCGAACGTCTCCACGATCATGGGTACGGCCCAGGCAAGTGGCCTCGCCATGGTCTGCGCCGCCCGGCGCGGTCTGCCGGTCGCCCTGCACACTCCCTCGGAGGTCAAGGCCGCCGTCTCCGGCAACGGCCGAGCCGACAAGGCGCAGGTGACCGCGATGGTGACCCGCATCCTGCGGCTCCCGACCCCGCCGAAGCCTGCCGATGCTGCCGACGCGCTCGCGCTGGCCATCACCCATCAGTGGCGCGGAGGCGCCCAGAACCGCATCGAAGCCGCGGTGGCCGCGGCAGGGAAGGTACGCAGATGATCGCGTCCGTGCGCGGCAAGGTCGCCGCCGTCAGTCTCTCCACCGCCGTCGTCGAGGTCGGTGGGATCGGGATCGAGCTGCTCTGCACACCCAACACGCTGGCCACGCTCCGGACCGGCGAGGAGGCTCACCTGCCGACCAGCCTGGTCGTGCGCGAGGACTCGCTGACCCTGTTCGGCTTCACCGACACCGACGAGCGCACCCTCTTCGAGCTCCTCCAGACCGCCTCAGGCGTCGGCCCGAAGCTCGCCCAGGCCATGCTCGCGGTCCTCTCGCCCGATGGCATCCGTCTGGCCATCGCGGGCGAGGACGCCAAGACCCTCACCAAGGTTCCCGGCATCGGCCAGAAGGGCGCCCAGCGGATAATCCTGGAGCTCAAGGACCGGATCGGCGCACCGACCGGCACCGCCTCCGTCCCGGCGCGTGCCACCGCAGCGGCGCCGTGGCGCGACCAGGTCACCGAGGCCCTCGTCGGCCTGGGCTACAACGCCCGGGACGCCGACAAGGCGGTGACCGCGATCGAGCCCGAGGCCGGCGACCAGGCCAACATCTCGTTGCTGCTCCGGGCGGCCCTGCGCACCCTTTCGAAGGCATAAGGACCCATGCACGAGGACGATCTCGACCGGGCCGAGGAAGACTACTTCTCGTCGCTCACCATCGCCGAGGCCGACGGCGACGACCGGGCCGTCGAGGCCGCGCTGCGCCCGAAGACCCTCGACGAGCTGATCGGCCAGCAACGCGTCCGCGAGCAGCTCGGCCTCGTCCTGGAGGCGGCGCGGCAGCGTGAGCGGGCCCCCGACCACGTACTCCTGTCCGGGCCGCCAGGCCTGGGCAAGACCACGCTCGCGATGATCATCGCGGCCGAGATGTCGGCCCCGCTTCGGATCACCAGCGGCCCGGCGATCACCCATGCCGGCGACCTGGCCGCGATCCTGAGCGGGCTCAACGAGGGCGAGGTTCTCTTCGTCGACGAGATCCACCGGATGAGCCGCCCCGCCGAGGAGATGCTCTACCTGGCGATGGAGGACTTCCGGGTCGACGTGATCATCGGCAAGGGCCCGGGCGCGACCGCGATCCCGATCGACCTACCGCCGTTCACGCTGGTCGGCGCGACCACGCGCGCCGGTCTCCTTCCCGGCCCGCTCCGCGACAGGTTCGGGTTCACCGGACATCTCGAGCTCTACGACCCGGCCGACCTCGAGCTGATCGTGCGCCGATCCGCGGGCCTGCTCGACGTCACCCTCAAGGACGACGGCGCCGTCGAGATCGCCGGCCGCTCCCGCGGCACGCCGCGGATCGCCAACCGGCTGCTGCGCCGCGTACGTGACTATGCCCAGGTCAAGGCCGACGGCACGGTCACCCAGCAGATCGCCGAGAAGGCGCTCGATCTCTACGAGGTCGACCCGCTCGGCCTGGACCGCCTCGACCTGGCTGTGCTCGACGCCCTGTGCCGGAGGTTCGGCGGCGGCCCGGTCGGCATCTCCACCCTCGCCGTGGCGGTGGGGGAGGAGCGCGAGACGGTCGAGGAGGTGGCCGAGCCGTTCCTGGTGCGCTCGGGCTTTCTGGCTCGCACGCCGCGTGGCCGGGTCGCGACCCCGGCTGCATGGGAGCACCTCGGGCTGCCGGTACCGGCCAACGCCGAGGCTGCGGCCTGGTCCAAGGAAACGCTCTGGGATGAGGCCTGATTCACAGTCTCAACCAGGTGCCTGGTTAGACTTGCACGTCGCCGTGCGCCTGCCGGCGACCACTCAGACTGTCGGAGCCGAACCCCCGTGGAATTCCTTCCTTTTATCGTCATCATCGTCCTGTTCTACTTCCTGTTGATCAGGCCGCAGCAGAAGCGTGCGAAGCAGGCTCGTGAGCTCCAGCTCAACCTCCAGCCCGGCGACCGGGTGATGCTGACTGCCGGGTTCTTCGGCACCGTGACCGAGGTCGAGGAGAACACGACGAACATCAAGGTCGAGATCGCCGACGGCGTCGTCATCCAGGTCGTGCGCCAGGCCGTGGCCCAGAAGGTCACCGAGGCGCCTGCCGAGGAGATCGAGGAGAACACCGCCGAGGAGCCCGAGGTCGAGGTCAAGGCCGACGAGACCCCTGAGGGCGCCGAGAACGTCATCGTGGACCTCGACAAGAAGGACTGACCAACACATGGCACGCAAGACAGCGCGCCCCGGCCGGACACTCGCACTGCTCTTCTTGGCCATTGCGATCATGTTCGGCGGCATCGCGTTCGCCGGCACCTGGAAGCCTGAGCTGGGCCTCGACCTGCGCGGCGGCACCGAGATCTCGATGACCGCGGAGAACTCCGAGGGCGGATCGGTCCCGAGGGAGAGCCTCGACGAGGCCAAGTCGATCATCGACCAGCGCGTCAACGGCTCCGGCATCACCGGCGGCCGGGTGACCACCGAGGGCAACGACGTCATCAAGGTCTCCATCCCCGGCACCGGCAAGGTGCAGCAGGAGACCGCCGAGCGCGTCCGCCAGACCGCGAAGCTCCGCTTCCGACTGGTGGCCTGCAGCCCGCAGAAGACGTGTGGCGCCGCGGACCCGAGTGGCTCGATGGTCGAGGACCCCTCGACCGGCACCGTGCCGGGCACCTCGCCGCGCGCGGCGTTCGGTAGCGAGACCGCCACCGCCTCCGAGACCGCCAGCGCGTCCGACAAGGCGTCCGACAAGGCATCCGAGAGCGCCGACCCGAGCGCCAGCCCCTCGGCCTCGGCGGGTGCCGAGCCCGAGCAGCGGAACAAGAACTCGGTCGTCCCGGTCGACGAAGCGGTCGAGTTCATGCGCAACGTGCCGCAGGAGTGGGCGACCGCCTACAACTCCTTCACCTGTCCCGCCCCCGGCGCCGAACCGGCCGAGGACGTCGCCGGTGAGCCGCTGCTGACCTGTGACGAGGACGGCGTCCCCTACCTGCTGACGCCGGCCGTCATCGAGGGCACCGAGATCAGCGAGGCCTCCTACGGCATTCCGCAGCAGCAGGCCAACTACGTCGTGACCCTGGACTTCAAGTCCGAGGGCAACAAGGCCTTCGCCGACACCACCGGCGCCATCGCCGGCACCGGCGAGCAGTTCGCGATCGTCCTGGACGCCAAGGTGATCTCGGCCCCGACGGCCGACTCGCGGATCAGCGGAGGCGCCCAGATCAGTGGTGACTTCACTCAGGAGTCCGCCGCCGCGCTGGCCAACAACCTGAAGTACGGTTCACTCCCGCTCGACTTCCCCGAGGACGGCATCCAGACCCGGGTCATCGGCCCGACGTTGGCCGGCAACCAGCTCACCGCCGGCCTCTGGGCCGGCCTCGTCGGCCTGATCTTGGTGGTGATCTTCTCGATTTTCTACTACCGCGCGATGAGCATCGTGGTGATCGGCTCGCTGCTGGTGGCAGGTGCGATGACGTACGGGATGATCCTGCTGCTCAGCGAGACCGCCGGCGTCACCCTGGACCTCCCGGGCGTGGCCGGTCTGATCGTCGGTATCGGCATCACCGCGGACTCCTTCATCATCCTCTACGAGAGGATGCGTGACGACATGCGTGAGGGCCGCTCGATGCGGGTGGCCGTCGACACGGCCTGGCCGCGCGCCCGGAACACGTGTCTGGCCTCCGACGGTGTCTCGTTCCTGGCCGCGTTCGTGCTCTATGTCTTCGCGACCAACGAGGTCAAGGGCTTCGCCTTCATGCTCGGCCTGACCACCATCATCGACGTCCTGGTGTTCTTCTGGTTCACCCACCCGATGACCAAGCTGATGGCCGGCTGGGGCTTCTTCAACAAGGGCCACGTGCTCTCCGGCATGGACCAGCGAGCCATCGGCACCGTCGACGCCCCCACCGGCACCACGCCCAAGGGCACCACTCTGGTCGGAGGCAAGGCCTGATGAGCAAGTTCTCCATCTCGCGGCTCGGCAAGGAGCTCTACACCGGCGAGAAGTCCTTCGACTTCGTCGGTCGCCGGATGCTCTGGTACGCCGTCTCCGCGGTCGTGCTCGTCGCCGTCGTCCTCGGCGTCTCGCTCCAGGGCATCAACCTCGGCATCGACTTCACCGGCGGCACGCGCTACACCGTGACCGTCGCGCAGGCCGACCAGGAGCTCGCCGACGACCTGCGTACCGCGGTCGGTGACACGGCGGTCGAGGCCGCCGATGGCGCCACGGTGCGTACGGCCGGTCCCAAGTCGATCGTCATCGAGACCAAGGCGATCCCCGACAACTCCGAGGCCGACAACTCGCTCATGGAGGCGATCACCAAGACCGCCGACGTGGCCGAGGACGACGTCAGCCGCACCGGCATCGGCCCCAGCTGGGGCCAGCGGGTCGCCTCGAAGGCGGCCCTCGCGCTGGGCATCTTCCTCGTCGGCGTGGTCCTGTTCATCTGGATCTACTTCCGGGAGTGGAAGATGTCGGTCGCGGCCGTCGTCGCGCTGCTCCACGATGTGGTGATCACGGTCGGCGTCTATGCCATCGTCGGGTTCGAGGTGACTCCGGCAACGGTCACCGGCTTCCTGACGATCCTCGGCTACTCGCTCTACGACACGGTGGTGGTCTTCGACAAGGTCAAGGAGAACACCCGCAACCTGTCGCAGAAGAAGCAGACCTACGCCTACGCGGCCAACCTGGCGATCAACCAGACCCTGGTCCGTTCGGTCAACACCTCGATCATCGGTCTGCTGCCGGTCGTCGCGATCCTCTACGTCAGCGCCGTCCAGCTCGGCACCTCCTCGCTGAAGGACATCTCGCTGGTGCTCTTCATCGGTATGGCCGTCGGCACCTACTCCTCGATCTTCATCGCCACCCCGCTGCTGGTGCACCTGAAGTCGAAGGAGAAGGACGTCGTCGACGCCGAGAAGCGTGCCGCCGCGCGGATGAAGGAAGCCGACAAGTACGCCGCGGTGCCGGTCTTCAACGAGGGCATGCCGGTCGCGGAGGGCGACGAGCCGGACGAG
Organism: Nocardioides sp. NPDC058538; assembly: GCF_042719275.1. Lineage (NCBI taxonomy): Bacteria > Bacillati > Actinomycetota > Actinomycetes > Propionibacteriales > Nocardioidaceae > Nocardioides > Nocardioides sp. NPDC058538. The sequence continues at coordinate 58,352 of NZ_JBHXNY010000019.1, read as the reverse complement.
CTCAGCGACGCCCCCTCCGAGGACCTTCATGAGGCCGGCGTGAGCCGGGGCACCAGCCCCAACCGCTCCGCGACCGGCCGGGGCCGGAACGTACCCGACCAGCACCGTGAGGTCTCCGACAGCGGTGCCGCCGGGCGTCCGCAGCCGAAGCGCGAGTCGAGGTCGAAGCGCAAGTGACTGTCTCCCGGACAGCCGCAGGCGGCCGGTCGCTCGAGGAGACCCTCGAGCGGCTGGTCGCCGACGTGCCCGACTTCCCCGAGCCGGGTGTCGGGTTCAAGGACATCACCCCGCTGCTGGCCGATCACGCGGGCTTCACCCAGGTGGTCGAGGCGCTCGCCGCTCCGGCCCGTGACGCCGACGGCAACCCGACCGTGACCAAGGTGCTCGGCATGGAGTCGCGAGGCTTCATCCTCGGCGCCCCCGCGGCCCTGCACCTCGGTGTCGGCTTCGTGCCCGTCCGCAAGGCCGGCAAGCTGCCCCGCGAGACCCACGCGGTCTCCTACTCCCTGGAGTACGGCGAGGCCACCCTGGAGCTCCACACCGACGCGGTCGCGCCGGGGGAGCGGGTGCTGGTCATCGACGACGTCCTCGCGACCGGTGGCACCGCGGCGGCCACGATCGAGCTCGTCGAGCGCTGTGGCGGTGTCGTCGCGGGCGTCTCGGTTCTGCTCGAGCTCGGCTTCCTCGACCCGCGCAGCAAGCTGCCGGACACTCCGGTGCACTCGCTGTTGGTCAGTTGACAGGTCCATCATGCAGGTGCCGTCCTAGCCAATGCTCCGGGTGCGGCCGGTAGACTCGGTACATGGCAGAGGATCGCATCGTCGCGCAGCCTCGTGCGCACAACATCGAGGCGCGGGAGAGCAGTGGCCCGGCCCCGTCGGGCCGCAGCGTCCGTGCGCGCCTGGCCCGGATCGGCGGACGTGGCACGCCGGGAAATCCTGTGCTGGAGCCGCTGTTCCGGGCGGTGAGGTCCAACCACCCGAAGGCCGACCTGGCCCTGCTGGAGCGGGCGTACGTCACCGCCGAGCGCCTCCACGGCACGCAGATGCGCAAGAGCGGCGATCCCTACATCACCCACCCGCTCGCGGTGACCACGATCCTCGCCGAGCTCGGTATGACCGAGCCGACCCTGGTGGCGGCGCTGCTGCACGACACCGTCGAGGACACGCCCTACACGCTCAAGGAGCTCACCCGGGACTTCGGTGAGGAGGTCGCCCACCTCGTCGACGGCGTCACCAAGCTCGACAAGGTCACCTACGGCGACTCCGCGCAGGCCGAGACGATCCGCAAGATGGTCGTGGCGATGTCCCGCGACATCCGGGTGCTGGTGATCAAGCTGGCCGACCGCCTGCACAACATGCGTACGCTCCGCTACGTCCCGCAGAAGAGCCAGGAGCGCAGCGCTCGCGAGACCCTCGACATCTACGCGCCGCTGGCCCACCGGCTCGGCATGAACACCATCAAGTTCGAGCTGGAGGACCTCGCCTTCGCGACCCTCTACCCGAAGATGTATGACGAGCTCGTGCGCCTCGTCGCCGACCGCAACCCGTCGCGGGAGAAGTTCCTGGCCCAGGTCATCGACCAGGTCGAGCGCGACCTGCACGAGGCCCGGATCAAGGCGACCGTCACCGGCCGACCGAAGCACTACTACTCGATCTACCAGAAGATGATCGTCGGCGGTAAGGACTTCTCCGACATCAACGACCTGGTCGGCATCCGGATCCTGGTCGAGGACGAGCGCGACTGCTACTCCGTCCTCGGCATCCTGCACTCGCGGTGGAACCCCGTCCTGGGGCGCTTCAAGGACTACATCGCGATGCCGAAGTTCAACATGTACCAGTCGCTGCACACCACCGTGATCGGCCCGCAGGGCAAGCCGGTCGAGCTGCAGATCCGCACCTTCGCGATGCACCGCCGCGCCGAGTTCGGCGTCGCCGCGCACTGGAAGTACAAGGAGGACGGCCGCGCCGGTGTCGACACCGACCGGCCGATGGACAACGACATGAGCTGGGTCAAACAGCTCATGGACTGGCAGTCGGAGGTCAACGACCCCGGCGAGTTCCTGGAGTCGCTGCGCTTCGAGATGAAGCGCACCGAGGTCTACGTCTTCACGCCCAAGGGCGACGTGATCGCCCTGCCCGCCGACGCGACCCCGGTCGACTTCGCCTACGCCGTCCACACCGAGGTCGGCAACAAGACCATCGGTGCCCGGGTCAACGGCCGTCTGGTGCCGTTGGAGTCGACCCTGGAGAGCGGCGACGTCGTCGAGGTCTTCACCTCCAAGTCGCCCAACGCCGGTCCGTCGCGGGACTGGGCCTCCTTCGTCAAGTCCAACCGGGCCAAGGCGAAGATCCGGCAGTGGCACACCCGTGAGCGCCGGGACGAGGCCATCGAGAAGGGCCAGGACGGGATCGGCCGGCTGATGCGCAAGGAGGGCCTGCCCCTCAAGCGGTTGATGTCGCGCGAGTCGCTGATGCAGGTCGCCGACCACTTCGACCTGACCGACGTGGAGGCGCTCTACGCCGCGGTCGGCGAGGGCCACCTCTCTGCCCAGGCAGTCGTACGCCGCGTCATCGAGGACCGCGGCGGCGACGAGGGCGCCGCCGAGGACCTCGCCGAGGCCATCAACGTCGGCCGCAGGCGCCACGGCAAGGTCTCCACCTCCAACTCCGATGCCGGCGTGATCGTCAAGGGCTCCCCGGACGTCTGGGTCAAGCTCGCCAAGTGCTGCACACCGGTGCCCGGCGACGACATCCTCGGCTTCGTCACCAAGGGTGGGGGAGTCTCGGTCCACCGCACCGACTGCACCAACGCCGCCGAGCTCCGCTCCCACCCCGAACGCCTGCTCGAGGTCGAGTGGGGCTCCACGTCCAACTCGGTCTTCCTGGTCAACATCCAGGTCGAGGCGCTCGACCGGGCACGACTCCTGTCCGACATCACGATGGCACTCTCCGACGCCCACGTGAACATCCTCTCGGCCCAGCTGACCACCACTCGCGACCGCGTCGCGAAGTCCCGCTTCTCCTTCGAGATGGCCGACTCCAAGCACCTGGACACCGTCTTGAAGCAGGTACGCACCGTTCCCGGCGTCTTCGACGCCTACCGCGTCACCCAATGAGAAAGTGAGCATCTCGTGGACCCGTTCACATGGTTTCTGATTGCTGCAGGCGTCGTGATCGTCGGCGCCGTCGTGTGGCTGGCGGTGAGAAAGTCGTCGGGAGGCGTCGATGAGGCTGCGGCGAACCGGAACAGGGGTCAGGCCCTGGGCAAGGCCGAGTACTACGGAACAAAGCACCATGGCAGCTCCGACGGCGGCTCTGGCGGCCTCGGCTTCTGAGCCCTCAACCGCCTGATGTCGCCATCACGGGACATCAGGCCCGACTCGGTCGTCATCAGTGAAACAGCTGCGCCGACTCGGGCGCTTGAGACAGGAGCACAGCATGTTCACCTGGATCCTCATCATCGGCGGCGTACTTCTCCTCGCAGGCATCGTCTGGACCGCCCTGGGCAAGGGAGGCAAGCCCGTCGACCACAACGACGTGCGCCAGGCGAAGATCCGCAACTCCGCGAAGGGCGACTACTACGGCGGCGCCGGCCTGTAACCCCACGCCGAGTCGGCTCGTCATGACGAGCCGACTCGACCGGATTCTGCGTCGGAACGCGCCGACTCGGCGCGCCTGAGTGGGACAGACGCGCCGAGTCGGAGTTGGGTCAGCTGAAGTCGGCGCTGGCGCGCTTGGCCATCTCCAGGAACTGACGACGCGACTCGAGGTTCTCCTCGAGGCTCTTGATCTTGCGGGCGTCACCCGAGGCCTGAGCCTTGGCGAGGTCGCTCTCGACCTGGGCGATGGCCTCCTCGAGCTTGGCGATCATGTCGTCGGCTCGAGCGGACTTCTCCGGGTCGGACTTGCGCCACTGGTCGTCCTCGGCGGACTTGATGGCCTGCTCGACCTTACGCATCGCGCCCTCTAGCTCCTTGATGCGGTCGCGCGGGACCTTGCCGGCCTCGTCCCAGCGCTCGGCGATGTCGCGGAAGGACCGCTTGACCGCGTCGAGGTCATCGCCCTTCTCCAGCAGCGGGAGAAGCTCCTGCGCCTCGGCGAGCAGACCTTCCTTGACCACGGCGTTCTGCGCGAACTCGGCGTCGAGCGCCGCGTTGGCCGAGTCACGAGCACCGAAGAAGACGTCCTGGGCGGCCCGGAACTGCTTCCAGAGCTTGTCGTCGACGTCCTTGGGGGCCGGCCCGGCGGCCTTCCAGTCGCGCATCAGGTCGCGGTAGCGCCCGGCGGTGGGGCCCCAGTCGGTGGAGGTGGAGAGCTGCTCGGCCTCGACGATGATCCGCTCCTTGATCACCTTGGCGTCCTCGCGCCGGGCGTTGAGCTCGGCGAAGTGCGCCTTGCGGCGACGCGTGTAGGCGGTGCGCGCCGTCGAGAAGCGTCGCCACAGCGCGTCGTCGGACCCGCGGTCGATGCGGGGGAGCGCCTTCCACTGGTCGAGCAGCTCACGCAGCCGGTTGGCACCGTTGCGCCAGTCGTTGCTCTGGGCCAGCTTCTCGGCCTCGTCGACGAGAGCCTCCTTGGCGACCTTCGCCTCGGCCGCCTTGGCGGCCCGCTCGGCCTTGCGGGCCTCGCGCTGGGTGGCGATGACCGGCGCCAGGGCGTCCAGTCGCGCCACCAGCGAGGCCAGATCACCGACCGCGTTGGCGTCGGTCACCTTCTCCACGACGGTCTTGACCGCCGCGGTCGCCTCGTCGGGCGACGTCTTTCCCCCATGCACCCGCCGCTCGAGCTGCTCGACCTCGAAGGCGAGCTGGTCGAACCGGTTGGTGAAGAAGGCAAGCGCCTCCTCCGGCGTGCCTTCCGGGTATTGCCCCACGGAACGTTCACCCTCAACGGTCTTCACATAGACCGTTCCGTCTTCCTCGACCCGACCCCACTGCTCGCTGGTCACAATGTCCCTACTCTTCGCATGAGGCGCTAACCTCTTATGAAATCTCCCCCGCCGGACACCGTGCTCGTCACAGTCCCGGTCGGCTCAACTTGCAGGTCCCCGTCGTGTCCCGGCACACCTCGGGATGCCCATCGTAGTCAGACGCCACGATGCGGCGCTGCACTGTACCGCTGGATAGGGTGTTTCTCGTGTTGATCGCAGGCTTTCCCGCCGGTCCGTGGGGCACCAACTGCTACGTCGCCGCCACCGGTCCGGGCACCGAGTGTGTCGTGATCGACCCCGGGAAGGACGCGGCCAAGGGCATCGAGGAGATCGTCCGGGAGCAGCGCCTCAAGCCGGTCGCCGTGCTCCTCACCCACGGCCACGTCGACCACATGTGGTCGGTGACGCCGGTGAGCAGGACGTACGACTCGACGGCCTGGATCCACCCCAACGACCGTCACCTGCTGGCCGATCCGCTCCAGGGCATCTCGCCGGAGTCGGCGCAGATGCTGCTCGGCATGCCGCAGGGGACCTACGACTTCGTGGAGCCGGACGACGTCCGCGAGCTCACCGACGGACAGGCCATCGACCTGGCCGGGATGAGCTTCCTGATCGACCATACGCCCGGGCATACCGAGGGGTCGGTCACCTTCCGGACGCCCTACCCCGACCACGCCGAGGTCAGTGACGTGATGTTCTCCGGCGACCTGCTCTTCGCGGGCAGCATCGGGCGTACGGATCTCCCCGGCGGTGACCACGCCACGATGCTGCAGTCCCTGACCACCAAGGTGCTGCCCCTCGCCGACGACATCGTGGTGCTCCCCGGCCATGGCGAGCAGACCTCGATCGGGCGCGAGCGCGCCGCCAACCCGTTTCTTCAGGACCTGATCACCACACTATGAACAAGCCAACACCGCTCTCCGGTTTCCCGGAGCTCCTGCCGAGCCAGCGCACCGTCGAGCGCGAGGTCATCGCGACCCTGAGCCGCACCTTCGAGCTGCACGGCTTCGGCAACATCGAGACCCGCGCCGTCGAGCCGATGGACCAGCTGCTGCGCAAGGGCGACACCTCCAAGGAGGTCTACGTCCTGCGCCGCCTCCAGGAGGACGACAGCAGCCGCACTGAGTCCAACAGGTCTGGGGGGATGGGGCTCCACTTCGACCTCACCGTCCCCTTCGCCCGCTACGTGCTGGAGAACGCCGGCAAGCTGGAGTTCCCCTTCCGGCGCTACCAGATCCAGAAGGTCTGGCGCGGTGAGCGCCCGCAGGAGGGCCGCTTCCGCGAGTTCGCGCAGGCCGACATCGACATCGTCGGACGCGACACGCTCCCGTTCCACCACGACGTAGAGGTCGCCCGGGTCATGCTCGAGGCGCTCGGCAAGCTGACCTTCCTGCCCGGGTTCACGCTCCAGGTCAACAACCGCAAGCTGATCCAGGGCTTCTACGCCGGTCTCGGCGCCCCCGACGTCGAGGAGACCATGCGGCTCATCGACAAGCTCGACAAGATGCCGGCCGACGAGGTCGGCAAGCTGCTCGTCTCCGAGGCGGGGCTGAGCGACGACCAGGCCGCCAAGTGCCTCGAGCTCGCCACGATCACCGCCACCGACGACTCCTTCGTGGAGAAGGTCCGTGCCCTCGGTGTCGAGAGCGAGCTGCTCGAAGAGGGCCTGAGCGAGCTGGCCACACTGATCAACGCCACCGCGCCGCTCACTGGGCCCGATTCTGGGTCGAACTCCGTACGTGTCGTGGCCGACCTGAGCATCGCGCGGGGCCTGGACTACTACACCGGCACCGTCTTCGAGACCCGCCTGGACGGCTACGAGACGCTGGGCAGCATCTGCTCCGGTGGCCGCTACGACGCGCTCGCCAGCGACGGGAAGACCACCTACCCCGGCGTCGGGATCTCGCTCGGCGTGAGCCGCGTCCTGGTGCCCCTGGTGCAGAAGGGCGTGCTCGACGGTGACCGCAAGGTCCCCAGCACAGTGCTGGTCGCCGTGGCCGACGAGGAGAGCAGGGCCGAGGCCGATTCGGCGGCCCAGCAGCTGCGCGCTCACAATGTTGCCTGCGAGGTCTCGCCCAACGCCGCCAAGTTCGGCAAGCAGATCCGCTTCGCGGAGCGCCGCGGCATCCCGTACGTCCTCTTCGCCACCGAAGGCGGCTACGAGATCAAGGACATCCGCACCGGCGACCAGGTCCCGGCCGATCCGGCCACCTGGACGCCGCAGAACGAGAGCGACCTGAAGCCTCAGGTCGTCGTGAACAACGAGGAGAAGAAGTGATCCGCACCCACGACGCCGGCACCCTGCGTGCCGAGCACGTCGGCCAGACCGTGACCCTCGCCGGCTGGGTAGGCCGTCGACGCGATCACGGCGGGGTCGCGTTCCTCGATCTGCGTGAGGCCAGCGGCGTGGTCCAGGTCGTCGTCCGCGACGAGGAGATCGCTCACCACCTGCGCAACGAATACTGCATCAAGGTCACCGGCGAGGTCGTCGCGCGCACCGAGGAGAACCTCAACCCCAACCTCGCCACCGGCGAGATCGAGATCGTCGCCAAGGACCTCGAGGTCCTCTCAGCCGCGGCGGCCCTGCCGTTCCCCATCGACGACTACGTAGAGGTCGGCGAGGACGTACGTTTCAAGCACCGTTACCTCGACCTGCGCCGCACCGCGCCCGGCAACGCCATCCGCCTGCGCTCGAAGGCCAACAAGGCCGCCCGCGACGTGCTGGCCGGTCACGACTTCGTCGAGATCGAGACCCCGACGCTGACCCGCAGCACCCCTGAGGGCGCCCGTGACTTCCTGGTCCCGGCCCGCCTGCAGCCGGGTTCGTGGTACGCCCTGCCGCAGTCCCCGCAGCTGTTCAAGCAGCTGCTCATGGTCGGCGGCATGGAGCGCTATTACCAGCTCGCCCGCGCCTACCGTGACGAGGACTTCCGCGCCGACCGACAGCCGGAGTTCACCCAGCTCGACATCGAGATGAGCTTCGTCGAGCAGGACGACGTGATCGCCCTCGGCGAGGAGATCGTCGCGGCGCTGTGGAAGCTGATCGGCTACGACGTGCCGCTCCCGCTGCCGCGGATGACCTACGCCGACGCGATGGCCAAGTACGGCTCCGACAAGCCCGACCTGCGCTTCGGCATCGAGATCACCGAGTGCACCGACTACTTCTCCGAGACGACGTTCCGCGTCTTCCAGGCGCCCTACGTCGGCGCCGTGGTGATGCCGGGCGGCGCGAGCCAGCCGCGGCGTCAGCTCGACGGCTGGCAGGACTGGGCCAAGCAGCGTGGCGCCAAGGGCCTGGCGTACGTCCTGGTCCAGGAGGACGGCTCGCTGACCGGTCCGGTCGCCAAGAACCTCTCCGAGACGGAGGCCGCCGGACTGGCGGCCCACGTCGGCGCCAACCCCGGCGACTGCATCTTCTTCGCCGCCGGTGCGCCCAAGTCGAGCCGTTCCCTGCTGGGTGCCGCCCGGCTGGAGATCGGCAACCGTCTCGACCTCCGCAAGGACGGCGAGTGGAGCTTCCTGTGGGTCGTCGACGCGCCGCTGCTCGAGCCGGCCTCCGAGGCCGTCGAGTCCGGTGACGTCGCGGTCGGTGCGGGGGAGTGGACCGCGGTCCACCACGCCTTCACCAGCCCGCAGGACGTCGAGGGCTTCGACAAGGACCCCGGCAACGCGCTCGCCTGGGCCTACGACATCGTCTGCAACGGCAACGAGATCGGCGGCGGATCGATCCGTATCCACCGCGAGGACATCCAGAAGCGGGTCTTCGACCTGATGGGGATCGGCGAGGAGGCGGCCGAGGAGAAGTTCGGCTTCCTGCTCGACGCGTTCAAGTTCGGCGCCCCGCCGCACGGCGGCATCGCCTTCGGCTGGGACCGCGTCGTCGCCCTTCTCGCCGGCACCGACTCCATCCGCGACGTGATCGCCTTCCCGAAGACGGGTGCCGGTTACGATCCGCTCACCGCCGCTCCGGCGCCGATCACTCCCGAGCAGCGCAAGGAGGCGGGCGTCGACGCGCGGCCCGCTCCGGCGGCGGCCGCCGAGGGCGAATCGGCGAACTGAGCGCACTTCGAGCAAAGCCAACAGAGTCTCCGGGACCGGTCCGCCGGTCCCGGAGACTCTCGTCGTTCAGCGGTGAATGGCAAGAATCCCTCCCGATCTGCCGTATCACTGGTTGAAATCGGATCGTTACCGGTACGGGGCGCATCGGGGCAAAGTCATCACATAGAGTTCCCTCCGTCGACCTCGTGGGTCGGACGCTGCCGTGCGACGGCGGCACCCAGGATTACGACTAGACAGAGGAACCATGAGCGAATCGGCCACCGTGTTCGAAGGTGAAGAACTCTCGGGTGGATCGACACCTCCTGCTTCGCCCGAGGAGGCGAAGAAGATCGCCGGCAAGTCGCCGATGAAGCTGGCCTGGATGCGGCTTCGCAAGGACAAGCTGACGATGGTGTCGCTGACCGTTGTCGTCCTGGTGGTCCTGGCCGCTGTGCTGGCCCCCCTTCTCGTCAAGATGGGCGTGCTGGACCCGTTCAGCTACAACCAGGAGCTGCTCGACGCCAACACCATCCCCGAGGGCAGGTTCAGCGGCGCGAGCCTCTCACACCCGCTCGGGGTGGAGCCTGGGACAGGCCGCGACGCCCTGTCCCGGTTCTGGTACGGGATCACCTTCTCGCTGGCCATCGCTCTGACCGCGGCGATCCTCTCGGTCGTCATCGGAGCGATCATCGGAATCGTCGCCGGCTTCAGCGGTGGCTGGGTCGACGCGGGCCTGAGCCGCTTCACCGACCTGACCCTCTCCTTCCCCTCGACGCTGATGCTGTTGGCGCTCTCGGCCCTCGGCCTCGAGCTCGTACAGCAGCTGACCGGCCTACCCAACGGGCCACTGGCGCAGGGGATCTACTGCACGGTGGTGCTGGCCATCTTCGGCTGGACCAGCACGGCGCGCGTGGTCCGAGGGCAGGTGCTCTCGATCAAACAACGCGAGTTCGTCGAGGCCGCGATCGTGCTGGGCGCCTCCAAGCCGCGGATCTACTTCAAGGAGATCCTGCCGAACCTCTGGGCTCCACTGCTGGTCCTGGTCACCTTGATGATGCCGGCCTACATCTCGGCCGAGGCCGCCCTGAGCTATCTTCAGGTCAGCGTGAAGCCGCCGACGCCCACCCTCGGCAACGTCCTCGCGGACTCTTTGAAGTACGCGCAGGTGGACCCGTTCTACTTCTTCATGCCCGCGATCCTGATCGCGACCATCGTGATCTCGTTCAACCTTCTCGGGGACGGTTTGCGAGACGCCCTTGACCCCAAGGGTGACAGGTGAGCCTCGGGGCTCCGAACACACACCGGTGACCCGCCCGGGACACCGATACGGCGTCAGTTGTCAGAGGCTGACGGCGACCACACCAAGGAGAAACGAATGCTCAAGAAGCGAGCTAAGTACGTAGCGGTCAGTGCCGCCGGCGTGCTCGGTCTTTCGCTGGGCCTGGCTGCCTGTGGCGGCGGGGACGGCGGCGGTGACTCGAGCTCCAAGGGCCTGACCATCGTCACCGAGGACCCGTGGGACCACCTGGACCCGCAGCGGATCTACGTGGGCGAGACGATCTCCCACACCACGCGTCTGGTCTACCGCAAGCTGCTCTCGAACCCGGCGTCGACCGACCCCGAGGTCTCGCAGAAGCCGATCCCGGACCTGGCGACCGACGAGGGCACCTCGACCGAGGGCGCGAAGACCTGGTCGTTCACCATCAAGGACGGCGTGAAGTGGCAGGACGGCTCCGACATCACGTGTGAGGACTTCGCCTACGGCGCCTCGCGCAACTTCGCCGCCGACGAGCTCACCGGTGGCCCGGGCTTCTACCTGACCGCGAAGCTCGCGCTCAAGGGTGAGTACCCCGGCCCCTACACCGCGACCCCGGAGCAGCAGGCCGACTTCGACCAGGCCGTGACTTGCGATGGCAAGACCATCACCTACAAGTTCAAGTCGCCGTGGCCGGACTTCCCGCTGGCGATCTCGTCGCTGCACATGATGGACCCCTACAAGGAGTCCGAGGACAAGGGCGCCAAGAACGACGACGTCATCTTCTCCAACGGCCCGTACAAGGTCGACACCTGGAACGCCCAGAAGGGCGGCACCCTGGTGCGCAACGACGAGTACGACCCGGAGACCGACGACAAGTCGCTGCGTGAGGCGAAGCCGGAGACCATCACCGTGCAGTTCGGTGAGAAGGCCGCGACGACCTACGAGAAGCTGTTCTCCGACAGCCCCGACTCGCAGACGACCATCGTCAGCGGTTCGCGCGTCCCGCCGGAGTTCTTCCCGCGCCTCACCGAGGCCGGTGTCAAGGACCGCTACGTCCAGGTCCAGTCGCCCTACGTCGACTACCTGGTTCCGAACCAGAACCAGATGAAGGACCCGAAGGTTCGTAAGGCCCTGGCCCTCGCGACCAACGTCGAGTCGTGGATCGCCGCCGGCGGTGGCGAGAAGGCCTACACCCCGGCCGACTCCATCGTGAACCCGGCAGTTCCGGGCTACGTGGCCAACCCGGCCTACAAGGACCGCAACCTCAAGGGTGACCCGGCCGCGGCCAAGAAGCTCCTCACCGAGGCCGGCGCCGAGATGCCGTACCCGATCACCTTCACCTACCCGCAGAGCGACACCGCTGACAAGCAGGCCTCTGCGCTGGTCGAAGGCTGGGAGGCTGCGGGCTTCAAGGTCACGCTCGACCCGCTGGGTGACGTCTACTACTCCAACATCCAGAAGCCGTCCAACAAGGCTGACGTGATGTGGGGCGGTTGGGGTGCCGACTGGGGCTCCGCGATGACTGTCACCGCGGCGCTGTTCGACAGCCGTCAGATCGAGAAGAGCACCAACGGTCAGAACTACGGCAACTACAAGAACCCGGCCGTCGACAAGCTGTTCGACAACGCCGCCAACTCGGCGACCATCGAGGAGCAGAACAAGTTCCTCCAGGAGGCCGACGCGACCCTGGGCGAGGACGTCGCCTACATCCCGCTGGAGATCGCTACCTTCAACTGGGTCCACGGCTCCAAGGTGACGGACTTCATCACCACCGATGCCTCCTCGTCCTACCCGGACCTGGCGACCATCGACGTCGAGGACTGATCCTTCAGCTCCGCAACACCGTTCGGACGGCCCTGAGCCGATCCGAACATGGAGGCGGGGCTCGCCAGAGCCCCGCCTCTCCCATGTACCTGGACACGATTCCCCCCGGACGACACCCCAAGACGGTGCTCCGGCCGATCCCAATGAAGGTGAGACCCACCGATGGTCGCCTACATCATCCGGCGCGTGATCGTCGGCTTGCTCATGCTGGTGGCGATGAGCTTCATCGTCTTTGCACTGTTCCTGAAGAACCCGGTCGACCCGGCACAGTTCTCCTGCGGCAAGAACTGCCCGCCTGAGCGCATCGAGGAGACCCGTCAGGCCCTCGGCTACGACCAGCCGCTGTTGGTCCAGTGGGGAAGCTTCGCGAAGGGCGTCGTCGTCGGCCGCGAGTACCCCGCCGACGAGGCGATGCGCGAGGCCAACCCCGAGCTGGTCACCGAGTGCGCGGCGCCCTGCCTGGGCTACTCCCAGCAGCTGCAGATGACGGTCAACGACGAGATCGCGGAGGCAGCGCCGATCTCGATCTCGATCGCCATGGTCGCGGTCATCATCTGGGTCGTCTTCGGTGTGCTGTTCGGCGTGCTCGCAGCGGTCTTCAAGGGAACCCTCGTGGACCGCGGGGTCGTCGGAGCCACACTGTCCCTCTACGCCTTCCCGACCTTCTTCGTGGGTGCCTTGCTGATCAACTTCGTAGCCATCAAATGGGGGATCTTCCCCGCGCCGGGATACGTGCCGATAGCCGAGGGTGGCGTCGGGCAATGGCTGGTCCAGCTCATGCTCCCAGGGTTCACTCTCGCCGCGGTCTACATGGCGGGCTACGTACGCATGACCCGGGCGTTCGTGCTCGAGTCGATGAGCGAGGACTACATCCGCACCGCGAAGTCCAAGGGCGTCAAGAGCAACAAGGTGCTCTTCAAGCACGCGCTGCGCGCGGCGCTGACCCCGCTGGTGACGATGTTCGGTCTCGACTTCGCTGCCGTCCTCGGCGGCGCGATCATCACCGAGGACGTCTTCAACTACTACGGTCTCGGAAAGCTCGCGGTGACCGCGAACGAGACCTACGACCTTCCCACCATCGTGGGCCTGGTGTTGCTCCTCGGGGCTCTGGTGATCCTCGCCAACATCGTCGTCGACGTCCTGTACGCCTTCATCGACCCGCGCGTGCGCGTCGCCTGAGGAGGATCTGATCCATGACTGACCTTTCCACCACGGCCGAGACGAGGCCCGCCAACGACGGCGCGTTCCTCTCGGTGCGGGACCTGAAGGTCCACTTCTCCACCTCTGACGGCATCGTCAAGGCGACCGACGGCCTCTCCTTCGAGCTCGAGCGCGGCAAGACGCTCGGCATCGTGGGCGAGTCCGGCTCGGGCAAGTCGGTCTCCAGCTCGGCGATCATGGGGCTGCACCGCGGCACCAACGCCATCCTCAGCGGCGAGATCATGCTCGATGGGGTCGACCTGCTCAAGGTGAGCAACGAGGAGATGCGCAAGCGCCGCGGCCGCGACGTGGCGATGATCTTCCAGGACCCGCTCTCCGCGATGCACCCCTACTACTCGGTGGGCAACCAGATCATGGAGGCCTACCAGGTCCACAACAACGTGACCAAGCGGGAGGCGCGCAAGCGCGCCATCGAGATGCTCGACCGCGTCGGCATCCCGCAGCCCGACCGTCGTGTGGACGACTACCCGCACCAGTTCTCCGGCGGCATGCGTCAGCGCGCGATGATCGCGATGGGGCTGATCAACAACCCGAGCCTGCTCATCGCCGACGAGCCGACCACCGCTCTCGACGTGACCGTCCAGGCGCAGATCCTCGACCTGCTCCAGGACCTGCAGCGCGACTTCGACGCGGCGGTCATCATCATCACCCACGACCTCGGTGTCGTGGCGGAGATGGCCGATGACGTACTCGTGATGTACGCGGGCCGCGCGGTCGAGTACGGCCCGTGCAAGGAGATCCTCACCCACCCGCAGATGCCCTACACCTGGGGCCTGCTCTCCAGCGTGCCGGACCTGACCGCCTCGACCGAGGCGAAGCTGATCCCGATCCGGGGCAACCCGCCCTCGCTGCTGAACCCGCCGCCGGGATGCGCCTTCGAACCGCGCTGTGACCACGTGGCGAAGGTCGGCGGCGACCTGTGCCGGACGACCCTTCCCGACCTCACCCCGGCCAGCAGCGGTGGCAACCACACCAAGCGCTGCCACATCAAGAACGCCGACGAGGTCTACGAGGCAGAGATCCTGCCCGAGATCGCCCCTGACCTGGTGGAGGACTGATGAGCGACACCACGACTGCCACCGCGGCCTCGGTCGCGCCGGCGAGCACGGAGACCGTGCTCTCGGTCGAGAACCTGAAGATGCACTTCCCGGTCAAGGGCAGCGGCGTGATCCGGCGTACGGTCGGGCACGTCAAGGCCGTCGACGGGGTCTCCTTCGAGGTGGCCAAGGGCAGCGCCCTGGGTCTCGTCGGCGAGTCCGGTTGTGGCAAGTCCACCACCGGTCGGATGGTGACGCGGCTCTACCAGCCCACCGAAGGCAAGATCAACTTCGAGGGCACCGACATCGCCAACTACTCGGGTAGGAAGCTGCACCCGATGCGTCGGGAGATCCAGATGATCTTCCAGGACCCGTCGACCTCGCTCAACCCGCGGCACACGGTCGGCTCGATCATCGGCGCGCCGCTGCGGATCCACAACATGGTGCCCAAGGACAAGGTGCTCGGCCGCGTCCAGGAGCTGCTCGAGCTGGTCGGTCTCAACCCCGAGCACTACAACCGCTACCCGCACGAGTTCTCCGGCGGCCAGCGTCAGCGCATCGGCATCGCCCGGGCCATGACCCTGCAGCCGAAGCTGCTCGTCGCCGACGAGCCGGTCTCCGCGCTGGACGTGTCGATCCAGGCCCAGGTGATCAACCTTCTGCAAGACCTGCAGAAGGAGTTCGACATCTCCTACCTGTTCATCGCGCACGACCTCGCCATCGTTCGTCACTTCTGCCCCGAGGTCGCGGTGATGTACCTCGGCAAGATCGTGGAGATCGGTGACCGCGAGTCGATCTACGAGCACGCTCACCATCCCTACACCCAGGCGCTGCTCTCCGCGGTGCCCGACGTGAAGCAGGCCGCGATCGGCGGCCGTCGTGAGCGGATCCGGCTGGAGGGCGACGTACCTTCGCCGATCAACCCGCCCTCGGGCTGCCACTTCCGCACCCGCTGCGCCATCGCCAAGGACATCTGCTCCGTGGTCGAGCCGCCGCTGCTGCAGATCGGCAAGAAGCACAAGGTCGCCTGCCACTTCCCGGGCGAGATGCACCAGCACCCGGAGAAGCCGGTCACCGCGCCGCTCCTGGGCGTCGACGAGTTCGGGGCGCCGGACCCGGGCGCGAGCCCGGCCGAGGTCCCGGGTGACGGTCCGGGCTACGCCGACACCTGGTACGACCTGGCGAACAACTCGCGGGGTCGCGCCTGAGAATCTCCCGCGTCTCGGCGAGATTACGAAAGACGGTCCGCAGCCTTTGGCTGCGGACCGTCTTTGTTACATGTGTGTCACACGTCACGGTCGGTATCGAACCGTTATCTGTAGTCCCGCCCGAACCACTGCGACTTGGCATAACTTGATGCAGCGCGCTGGCTCGGGGCCGCGCGAAGTGGTCTGTTCTTGGGCGTACCGAGCCTTGGCATCGAACGGAGATCCGAGCGTATGACTGTGTCCGAAGTGTTGATCCAGGGTCCTGATCCCGAGATCGATCCGGAACCGAGGACGGGCGATGTCGCCGGCCGTTCGCCGATGCGCATCGCCATGGACCGACTCCTCTCGGACAAGGTCGCCATGATCTGTGCCGGGATCGTGCTGCTCTTCGTCCTGATCGCGGTCTTCGCGCCGTTGCTGTGCAAGCTGTTCGGCGTCGAGGTGCGTGCCGGTGACCCGGTCGCCGACACCGACTCGTTCAACTACCCCGTCATCGGCCCGCCCAACTACGGGTTCACCTGGGAGGCGCCGCTCGGCCTGGAGCCCAACTCCGGCAACGACCTGCTCGCGGAGTGGTTCTACGGCGCGCGTACGTCCCTGCTGGTCGCCACGATCGCCACGGTCGTCTCGACCGTCGTCGGTGTGGTGCTCGGCCTGATCGCGGGCTACAGCCGCGGCTGGGGTGACCGGGTGATCACGTTCGTGATCGACCTCTTCCTCACGCTGCCGTTCCTGTTGGTCGCGATCGCGATCTCGCCGATGCTCGTGGAGCGCTGGCGGGAGAACCCGACGATGCTCGACAACGCCTCGCTGATCGCACTCATCGTGATCCTCTCGATCTTCGGGTGGATGGGCCTGGCCCGGTTGATCCGCGGCGAGGTGATCTCGTTGCGTGAGCGCGAGTTCATCGAGGCCGCGCACGTCCTCGGGATGCCGACCCATCGGATCCTGTTCAAGGAGCTGCTCCCCAACCTGGTCGCTCCGATCGTCGTCTCGTTCTCGCTGAGCCTGCCGGCCACGATCGCCGCTGAGGCGACGCTGGCCTACCTGGGCGTCGGTGTCACCGGACGCCCGTCCTGGGGACAGACGATCCTGCGCGCCCAGAGCTGGTTCGACGAATACCCCTTGTACCTCTACGCGCCGATCGTCGGGATCGTGGTCCTGGTCTTCGCGCTCAACCTGCTCGGAGACGCCATCCGCGACGCCTTCGACCCCAAGTCTTTCCGGTGAGCACGTCGTCGGAGAGAGGCATCAACCATGGAAGGTGGACACCTACGATGCAATTGAAGAGAACAGTGATCGCCGCCAGTGCGATCGCTGCGCTGACGCTCACCGCTGCTTGTGGTGGCGGGGGCGGCGGTGGCGAGGACCCGGCCGGCGAGTTCAAGGCCGGCGGCGGCGCCGGTGCCGGCAAGGATGCCACGGCCGAGGGGCCGCTGGAGATCCCGTCGGACGCCAAGAAGGGCGGCACGATCACCGTGCTGTCCAACAACGCCCCCCACACCCTCGACCCGACCCGGACCTACTACACCGACTCCGGCGCGATCATGTCCGGCCTGGTCACTCGCTCGCTGACGCAGTACGTCTATGACGAGGAGAGCGGCGACTCCGTTCTCGTCCCTGACCTCGCCACCGACCTCGGTCAGGTCTCCGAGGACGGCCTGACCTGGACCTTCGAGCTGAAGGACGGGATCAAGTACGAGGACGGCACCGACGTCACCGCCGAGGACGTCGTCTACGGCATCAAGCGCTCCTTCGCCATCGACACCCTGACCGACGGCCCGACGTACCAGACGACGTTCTTCAAGGACGGCGACAAGTACAAGGGTCCGTTCGCGGACACCGACGCCGAGCTGCAGAAGCTCGCCGACTACGACGCCAGCGCGGGCTGGTACGGCGGTGAGGACTACGACGGCGTCGAGGCCGACGGCAACAAGGTGATCATCCACCTGGCACAGCCGTTCCCCGAGCTCGACTACTACGCCTCGTTCCCGGTCTTCTCGCCGATCCCGAAGGCGAAGGACAAGGACCCGCTGGCCTACGAGAGCCACCCGATGGCGACCGGGCCCTACAAGTTCGAGTCCTACAAGCCGGGCAACGCGCTCACGCTGGTCAAGAACGACCAGTGGGACCCTGACACCGACCCCGGCCGGTTCCAGGCCGCCGACGCGTTCGACTTCAAGTTCGCCCAGGACACCGCGAAGCTCGAGAACCAGATCCTCGGCGACAAGGGCGCGGCGCAGACGATGATGACGTACGACGACGTCACGCCTCCGACCTACAAGTCGATCAAGGAGAGCGCGCCGGACAACCTCGTCGAGGGCACCTCGCCGTGCACGTACATGTACCGTCCGGACCAGACCAAGATCACGGACAAGAAGGTGCGCGAGGCCATCAGCTGGGCCTACCCCTACCAGGCTGCCTGGAAGGCCTCCGGCGAGATCGTCGGCGTCACCATCCAGCCCGGCACCTCGCTCCTGCCCCCGGGCACCGCGGGTCGGGTCGAGTACCAGTACCCGGAGGGTCAGGACGGCCAGACCACCGACCCGGAGAAGGCCAAGGCGCTGCTGAAGGAGGCAGGGGCCGAGGGCTTCGAGCTGAAGTGGCACTACCAGCGTGACGACGAGCAGTCCGTGGCGAAGTCGGACCAGATGGTCAAGGGCTTCGAGGCGGCCGGCTTCAAGGCGACCCCGGTGGCCTCGACCGACGAGACCTACCGTGACGACGAGAGCAACCTCGACGCTCCGGTCAACCTCCGCTACGGCGGCTGGTGCTCCGACTGGCCCTCGGGCGGCTCGTGGTTCCCGGCGCAGTGGATCGGCTCGAACGCCAACAAGGCAGGCATGCCGAACCCGACCAACTTCAAGGAGGCCGACGCTGACGCGAAGCAGGCCGAGATCCTGAAGATGGACGCCGACGAGGTTCCCGCAGCCTGGGGCGAGTTCGACAAGTGGATGCAGGAGACCTACATGGTCGAGATCAACGCCGGCTACGACGCGAACGCCTTCATCAAGGGCTCGCAGGTCGGCGGGGTCGTCAACGACCCGGTCAAGGGCATGCCGAGCTTCTCCATCATGTACCTCAAGTGAGGTGATCCGGCCGGCGTGGGCGCACCCCACGCCGGCCGGACCCCGTCCGTCGGAAAGTGCACGGCGGACACCGCAAGTCTGGGCCAGCGCCCGTGGACACCTTCTAGGAAGCGAGACCTCCGTCCCATGATCGGTTTTGTCGTACGCCGGTTGATCTCGGCGATTCTCGTGCTGTTCGTGATCTCGGTGGCGGTCGTCGCGCTCTTCACCTATGGCCCGAGCGACCCGGCGGACGCGATGTGCCCCGAGCCCAAGTGCACCGCGGAGCGCCAGGACGCGATCCGGGAGGCGCTCAACCTGGATGCGCCGCTCCACGTTCAGTACACCGAGTACATGACCGGCATCTTCAAGGGCCGCGAGATCGCCTTCGGCTCCGAGTCGTACGACTGTGAGGCCCCGTGCTTCGGGGTCAGCTTCATCTACCGGGTCAACGTCTGGGACGACATCAAGGACCGGATCGGGCCGACGGTCTCGGTCGCGGTCGGCGCCGGCGTCACGATCCTGCTCATCGGCGTGCCGATCGGGATGTTCGCGGCCAGACGCCGGGGGACCTCGGCGGACAAGGCCGTCATCGGCGCGACGCTGGTGATCGAGTCGATCCCGTACTACCTGTTCGTCCTGCTCGCGTTCCTCTACCTCGCGGTCAGCGCCGGGATCTTCCCGCAGGAGGGCTATCACCCGCTGACCGACTCACCGCTGAAGTGGGCATGGGGCCTGATGCTGCCCTGGCTCGCGCTCGGCCTGGTGAACTCCTCCAAGTACGCCCGGTTCACCCGCGGGTCGATGATCGAGGCGTTCAACGAGGACTACGTCCGGACGGCGCGCGCCAAGGGCCTTCCGGAGCGCAGGATCGTCAACAGGCATGCGCTGCGTGCGGCCGTCGTGCCGATCGTGACGATCTTCGGCATCGACTTCGGAGCGCTGCTGACGGGCACCATCTTCACCGAGCTCATCTTCGGCATCCCCGGCCTCGGGCTGCGGGCGCTCAACGCGGTCAGCCAGAGCGACCTGCCGGTCATCGAGGCGACCACGCTGATCTCCGCCTTCATCATCGTGGTCACCAACCTCCTGGTCGACCTCTTCTACAGCGTGCTCGACCCACGCGTACGCCTCACCTGACCCCCCCCACCCCTGTCGGCTGAGTCTGTCGGTGCCGACTACTAGGGTTGGCGTGTGGACGGGTTGTTTGAGATGGGGGCTGCTGCGGGCGCCCCGCGCGGCGGGTCGCTGAGCCACAGCGACCATGCGGCCGCGCCGCTGGCGGTGCGGATGCGGCCGCGTACGCTCGAGGAGCTCGTGGGCCAGAGCTCGCTCAAGGCGTCCGGGTCGCCGCTGCACCAGGTGGTCGAGGGCGGGCAGTCGCTCTCGCTGCTGCTGTGGGGGCCGCCGGGGACCGGGAAGACGACCATCGCCTCGATCGTAAGCCGCTCCACCGACCGCCGCTTCGTCGAGGTCTCCGCGGTCTCGGCCGGGGTCAAGGAGGTCCGCGCGGCGATCGACGCGGCCCGCGCCGAGCTGGTCGCGACCGGCAAGGAGACGGTCCTCTTCGTCGACGAGGTCCACCGGTTCAGCAAGGCGCAGCAGGACGCGCTGCTGCCGGGCGTGGAGAACCGCTGGGTCACGCTGGTCGCCGCCACCACGGAGAACCCCTTCTTCTCGGTGATCTCGCCGCTGCTGTCGCGCTCGCTGCTGCTGCGGCTCGAGTCGCTCACCGACGACGACATCCGTGGCGTACTGCTGAAGGCGGTCGAGGACGAGCGTGGCCTCGGCGGCTCGGTGACGCTGACGGAGGAGGCGCTCGACCATCTCGTACGTCTCGCCGGCGGCGACGCGCGCCGGTCGCTGACGTATCTGGAGGCCGCTGCGGGAGCTGCCT
Source organism: Nocardioides sp. NPDC058538 (assembly GCF_042719275.1). Classification (NCBI taxonomy): domain Bacteria; kingdom Bacillati; phylum Actinomycetota; class Actinomycetes; order Propionibacteriales; family Nocardioidaceae; genus Nocardioides; species Nocardioides sp. NPDC058538. The sequence goes on along the minus strand of NZ_JBHXNY010000019.1, from coordinate 37,869 downwards.
CCGGTGGGAAGATCACCCTCGAGGCCGCCGAGCGGGCGGTCGACCAGGCGGCGGTGCGCTACGACCGGCAGGGCGACCAGCACTACGACGTGGTCAGCGCCTTCATCAAGTCGGTGCGCGGGTCGGACGCCGACGCGGCGCTGCACTACCTGGCGCGGATGATCGAGGCGGGGGAGGACCCCCGGTTCATCGCCCGCCGGCTGATGATCCTCGCCTCCGAGGACATCGGCCTGGCCGACTCGACGGCGCTGCAGACAGCGGTCGCCGCGGCCCAGACGGTGCAGCTGATCGGGATGCCCGAGGCTCAGCTCACCTTGGCGCACGCGACGATCGCGCTCGCCGTCGCGCCGAAGTCCAACGCGGTCACCAACGCCATCTTCGCCGCTCGCGCCGACGTCGCGGCCGGCAAGATCGGCAACGTCCCGCCCCACCTGCGCGACGCCCACTACGAGGGTGCGAAGAAGATCGGGCACGGGGAGGCGTACAAGTACGCCCACGACGAGCCGTTCGGCATCGCGACGCAGCAGTACGCACCCGACGCCGTCACCGACGCGGAGTACTACCAGCCGACCACCCACGGAGCCGAAGCCGGAGTGAAGGAACGGTGGGAGCGTGTCCGGAAAATCGTGCGCGGACAGGACGGCTAGGGTAGGCGCACCATGACGAACTCGAGCATGCCCGGGTGGGCGCTGGTGGCGACGCTGAGCGCGGTGGGGGTCCTGGTCCTCATCTCGCTGGTGGCCGTGCTGCTCGCGCTCCGGGCGCGCCGCGCCGCGCGGCGCCGGCTCGAGGAGGCCGAGGCCAGCGAGGCCGAGCTGCGCGAGCGGCTCGAGGCGCTGGAGAAGCGGCTGGCACCGCCCGAGCCGGTCGGGCGACGGCGGCGCCGGGACGCTGCTGAACGAGAGTATGTGATCACGTCCCTCGCGGAGGACGGCGAGCCTGCCGAGGTGGAGCAGGTGGTGCAGCGTACGTTGACCGCACCGGCCTTCGCGGACGCGGTGTTCCGGGAGACCGTGGTGCACGGCGCCGCGCTGGTCCACGGGGTGCGCCGGGCGCTCTCGCCCGAGGTGCGGTTCAAGATCCGCTACGAGATGCACCGCGAGGTCAAGCGGGCGCGCAAGGACCGGAAGAGCGAGATGCGCGAGGCGCTGCGCGAATACCGTGCGCGCCAGCGCGCCCAGGTGCGCGATGAGAAGGAGACAGCATGAGGGGCGCGATCTGGTTCGCGGTCGGTGCGGGTGCGGGCGTGTACGCGATGGTCAAGGGGCGGCGGGCCGCAGAGGCTTTCACCGCCGACGGCCTGCGCGACCGGGCCCAGGCGCTCGGCGTCGGCGCGCGGATCTTCCGCGACGAGCTGGCCACCGGCAAGGCGGAAAAGGAGCTCGAGCTGCGGGAGTGGATCGAGACGACCGGAGCGAGGTCGGGCGGCGAGCTTGCTCGTCCGCCCGCGCCGAGCGAGGGAGTGACCGCGCGCAGCGCGGAAGCGAAGACCGCCGGGCCGAAACAGATTGGCGCCGCAGGTGCCGAGCAGCACAGACTTGCCCAAGAGATCGGGCACAGAAACGGGCCGACCGAGGACCCGAGGCAGAACACGGAAGGTAGTACCCCCTGATGGAGTGGTTGAGCACGGCGGAGATCCGCCGCCGTTTCACGGCGCATTTCGCCGAGAACACCGAGATCGGCGAGCACACGGTGGTGCCGTCGGCATCGCTTCTGCTCGACGACCCCAACCTGCTCTTCGTCAACGCAGGCATGGTGCCCTTCAAGCCCTACTTCCTCGGCCAGGCCACGCCGCCCTACGACCGGGCGACCTCGGTGCAGAAGTGCATCCGTACGCCCGACATCGAGGAGGTCGGCAAGACCACCCGGCACGGCACCTTCTTCGAGATGTGCGGCAACTTCTCCTTCGGTGACTACTTCAAGGAGGGCGCGATCACGCTCGCCTGGGAGCTGGTCACCAAGTCGGTCGCCGACGGCGGCTTCGGCTTCGACGAGTCGGTCCTCTACCCCTCCGTGCTCAACGGGGACGAGGAGGCGGTCGCGCTCTGGAAGAAGATCTCCGGCCTGCCCGACGACCGCATCGTGCGACTACCCCCGAGCGAGAACTACTGGTCCATGGGCGTGCCCGGGCCGGGCGGTCCGTGCTCGGAGATCCTGATCGACCGCGGCCCCGAGTTCGGCGCCGACCGTGACTGGGACGCCGGCGACCGCTACCTGGAGTTCTGGAACCTGGTCTTCATGCAGGACAACGTCGTCGCGGCGCGGTCCAAGTACGACGTCGACATCGACGGCCCGCTCGCGCAGACCGGCATCGACACCGGCCTCGGCCTCGAACGTGTCGCCTACCTGATGCAGGGCAAGGCGAACATGTACGAGACCGACGTCGTCTTCCCGGTGATCGAGAAGGCGATGGAGCTGACCGGGAAGAAGTACGGCGCCACCTACGAGGACGACGTCCGCTTCCGAGTGGTCGCCGATCACGTGCGCTCCTCGCTGATGCTGATCAGCGACGGCGTGACCCCCGGCAACGAGGGCCGCGGCTACGTCCTGCGCCGGCTGATGCGCCGCGCGATCCGGAACATGCGCCTGCTGGGCTACGAGGACCCGGCGATGCCGGAGCTGCTGCCGATCTCCCGCGACAAGATGGGGGAGACCTACACCGACCTGCACACCGGCTGGGACCGCATCAAGCGGGTCGCCGACGCCGAGGAGGAGGCCTTCCGCAAGACCCTCGCGGCCGGCACCCAGATCTTCGACCTGGCCGCGACCGAGGTGAAGTCGAGCGGATCCACCAGGTTCACCGGTGCCAAGGCGTTCCAGCTCCACGACACGTACGGGTTCCCGATCGACCTGACCCTCGAGATGGCCGCCGAGGCGGGCCTCGAGGTCGACGAGCCGGGCTTCCGCGGCCTGATGACCGAGCAGCGTGAGCGGGCCAAGGCCGACGCGCGCGCCAAGAAGGGCCAGCACGCCGACGTGTCGGTCTACCGCGGCATCCTCGACAGCAACGGGCCGACCGACTGGCAGGCCTACACGACCCTCGACACCGAGTCGAAGGCGATCGCGCTCCTCAAGGAGGGCAAGCCGGTCGACGTGCTCGGCCCCGAGGAGATCGGCGAGATCGTCCTCGACCGCACCCCCTTCTACGCCGAGTCCGGTGGCCAGTCCGCCGACGCGGGCATCATCGAGTTCGACGGCGGTCGGCTCGAGGTCGTCGACGTGCAGCGGCCGGTCAAGGGCCTCGTGGTGCACCAGGTTCGCGTCGTCGACGGCGAGTTCCGCGGCCCAGACATGTCCACCGGGCTGGTGCACGCGCAGGTCGACCCCGAGTGGCGTCTCGGTGCCCGTCAGGCCCACTCCGGCACCCACGTGGTGCACGCGGCGCTGCGCGAGGTGCTCGGCCCGACCGCGCTGCAGTCGGGGTCGTACAACCGCCCCGGCTACCTGCGTCTCGACTACGGCTGGACCAAAGGCCTGACCCCCGAGCAGATGCACGAGATCGAGGAGGTCTCCAACCACGCGCTGCGGGCCGACCTGCCGGTCTCCTGGGACTACATGACCCTCCCGCAGGCCAAGGAGTGGGGCGCGATCGCGCTCTTCGGCGAGACCTACGACGACACCAAGGTGCGCGTCGTCGAGATCGGCGGCCCCTGGTCGCGTGAGCTGTGCGGCGGCACGCATGTGGACCACTCCGCCCAGATCGGCACCGTCGTGGTCACCTCGGAGGCCTCGGTCGGCTCCGGCAACCGGCGCATCGAGGCCTACACGGGCGTCGAGGGCTTCAACTACCTCGCCCGTGAGCGCGACGTGGTCTCCGAGCTCAACCTGCTGCTCAAGACGAAGTCCGACGACGTCGTCGGCAGGGTCTCGGACCTGATGGAGCGGCTCAAGGCCGCCGAGAAGGAGATCGCCCGGGCGCGTACGGCACAGCTGCTCGCCTCCGGCGGCTCGATCGCGGCCTCCGCTGTCGACGTCAACGGCGTCCAGCTCGTCGCCCAGCGGGTCCCGGGTGTGGGCGGCGGCGACGCGCGCACGCTCGCCCAGGACGTACGCGCCCGGCTCGGGGACGCGCCGGCGGCTGTCGTTCTCATCGGTGACGCAGACGACAAGGTCGCGGTCGTGGCCGCGGTCAACCCGGCCGGGATCGCCAAGGGCGTCAAGGCGGGTGACCTGATCAAGGAGCTCGCGCCGGTCGTGGGTGGTCGCGGCGGCGGCAAGCCGGACTTCGCCCAAGGCGGCGGCACCGACGTCTCCAAGATCGACACCGCGCTCGGAATGGTCGCGACGCTGGTCGCGCAAGCCTGATGCGGCACGGCGTACGCCTCGGTCTCGATCCTGGCGACGCCCGGATCGGCGTCGCCAGGAGTGACCCCGCGGGGTTCCTGGCGACGCCGCTCGAGACGGTCAAGAAGGGTCGCGGAGACCTCGCGCGTCTGCAGGCGATCGTCGCTGAGATCGCCGAGGAGTCGACGATGCTCGAGGTGGTCGTCGGGCTGCCCCGGTCCCTCAAGGGAGGGGAGAACCCGGCGACTGCTAAGGTCCGGAACTTCGCCGCGTCCTTGGCGCGGCGAGTGGCTCCGGTCCCGGTTCGCCTCGTCGACGAACGACTTACAACAGTTTCCGCGGAGGCTATGCTCCGAGACCGGGGGCGCAAGGGTCAGGACCGCCGAGCCGTGGTGGACATGGCCGCGGCGGTTGTGATCCTGCAACACGCATTGGACAGTGAGCGCGCTTCGGGGACCGCGCCTGGAGAGATCGTTGAGGTCGGTCATTGAGTGAGCGCTACTACCCCCCGGACCCGCGCGACCCGCGTCGCCCTGGCCAGGGGTCATATGGTCGCGATCCGCGCGGTGGCCACCCGCCACGGCAGCAGCCTCCGCAGGATCCCCGCGACCCACGCCGGATGCCGCCGCAGATGCCGGGTCAGGTTCCCGGTCAGATGCCTCCGCAGCAGGGCCAGCCGGGCCGGCGCCCGGGGCCTCGTCCGGTGCCCGGTGCCGGTACGCCCCCGCCGGGCTACGGCCGGCAGGAGCCGCCGCAGCGGCCGGGCGGCTACGACAGGCCGACCTACCAGCAGCAGCCGGCCTTCTTCGAAGGCGGTCCCTCCGATCACGATCCGTACTTCGACGAGGAGCCACCCAAGCGCAAACGACGCTTCGGCGGCTGCCTGGCCGTACTGGTGGCGATGGCGGTGGTCCTCGGTGGGTTCTACTTCGTGGGCGACCGGGCGATCGACTACGTCAAGGACATGGTCGCGCCTCCGGCCGACTACCCCGGACCTGGCACCGACCCCGTCTCCTTCGAGGTGCACGAGGGTGACTCGGTCTCGGCTGTCGGCCGCAACCTGAAGGAGATCGGCGTGGTGGAGTCGGTCGACGCCTTCATCGAGGCGGCCAACGCCGAGGGGTTGACCGTCCAGGTCGGCTTCTACCCGCTGAAGAAGCAGATGAAGGCCGCCGACGCCGTCGAGGTCCTCGCCAACCCGGAGAACATCGACACGGTCAACGTGACCATCACCGAGGGGTCGCGCGCCAAGGCGATCTACAAGGTGCTCGCCGAGAAGACCGGGAAGAAGCCGGCCGAGTTCAAGAAGGCAGCCCAGGACGCCGAGGCGATCGGGCTGCCCGACTACGCCGAGGGCAACGTCGAGGGCTACCTCTTCCCGGCGACCTACGCCTTCCCGCCCGACGCGACGCCGACCGAGATGCTGGCGATGATGGTCGACCGGTGGGAGCAGGCTCTCGGGGACAACGACATCGAGGCGCGTGCCAAACAGCTCAAGTGCGGTGGCGGCAAGGCATGCACGGCCGAGCAGATCATGACCATCGCCTCGCTCGTCGAAGCGGAGGGTCGTGGTGACGACATGCCCAAGGTCGCCCGGGTGATCTACAACCGACTCGACCCCAAGATCGACGACGGAGCCACGAACGGAACCCTTGGGATCGACGCATCGAACGCGTACGGGATCGGGAAGTCCGGCACCACCCAGCTGACCTCTGCCGAGTTGGCCAAGGACACTCCGTACGACACCCGTCGTCGTGCCGGCCTGCCGCCGACGCCGATCGGCTCGCCCGGTGACGCTGCGATCGAGGCGGCGCTCAACCCGGCCAAGGGCAACTGGCTGTTCTACATCACGGTGAACCTGAAGACCGGCGAGACCAAGTTCACCCGTGACTACGAGGAGTTCCAGGGCTGGACCGTCGAGTTGGACAAGTACTGCGCGAAGAACAAGTGTTGACGTAGAACGGCCGCCCGGCGACGCCGGGCGGCCGTGGGACCGGCGGGATCGAGTGTCAGCTGTAGAACTGGTACTTCGCGGAGTAGGTACAGGTCGGGTTGCTCACGGGTATGCAGTCCGCAACTTGTAGGTAATACGAGGCATCTTCCGGAATGCTGAGGTTGCCTGTGCACGTAGCAGAAGAACTTGCACCCGTGTCTCTAACCGAAGCAAAGGTGGAGCCGTCGGCGCGCTTGATGTATGCAACTGCGTAATGGGTCGACGAGGTATACAGCGTGCGAGCGCAGAGGTTGTCTGTCGCGTCGGTGTACGACGCTCTAGCGTTGCCGTGCTGGATGGACTTGTCGTTCAGGATGCCGATGTCGGCATGTGCGGCGGCTCCGCCCATGGTTACGATCAGGCCCGAGGCGGCAAGCGCCGCCCCAAATGCAAGAGTTCGCATGAACTATCCCTTTCGTGGTGGGCGTGAATCGTGACATCCCCAAGGGGGTACCCGGTCCCGTTTCTTGCCTCAGAAGATTGCAAGGAGAAAACCTGAGTGAAGTGCGCTGTCCTGGGTGACCCGATCGGGCACTCGCTCTCTCCGGCCCTCCACCAGGCGGCGTACGCCGAGCTGGAGATGTCCGACTGGTCCTACACCTCGACGCGGGTGCAGGCCGGAGGCCTGGCGAAGTACGTCGCCGACCTCGGTGGCGACTGGCCGCCGAGCCGGTGGCGGGGCCTGTCGGTGACGATGCCGCTCAAGCGCGAGGCGTACGACCTGGCGCGGTCGATCTCGCCGCGGGCGAGGCTGGTGGGGGCGGTCAACACATTGGTGCGCTCCTCGCACGGCTGGGTGGGGGACAACACCGACCTCCCAGGTGCGGTCGCGGCGATCCGGGAGCGGGCCGGTGACGGCTTCTCCTGCTCCCACGGTGTCGTCCTGGGTGCCGGTGCCACGGCCGCCTCGACCGGGCTCGCGCTCGCCGAGCTGGGTGCCTCACGGATCACGCTGCTGGCCCGCAACCCCGGCGCCGCCGGGGAGACGATCGAGATGATCTCGCGGCACCGGAGCAAGCCGGTCGTCTCGGTGCTGCCGCTGGACTCGGCCGTCGACGGTGTCGACGCGGTCGTCTCCACCGTCCCGGCGAAGGCGCAGACCCCTGAGCTCATCGACCGCTGGGCGTCGACGCCGGTCGTCTTCGACGTCGTCTACGACCCGTGGCCCTCCCGCCTGCTGTCCGTCGCACCTAGCGTGACGGTGAGCGGACTGGACCTGCTCGTGCACCAGGCGGTGCTGCAGTTCGAGCTCTTCACCGGCCGGACCGCGCCGCTCGCCGCGATGCGGGCAGCGGGGGAGAAGGCGCTGGCCAGCAGGGAGTCCAGCATGGAGCCGACGCCCGCATGAGTCCCGGGGCGGTCGTGCTGACGAGTGCGGCCGTCGCCGGACTGCTCGCTCTCGGTGTGCCGGCACTTCTCCGCCGGCTCCCCGAACCTGCCGACGACCCGCCCGCGGTCTCGTACGCCGCCCTCGCTGGCTGGGCACCGCTCCGACCGCTCGCTGTGGTCGCCTCAGCCGCGGTCACCGGGCTGCTCGCCTGGCAGGTCGACCCGTCGCGGCTGATGGTGGCGCTGACGCCTCTCACGCCGATCTGCGTGATGCTCGCCTACGTCGACTGGCGCGTCCAGCGGCTGCCGAAGGTGCCGATCCTGGGGGCGACCGCGGTCGGGCTCGGCCTGCTCGCCGCCGAGTGGCTCTGGACGCGGGAGACCGCGGTGGCCCTCGGCGCCCTGGCAGGGCTGGTGATCGCGCGCTCGGCCTTCTGGCTGCTGTGGCGGTTGGTGCCGCATGCGATGGGCTTCGGTGACGTACGGCTGGCGGCGCTCGTCGGTCTGGTCCTCGGCCGCCTCGGCTGGGAGCAGCTGGCCGTCGGGCTGTGGGCAGGGCTGGCGATCTTCGGTGTCTGGGGCGTCGGACGCGCCGTCGCGCAACGCTCGCGCACGGCGATGCGCGAGCCCCTGGCGTACGGGCCGTTCATGATTCTGGGCATGCTCGTCGGTGTGCTCGCCGTCTCGCTTTGAGGCCGGGTGCACGGGGTTGCGTCGCCGGGATGAAACACTGGCCCCATGTTGCGTTGGCTCACTGCGGGCGAGTCCCATGGTCCGTCTCTGACGGCCGTGATGGAGGGTCTGCCCGCCCACGTCCGGATCACCTCTGACGACATCGCTGATGCCCTGGCCCGGCGGCGGCTCGGCTATGGCCGCGGCGCCCGGATGAAGTTCGAGAAGGACCAGGTGCGGATCACCGGCGGCGTACGCCACGGGGAGAGCCAAGGCGGGCCGGTCGCGATCGAGGTCGGCAACACCGAGTGGCCCAAGTGGGAGACCGTGATGGCCTCCGACCCGGTCGACGCCGAGGTGCTCGAGAAGCAGGCCCGCAACGCCCCGCTGACCCGGCCGCGGCCCGGTCACGCCGACCTGGTCGGGATGCAGAAGTACGACTTCGACGACGCCCGCCCGATCCTGGAGCGGGCCTCGGCCCGCGAGACCGCGGCCCGTGTCGCGCTCGGCGCCGTCGCCTCGGCCTTCCTCGAGCAGGCGCTCGGTGTCCGGTTGGTGTCCCACGTCCTGGAAATCGGCGGAGTCCGTACGCCGAGCCACGAGGTCCCCGCGCCCGAGGACGTCTCCCGGCTCGATGAGGATCCGGTGCGAGTGCTCGACCCCGACGGCTCCAAGCAGATGGTCGCCCGGATCGACGAGGCCCACAAGGACGGCGACACCCTCGGCGGCGTCGTCGAGGTCGTCGTCCACGGGCTGCCCCCGGGCCTCGGCTCCCACGTGCACTGGGACCGGCGCCTCGACGCGCGCCTGGCCGGTGCGCTGATGGGCATCCAGGCGATCAAGGGAGTCGAGGTCGGCGACGGGTTCGAGCTCGCCGCGACCCCGGGCTCGAGGGCCCACGACGAGATCGTCCCCTCCGCCGACGGCATCCGCCGCGCCTCCGGGCGCTCCGGCGGCACCGAGGGCGGCATGTCGACCGGCGAGATCCTGCGCGTGCGCGCGGCGATGAAGCCGATCGCGACCGTGCCCCGCGCGCTGCGCACCGTCGACGTGGCCACCGGTGAGGAGGCCGTCGCCCACCACCAGCGCTCCGACGTCTGTGCGGTGCCCGCCGCCGGTGTCGTCGCCGAGGCGATGGTCGCGCTCGTGCTGGCCGAGGCGGCGCTGGAGAAGTTCGGTGGCGACTCGGTCGCCGAGACCGCGCGCAACGCCAAGTCCTACCTCGAGAATCTGAGGTACGTGTGATGCCGGCTGTCGTGCTCGTCGGCCCGATGGGCGCGGGCAAGTCGACCGTCGGTGCGCTGCTCGCCTCCCGTCTCGGAGTCACGCTGCGCGACACCGACGAGGACATCGCGGCGGCCGCCGGCAAGAGCGTGCAGGACATCTTCGTCGACGAGGGCGAGGCCCACTTCCGTGCGGTCGAGGCTGACGCCGTCGCCGCCGCGCTCGCCGAGCACGACGGGGTCGTCTCCCTCGGTGGCGGCTCCGTCCTGGCCGATCGAACCCAGATCCTGCTCAAGGAGCACACCGTCGTCTACCTGCGGGTCGGGGTCGCCGACGCGGTCAAGCGGGTCGGGCTCGGCTCGGGCCGTCCGATGCTGCTCGGCAACGTACGCGGCCGCATCAAGACGCTCCTGGAGGAGCGCGCACCGATCTATGAGTCGGTCGCGACGCTGGTCCTCGACACCGACGACCGCTCGGCCGACGACGTCGTCGCCGAGCTCGCCACCGCCCTCACCGCGCTGAACACCACGGAGTAGAAGTGACCGAACCTGTCAGCACCGTCATCAGGGTCGAGAGCGCCGCGGCGTACGACGTCGTCATCGGCTCCGGCCTCGCCGGCCGGCTCCAGGGACTCCTGGGCGAGAGCGTCGAGCGGGTGGCGTTCCTCTACGCCGCCGAGCTCGCCGAGTACGCCGAGCCGGTGCTCGAGGAGCTGCTGAAGCACTACGACGTGCTCGGCCTCGGGCTGCCCAGCGGCGAGGACCAGAAGACGGTCGCGGTCGCCAACGACTGCTGGGAGGCGCTGGGGGAGCGGGGCTTCACCCGCTCCGACGCCGTCGTCACCTTCGGTGGCGGCGCGACCACCGACCTCGGCGGGTTCGTCGCGGCCGGCTGGCTGCGCGGCGTACGTGTCGTGCACGTGCCCACAACCGTGCTCGCCATGGTGGACGCCGCGGTGGGTGGCAAGACCGGCGTCAACACCGGTGCCGGGAAGAACCTCGTCGGTGCGTTCCACGAGCCCGCCGGCGTGCTGTGCGACCTCGCCCTGCTCGCGACCCTGCCGGAGGCCGACCTGATCGCCGGGCTCGGCGAGGTCGTCAAGTGTGGCTTCATCGCCGATCCCGAGATCCTGCGCCTGGTCGAGGAGACGGACAAGATCACCGCCGACTCGCCGGTCCTGGCCGGGCTGGTCGAGCGTGCGATCCGGGTCAAGGCCGAGGTGGTGGCCGCCGACCTGAAGGAGACCGGCGGCGCCGACGGTCACCCCGGCCGCGAGACGCTCAACTACGGCCACACACTCGCGCACGCGCTCGAGAAGCACTCCGGCTTCTCGATCCGCCACGGTGACGCGGTCGCCGTCGGGTGCGTGTACGCCGCCGAGCTCGCCCGCCTCGCCGGCGTCCTCTCCGACGACGTCGCCGCCCGGCACGCGCCGGCCTTCGCGAAGGTCGGCCTCCCGACCACGGTCAAGGAGCTGGGCGTCGAGGCCGGCTTCGACGCCAGCTTCGATGACCTCATCGGCGCCATGCGCGTCGACAAGAAGGCCCGCGGCTCCGTGCTCCGCTTCCTCGTCCTCCACGACCTCGCCGACCCGCACATCCTCACCGGGCCGACCGAGGAGCAGCTCCGCCAGGCGTACGAGGTCGTCGCCGGCTGACCATGATCCCTAACCGCGATCCCTAACCACGATCCCTGGGACGGCGTCGGTTGGAGGCGGAAGGAAAATTCCTTCCGGGCCGGTGCCCGGTGCGCGGCTCGGTCCTGCTCAGCTGGTCGTGAGTTCAGCCTGGTCGTGAGCATCAGCAGGGAGGCCGTTCACTCACGGAAAGAAAATTCCTTCCGCGAGTGAACGACTCACTCCCCGGACCAGCGGGCGATGTCCTCGTCGGTTACCTCGACCGGCCCCTCGACGCGCTGGGTGACGCGGATGTGGTTGCCGAACGGGTCGCGGAGTGCGCAGTCGATGCCGTAGGGCTGCTTGTTGGGCCATCGACCGCTCGATCCGCCGCCGCTGCAGGTAGCGGTGCGGCGTCTCCCCGAAGGCCATCTTGAACCGGCGGCTGAAGTGCGCAGGTGACACATGGGCGACACGCGCGATCGCCGCGACGTCGAGCGGCTCGGCGTAGTGCCGGTCCATCACGTCACGCGCCCGCAGCAAGCGGCGATTCTCGTCCTCGCGCGGCGTCATGTGCCCGAACCTATGCCCGCTGGTCGAGCCGCGAGGCCGCCTGCGGCCGAGCGTGTCGAGACCAACACAGTCCTATCGAGCGCGACATCTGACCGTGTTGGTCTCGACACGCCCTCGCCTAGCGGCTCAGGCGGCTCGACCAGCGGGGAGCCGTCACAGACCCATGTCCTTGGCGATGATCAGCTTCATGACCTCGGAGGTGCCGCCGTAGATGCGGTTCACGCGGTTGTCGGCGTAGAGGCGGGCGATGGGGTACTCGTTCATGTAGCCGTAGCCGCCGTGGAGCTGGAGGCAGCGGTCGATGACGCGGTGGGCGACCTCGGTGCAGAAGAGCTTGGCCGAGGCGGCCTCGGCGGCGGTCAGCGTGCCGAGATCCTCGGCCTCGATGGCGCGGTCGACCACGGCCTCGGCGGCGTCGACCTCGGCCTTGCAGGCGGCAAGCTCGAACTTGGTGTTCTGGAACGAGGCGACGGTGGTGCCGAAGACCTTGCGCTCGGCGACGTACTTCTTGGCGAACTCGACGGCGGCCGCGGCCTGGGCGTAGGCGCCGACGGCGATGCCCAGACGCTCGACGGGGAGGTTCTGGCCCAGGTAGGAGAAGCCCTTGCCGACCTCGCCGAGTACGTCCTCGACCGGGACCTGCACGTCGGTGAAGGAGAGCTCGGCGGTGTCGGAGACCTTGAGCCCGAGCTTGTCGAGCTTGCGGCCGACCTCGTAGCCCGGGAGCGAGGTGTCGACAGCGAGCAGGGTGATCCCGCCACGCCGATCGTCGGCGGAGGCCGGCGCGGTGCGGGCGCAGACGATCACCCGGTCGGCATTGACACCGCCGGTGATGAAGGTCTTGGCGCCGTTGAGGACGTAGTGCTTGCCGTCCTCGGTGAGCTTGGCGTTGGTGGTCATGCCGGCGAGGTCGGAGCCGGTGCCGGGCTCGGTCATCGCGATCGCCCACATCTCCTCACCGGCGACGAAGCCGGGCATCCAGCGCTCCATCTGCTCCTTGGTGCCGAGCTTGAGGAGGTAGGGCAGGCAGAGCCCCACGTGCGTGCTAGAGCCGCCGAAGGAGACGCCGGCGCGGGCGAGCTCCTCGGTGATGACGGCGGAGTACTTGAACGACTCGATCCCGGCGCCGCCGTACTCCTCGGGCACCTGGATGCCCCACACGCCGAGCTCGCCGAGCTTGAGGTAGAAGTCGTGGGGGACGATCCCGGCCTCGTACCACTCGTCGTAGACGGGGGTGACCTCCTTCTCGATGAACGAGCGGATGGTCTCGCGGAAGGACTGGTGGTCCTCGGTGTAGATGGTGCGGCGCATGGCGGTGTTGTCTCCTCGGTGCTTCCTTGTAGGGGTCAGGGGCGGGCGCCGACGGCGCGGAGCGCCAGGTCGGCATAGAAGTCGGCCAGGGCCTCAGGGGTCCAGGAGCCGTCGTCGCGATACCACCGGGCCAGGTCGATGCCGAGCGAGAGCAGGGCGGTGGCGGCCTTGGCGGGGTCGGGTGTGTCGAAGTCGCCGCTGCGTACGCCCTCCTCGACGACCTCACGCATGACGGTGTCGATGGCGCGGCGCAGCCCCGCGATCTCGCGGAAGTGCTCCTCGGTCAGCGCGGCGAGCTCGTAGTTGATGACCCGGGCCGTCGTGTGGGAGCGCGCGTGGAAGAGGACATAGGTGCGTACGGCGGCGGCGACCCGCTCGGCAGGCGTGGCGTCGGCGCGGGTCGCGTCGGTGACCGCCTCGAGGATCACCTCGTGGCCACGCACCGCGATCGCGTGCAGGAGCTCCTCCTTGGAGCGGTGGTGGACGTAGACCGCCGCCGGGCTCAGTCCGGCCGCCGTGGCGATGTCGCGGGTGCTGGTGCCGTGGAACCCCTTGGCGGAGAATGCCTGGACCGCCGCGTCGAGCAGACGGGCACGGCTACGGTCGCCGCGTGCCTGGGTGCTGGTGCGTACCTCGCTCATACGATCAGTCTGACACAGAGGTAAGTGAGCGCTTAGATTCGGCTCGAGCCAGCTGCCGATGAGGGGGCCGTGCGAAGATGCGGGGCGTGAGCAATGCGTTGAAGAAAGTCCTGGTCCTCAACGGCCCCAACCTCGGACGTCTCGGGAAGCGTCAGCCCGAGATCTACGGGCACACCACCCACGACGAGCTCGCCGCGATGTGCGTCGGCTGGGGCCACGCGCTCGGCTTCGCCGTGGACGTACGTCAGACCAACCACGAGGGCGACATGGTCGACTGGCTCAACGCCGCGGCCGACAAGGAGATCCCGGTCGTGCTCAACGCCGCCGCCTGGACCCACTACTCCTACGCCATCTACGACGCCTGCGCGCAGCTGACCGCTCCGCTGGTCGAGGTGCACATCTCCGAGCCTCTCGAGCGGCCCGAGGTCTTTCGGCACACCAGTGTCATCACCCCGCACGCGACCGCGGTGGTGGCGGGCAAGGGCATCGACGGCTACCGCGAGGCCCTCGAGGTCGTTGCTGGGAAACTCGGGTAGGCATGACGGATTGGGTCGGCGTACGTCTCGTTGACTAGGATTCTCTGTGGCCCTGGTGGCCCCCGAACATTGACAACGGTGCCTGCGATGCCGCAGGACGACAGAGACGAAGGCTGACGGACGGTTATGGCGACGACGAACGACCTCAAGAACGGCATGGTGCTGAAGATCGAGGGCCAGCTCTGGCAGGTGGTCGAGTTCCAGCACGTGAAGCCCGGCAAGGGTCCGGCCTTCGTCCGCACCAAGCTGAAGAACGTCGAGTCGGGCAAGAACGTCGACAAGACCTTCAACGCCGGCACCAAGGTCGAGACGGCCACGGTCGACCGCCGCTCGTTCCAGTACCTCTACAACGACGGCACCAACTTCGTCTTCATGGACGTCGCGGACTTCGACCAGGTCGAGGTCGACCCGGAGATCATCGGCGACGGCGCCGGGTTCCTCCTGGAGAACCAGGAGGTCATCCTGGCCACCAACGAGGGTCGCGTGCTCTTCGTCGAGCTCCCGCCGTCGGTCGAGCTCGTCATCTCCTACACCGAGCCCGGTGTCATGGGTGACTCGGCCACCGGCCGCACCAAGCCCGCCACCCTGGAGACCGGCGCCGAGATCCAGGTGCCGCTCTTCATCGAGCAGGGCGAGAAGATCAAGGTCGACACCCGCGAGGGCGGTTCCTACCTCTCCCGCGTCAAGGGCTGACCTGTGGCTCACGTCGCCACCGCCCGCACCAAGGCCCGTAAGCGCGCGCTCGACCTCCTCTTCGCCGCCGAGGCCCGTGGGCTCTCCGCCGGTGATCTGCTCGACCAGCAGATCCGCGAGGGTCAGGTGCCCAACAACCCCTTCACGGTCAAGCTCGTCCGTGGCGTGGTCGCCGAGTCCGAGCGCATCGACGCTCTGATCTCGGCCTTCGCCAAGGACTGGTCGCTGGCCCGGATGCCCGCGGTCGACCGCAACGTCCTCCGCCTCGGCGTCTGGGAGCTCCTCGACGGCGACGTGGCCTCCGAGGTCGCGATCAGCGAGGCCACCGCCCTGGTGACCGAGCTGTCCACCGACGACTCGCCCTCCTTCGTCAACGGCGTGCTCGCCGCGGTCGCGAAGGACCTCGCCAAGGCCTGATCAGCACGAGACGTACGCCTGTCCGGGACCGTTCCGGGCAGGCGTAGCGTCATTTCGGGTGCGGCGCGACGCGTGTGTTTTCCGGTTATCGACGATTGCTTCGGTCGGGACCGTATGTTTGGACCCAAGGCTGTGATGGAGGCCGTAACCAAGCACCGTATTCGGAGAGCGCATGACGCAGGAGAACAACCCCTACGACGAGCCGGACTCGCGCACCCGGCCGGCCGGCGCACCCTCGCACTGGGTGACGCCGCCCCCGCCGAACACGGGGGGACGGCCGCCGACGCCCCCGACCCAGCCCCATCCGGACCCGAGCCAGGAGGCGACTCGCATCACCAACCCACAGGTCACCACGACACCCGCCCCGCCCCCTCCGGTGGCGGTGACGCCGCCACCCCCGGGCGTTCACGGGCAGGAGGTCCCCAGCGCGACCGACTTCCTCGACCGGCGCGCGGAGTCGGCCGGGTTCGGCCCCGCGACCTGGGGCTGGCGAGGCGCGATCCGCAGGATGTCGGGCGGGTTGATCAGCCCGAAGATGGGGCAGGACGAGGTCGCCTACGAGCAGGACCGGGCGATGATCCAGCGCGACTTCGACGGCCCGCGCACGATCGTCTTCATCAACCCCAAGGGCGGCGCCGCCAAGACCACCGGCGTGCTCGCGGCGGGCTACACCTTCGGCACCGTGCGCGGTGGCGGGATCGTGGCCTGGGACAACAACGAGACCCGCGGCACTCTCGGCATCCGCGGTATGCGGAGCACCCACCGCAACACCACCCGCGAGCTGCTCGACAACCTGGCCGCGTTCAACAACGTCTACCAGTCCCGCATCGGCGACCTCGGTGCCTTCGTACGCTCCCAGGGCGACGCCCACTTCGACGTGCTCGCCTCCGACGAGCGGCCCGATGTCACCGGCCAGATCCACGCCGACGACTTCGGGCAGGTGCACCAGCTGCTGGAGCGCTTCTACAAGGTGATCCTGGTCGACACCGGCAACAACATGCGTGCCGAGAACTGGCTGGCCGCGGCCGACACCGCCGACTTGCTGGTGGTCACCTCGACGGTGCGCGAGGACACCGGCTACAGCGGCCTGTGGATGCTCGACGCGCTCCAGGAGTCGGGCTACGCAGACCTCAAGCTGAAGACGATCACCGTGCTCTCGGACCCGTCCCCGAAGGTCGACACCAACCTGGCCCGCGACCTCACCGAGGTCTACACGCAGCGCACCCGCGGGGTCTACCGGGTCCCGTTCGACCCGGTGCTCGTCGCCGGGTCCACGGTCCAGTACTCCCAGCTCTCGGAGGAGACCAAGATGTCGTGGCTGAAGGCCTGCGCTGGGATGGCGCACGCGCTGTAACTCTTGGGATCGCTTCGCAATCCGCGCGCGGCCGACGAGTGGGAGGGGACGGTAGCGTCCTACCTATGCGCGCAGTCGTCTACTCCGAGAACGGTCCCTCCTCCGCCATGCGTCTGACCGAGCGCCCGGTGCCGAAGCCCGGCCCCGGCGAGGTTCTGGTCAGGCTGGTGCGGGCGGGGGTCAACCCCACCGACTGGAAGGTACGCGCCGGCCTGAGCGCGACCCTCACGACTCCCGAGGCGACCCCGGGCCAGGACGGCGCGGGCGTGGTCGAGGAGATCGGTGAGGGCGTCACCACCCACGTCGTCGGTCAGCCGGTGTGGCTCTTCATGGTCCAGCACGGGCAGGCCTGGGGGACCGCGGCGGAGTACGTCACTGTGCCGGCCCACAAGGCCGTCGAGTTGGCCGCGGGTGCCTCCTACGACCTCGGTGCCTCTCTCGGCGTGCCGGCGATGACCGCCCACCGGGCGCTCACCTCCGGCACGGTGGAGCGGGTCGCCCCCGAGTCGTTCAGCGGCCTCACCATCCTCGTCCACGGCGGGGCCGGAGCTGTCGGCAACGCCGCGATCCAGCTCGCCGTGTGGGCAGGAGCGACGGTGATCACCACGGTCAGCTCCGCGGAGAAGGCGGCGCTGGCGAAGGCCGCCGGGGCGCACCACATCGTCAACTACCGCGAGGCGGGTCTCGACAAGCTCGACCACCTAGGGAAGGCGATCCGCGAGATCGCGCCCGACGGCGTCGACCAGATCGTCGAGGTCGCGCCGGCCGTCAACAACGATCTGGACCGCGCGGTCATCGCCAAGCGCGGCACGATCGCGATCTACGCCAACAACGGCGGCGACGAGCTCACCTTGCCGCTGCGAGCCACCTTCTCGCTCAACCTGCGCTACCAGTTCATCCAGCTCTACGGCATCGAGGAGGCGCAGATCCAGGCCGCGGCCCACGACGTCGCCGCCGCCGTGGCAGCAGGGGCGCTGGGGGTCGGCCCGGAGCGTGGCGTACCCCTGCACCACTACCGGCTCGAGGAGACCGCTGCCGCCCACGACGCGGTCGAGGCGGGTGCGGTCGGGAAAGTGCTGATCGACCTGGAGTGAGGACGAGCCCAGCCATCCGATCCCCGCCTGCTGCGCGCCGCCATAAGGCTGCGCTGGCGGCGTTGCCGGCCTTCGCCGCGGCGCCTGGCCATCACACCCGTCTGGCGACGCTCGCGACGGCGGTGATCGGACGGATCTGGGCTATGGTTGCCCCGATCCTTTAACGAGCCGTCCCGTGAGGCGGAGAAGGAGACCACAACCTTGTCTGATGCTGTCCCCGAGCCGTCGACCGATGGTCGTGTCGTGCTCGATGCCCGTGACATCTCCCGGGCGCTGACCCGGATCTCCCACGAGATCCTGGAGCGCAACCGCGATGCGGAAGACCTCGTTCTCCTGGGTCTGCACACCCGCGGGGTGCCGCTGGCCAAGCGGATCGGCGCGCGGATCGAGGCCGCCGAGGGTCACCCGGTCGCGCACGGCGCGCTCGACGTGACGATGTACCGCGACGACCTGCGCACCCATCCCACCCGCGCTCCGCACCACACCGAGATCCCGCCCGGCGGCATCGACGGCAAGACGGTCGTTCTGGTCGACGACGTCCTCTTCTCGGGCCGCACGGTCCGCGCCGCGCTCGATGCCCTGGCCGACTACGGCCGCCCCGCGGTCGTACGTCTGGCTGTTCTCGTCGACCGCGGCCACCGGCAGCTGCCGATCCGGGCCGACCACGTCGGCAAGAACCTCCCCACCGCCCGCTCCGAGCGGGTCGGGCTGAGCCTGGAGGAGATCGACGGCATCGACGAGGTACGCATCGTGGAGCTCGAGGGGGTTCCGGCATGACGAAGCATCTGCTGTCCATCGACGACGTGAGCGCGGAGGAGATCCAGCAGCTCTTCGCGACCGCCGCCGAGATGCACGACGTCCAGAAGCGTGAGGTCAAGAAGCTCCCGGCGCTGCGCGGGCGTACGGTGATCAACCTCTTCTTCGAGGACTCGACCCGCACCCGGTCCTCCTTCGAGATCGCGGGGAAGTGGCTCTCGGCCGACGTGATCAACCTCTCGGCGAAGGGCTCCTCGGCCTCGAAGGGCGAGTCGCTGCGGGACACCGTGCTGACCGTGACGGCGATGGGCGTCGACGGCCTGGTGATGCGTCACTCGGCCTCCGGCGCGGCCCATCAGGTCGCCGGCTGGCTCGACATCCCGGTGATCAACGCCGGCGACGGGATGCACGAGCACCCGACCCAGGCCCTGCTCGACGGCTACACGCTCCAGCGCCAGCTCGGCGGCCCCGGCTCCCTGGAGGGCAAGCGGATCGCCATCGTCGGCGACCTGACCCACTCGCGGGTGTTCCGGTCGAACGTGAAGTCGCTGACCAAGCTCGGAGCCTCCGTGACCGCCGTCGCCCCGCCAACGCTGATGCCCTCGGGCATCACCGAGTGGGCCAAGGCCGACGGGTTCGCCACCTCCTACTCGCTGGACGACGTGCTGCCAGAGGTCGACGCGGTGATGATGCTGCGCGTCCAGCGGGAGCGGATGAGCGGTGGCTACTTCCCGACCTCGAGGGAGTACACCGTCGGCTACGGGCTCACCCGTCAGCGGCTCGGAATGCTGCGCGAGGGCGCGCCGATCCTGCACCCCGGGCCGATGAACCGCGGCCTGGAGATCTCTCCCGAGGCCGCCGACGCCGCCTCCTCCCGGATCCTCGACCAGGTCTCGGCCGGGGTCGCGATCCGGATGTCCGTCCTCTACCACCTGCTTGCCGGCGAGGAGTCCGCATGAACGAGCGCAAGCGAGCGAGCAACCAGAGCAGCATGCCGCCGCGTCCGTATTCTTTCCGCTCTGTCACGGAGGTGGCGGCATGAGCCTGTTGATCAAGGGAGTCTCCGTTCTCGGGGCCGAGCCGACCGATGTCCACGTCGACGGGGGAGTGATCCGAGAGATCGGCACGCTCTCCGCGACCGTCGATGAGGTGGTCGACGCCTCCGGCCTCGTCCTCCTTCCGGGTCTGGTCGACCTGCACACCCACCTGCGCCAGCCGGGCCGCGAGGACGCCGAGACGGTCGCCTCGGGGGCGGCGGCGGCTGCCGCCGGCGGCTACACCGCCGTGCTGGCGATGGCCAACACCTCGCCGGTCACCGACACGGCCGAGGCCGCGGTCTCGGTGTGGGACCTCGGCCGCGAGACTGGGCTGGCCGACGTGTTCCCGGTCGGCGCGGTGACCAAGGGACTGGCCGGTGAGGAGCTCGCCGAGCTGTCCCTGATGAACCGTTCCCGGGCAGGCGTCAAGGTCTTCTCCGACGACGGCCGCTGCGTCTCGGACCCGCGGGTGATGCGACGGGCGCTGGAGTACGTCAAGGCGTTCGGCGGCGTGATCTCCCAGCACTCCCAGGACCCGTCGCTGGCGCCTTACGGTTCGGCCTGCTGTCACGAGGGTGAGCTCTCCGGGCGGCTCGGTCTGCCCGGCTGGCCGGGAGTAGCCGAGGAGGTCATCGTCGCTCGCGACGTGATGCTCGCCCGCCACACCGGCTCGCGTGTGCACGTCGCCCACGCCTCCACCGCCGGCACCGTCGAGGTGCTGCGCTGGGCGAAGGCACAGGCGGAGAAGGACGGCAGCTGGGCGGTGACCGCGGAGGTCACCCCGCACCACCTGCTGCTGACCACCGACCTGCTCGCCGGCTACGACCCGACCTTCAAGGTCAATCCGCCCCTGCGCCCTGCCGAGGACGTCGAGGCCCTGCGTACGGCGCTGGCCGACGGCACCATCGACGCGGTCGCCACCGACCACGCCCCGCACGCTCGCCAGGACAAGGAGCACGCCTTCGTCGACGCGGCCTTCGGGATGCTCGGGCTCGAGGAGGCGCTCTCGGTCGTCTCGACCGTCATGGTCTCCTCGGGTCTGCTCGACTGGGCCGGCGTCGCCAGGGTCATGTCCACGACCCCGGCCCGGATCGCCGGCCTCGAGGAGCACGGGCGCCCGATCGCGGTCGGTGAGCCGGCCAACCTGGCCCTGGTCGACCCTGCCGCGACCTACGTCGTGGACCGTGACCGTTCGCTCTCGCTCTCCCGCAACAACCCCTGGCACGACCGCAAGCTCACCGGTCGCGTCCTCGCCACCTACCTGCGGGGGAAGCAGACCTACGCCGGTTAGGCTCCACCGCCATGACCGACGTCTTCTCCGACAAGCTCGCGCAGTGGCGCGCCTACACCGCGACCCCGTGGGGCCGGATCCGCTACACCGTGGTCGAGGAGATTCTCCGGCGCCAGTGCGCGGAGCTGGGTGTGGGGCTGCGGATCCTCGACGTCGGCGGCGGGGACGGGATGGATGCGCTGCCGCTGGCACTGGCCGGGCACGACGTCACGATCCTCGACCCTTCGGAGTCCTGGCTGACCGAGGCGAAGCGCCGGGCAGCGGATGCGGGCACGTCGCTGACCACGCTCGTCGGCGGCCTCGACGACCTGCCCCGAGGGGGAGTGGGACCTGGTCCTGTGCCACTTCGTGCTCCACTACCGTACGGCCGAGGCCGCAGACGTACGCCGCCTCGCGGCCGCGGTCCGTCCGGGCGGGCGCCTCTCGGTGATGGTCCCCAACCCCGCGAGCATGGTGCTGCGCCAGCTGGTCACAGGCGGACCCGAGGCCGCGCTCACCGAGCTGCGCGCGGACGTCAAGCGGGCCGTGACCTTCGACCATGACGTACGCAAGGTCCCGATGGGTGACCTCGAGGCCGAGCTCGCTTCTGCTGGGCTCCGGCTCACCGGCCGGTTCGGCACCAGGATCGCCAACGACCTGCTCACCGATGACGCCGCCAAGGCTGACCCCGCCTACTTCGACCGTCTCCTCGAGCTGGAGCGCGAGCTGTGCGACCAGGAGCCGTTCGTACGCATCGCCGGGCTGTATCAGCTCGTCGCGGAGCGGCCGGGTTAGGCTCGGGAACGTGGATAACCTCGAGCGCGTCTACAAGATGCCCTTCGGCTCCGTCTACCCGCACTATGTGACGAAGGTGGAGAGGAAGGGCCGCACGACGGCCGAGCTGCACCAGGTGATCACCTGGCTGACCGGCTTCGACGACGACGCGATCGCGAAGCACATCGAGGCCGGGACGAGCTTCGAGGAGTTCTTCGCCGCCGCCGACCTCAACCCGAGCTCGGAGCTGATCACCGGGGTGGTCTGTGGCGTGCGGGTCCAGGAGATCGAGGACCCGGTCATGCGCCAGGTGCGCTACCTCGACAAGCTCGTCGACGAGCTGGCCAAGGGCAAGGCGATGGAGAAGATCCTGCGCGGTTAACCGGTTGGACGGCGCGGCAGTCGCCGCGTATTCTTTACTCATCATGAAGTTCCTGCGCTGACCTCCGACCCGCGCCCGAGGCACCTGCCCGGTGGGTCGTCCTCGAACCCGAAGGCCAGCGCTCTCATGTCATCTTCCATCGTTTCCGGACCGATCCTCGTCCGCGACCTCTCCGTCTCCTTCCGCAGCGGCTCCGTCCTCACCGGGATAGACCTCACCGTCTCCCCGGGAGAGCGGATCGCGCTGGTGGGGGAGAACGGTGCCGGCAAGTCCACACTGCTCCGCGCTATCGCAGACCAGCTTCCGCGCACCGCCCAACGCACAGGCACGTTCGAGGCGCCCGACGACCTCGTCTGGCTGCCGCAGGAGCCGCCGTTCCGCGACGCGGCGAGCATCGAGGACGTACTCGCCACCACCCTGCGCCCGCTCCGGGAGGCTGTAGCCACGGTCGAGACGCTCGCGGACCGCCTCGGCGACCCCGAGGTCGCCGAGGCGTACGCGAGCGCGCTCGACTTCGCGGTGGCCCACGACGCGTGGGACGCCGACCGGCGGGCCATCCTGGCCGCCGAGCGCCTCGGCCTCAGCGGCCTGGACCGGGAGCGCCCGATCAGCACGCTCTCAGGCGGGCAGCGGACCAGGCTGGCGCTGGCGACCGCGATCACCCGCCGACCCGACGCGCTGCTGCTCGACGAGCCCACGAACCACCTCGACGACGAGGCGGTCGCGGTGCTGGGGGAGTTTCTGCGCGACCTCCCCGGCGTCGTGCTGATGGCCTCCCACGATCGCGTCTTCCTCGACGAGGTCGCCACCGGCCTCTTCGACCTGGATCCGACCGCCTTCGGTACCGATGGCGCCGGCGGCCGGCTCTTCGGAGGTGGCTGGAGCGCCTACGAGGAGGCGCGGCAGGCTGCTCGCGAGCGGTGGGAGCAGACGTACGCGGAGCAGCGGGACGAGCTCAAGCGGCTCCGCACCGCGACCAAGATCGGCAACGACGCGATCGCCCACAACCGCGGCCCGACCGACAATGACAAGTTCATCTACAAGTTCAAGGGCAGCAACGTCGAGCGCACGGTCGCCCGCCGCAAGAAGGACGCCAACCGCCGGCTGGAGGAGGCCGAGGAGGCACAGGTACGCAAGCCACCGCCGCCCCTGGTCCTCGACGCCGCGCTGTCGGCTGCCGGAGCGAGCGGGAGGATGGTCGTCGTACGTGACCTGGTGGTCGAGGAGCGGGTCAGTCTGCCGGTCCTGGACATCATGGCCGGGGAGCACCTGCTGATCACCGGCCCCAACGGCAGCGGCAAGTCCACGCTGCTCGGGGTGATCTCCGGGCGTGTGAAACCGACCTCGGGGGAGGTCCAGGTCAGCGCCAGACACGTCGAGGAGCTCACCCAGGACCCGCAGTTCGGGGACCTGCGTCGCAGGGTCGCCGACGTCTACCTGGAGTCGGTGGGGGAGGTGCTTGCGGCCCAGGTGCCGCTAGGTGACCTGGGTCTGGTCCACCCACGCGACCTCAACCGGCCCGTCGGTGCGCTGAGCGTCGGCCAGCGCCGGCGGCTCGACCTGGCGATCGCCATCGCCACCGGCCCGGACCTGCTGCTTCTCGACGAGCCCACCAACCACATCTCGCTCACCCTGGCTGGCGAGCTGGAGGAGGCGATCGGAATCACCCCAGGCACCATCGTCGTCGCCTCCCATGACCGCTGGCTGCGGCGCCGCTGGTCAGGACCCGAGCTCCGACTCGTGCCCTGAGGCGTCGCCGGCGGGCCACTTACCGGCGAAACCCTGTGGATGAGCAGAGTTATCCACAGGCGACGAGATCGTCGTTGTCCTCCTCGACGGGTCATGGTGCCGTTGACCCCATGACCGACAAGATTCCGTACGCTCCAGCCCTCCGCTCCCAGGCCGACGTCGAGGCCGCCTGGCGACACCTGATCAACCCGCTCGGCTGGCCGGAGCCGCGGCTGTGGTTCATGTTGGTCGATCCCGACGGGGTTCCGTTCCCGCAGCTGTGCCAGATCGAGGGACTGCCGGTGGAGATCGCCGATGACGCTGCCGCCAACCTCGCCACGATGCTGCATGACCTGGTCGATGCGCACGGGTTCGACCGGGTCGAACTCCTGCTCTGCCGGCCGGGCGGCGGCCCACCCGATCAGTCGGACCGGAAGAACGCCGCTCGTCTCTACGGAGCGTGTGCGACGGCAGGCGTGCCGGTCGATGTCGTCCACCTCGCGACCGACCAAGACTTCTGGCCGGTCCCTCTGGACGAGCTCGGTGACCTCAGAACTCCAGCGTGACCTTCGTGTCGCCGAGCTCGCGCGAGACGATGCTGTCGAACTCCACCGCGGCGGCCTCACGCTCGACCAGGTCACGCAGCGCGTGGTCGATCGCAGCCTGGTTGGTCGTCGTCCCGGCGATCTTCCTCGCCTCGGCCAGCAGCGCTTCGTCGATGCTGATCGACGTCTCTGTCATTGCGTACCCCCGCACGGAAATCTGGATGAAACATCGAAACGCTAGCGGTGCACGACCCTGCAGTGCAATGACCTGCGACAACCGTCACACCGTGTCGCACTCACCCGGCCTCTATGGTTCACGACCATGAGCCCGGAGGATCGACTGCTGACCGACATCACGATCATGGTGGACTCGATCGGGCCGATGGACACCGTGGAGAGCGGCCACATCGCCGATGCGTCGGCAGGGTTGTGCGTGACCAACGACGTGTTCCGGCGCAGCACCGCCCCGACCGAACCCACCAAACACCTGGTCTCCTACTTCCTCCTCGTCGACCCAGCGAGCGGGCACATCCTGCTCGGCGACCACCGCAAGTCGGGTCTCTGGCTGCCTTCGGGAGGTCATGTCGAACCCGGCGAGAACCCCGCCGAGACCGTTCGCCGCGAGTGTGTCGAAGAGCTCGGCGTCGAGGCACGGTTCCACCCGGACCTCGGACCGCGTCCGCTCCTGGTCACGATCACGAACACACGGCCCGACCGCCCCGACGTGCACACCGACGTCAGCCTCTGGTTCGTGCTCGCCCACGACCACCGTGAGCCCCTGATGCCCGACGAGCGGGAGTACGCCGGTGTGCGCTGGTGGACACCCGCCGAGATCCGCGCCGCCGACCCGAGCTCCTTCGACCCGCACATGGGTCGAATGCTCGACAAGCTGAAGACCCTTGGACCCTGAGCGTCCTAGCGCCCTTTCTCGGTGCCGCCGACCAAACTGTCCAACGACCGGCGGCGCGGAAGCTGGTCTTGGCGACGCCGATGACCGTCGGCACGAGCCCCGCGTTCCGGACATGCCACCCCAGGCCGGGCCGTCCGGTCGGGTCGAGGTCGACGTAGCCGTCGACGATGAGTACGTCGAGCGGGTCGGCCTCGGCGAGGACGGCCGTCAGGGCGGGCAGCTCTCGTTCGTAGAACCTGCCAGGGGCGTAGTCGGCGACGGTATCGAGCCAGGTCGTACGTTGCCCGATGATCGCGCCGAACCCTGGCTCATCACTCACCACCAGGGCGGCATGCCCCCCGCCGGATAGTGGGTAGTGGACGTCGGCCGCCCCGAACCTCGTCGTCACGGTCACAGAATAGGGCGGCCGAGTGGAACACCGGTGAGTCGCGCATGAAGCACATGCCAGGATGGAGTTGAGAAGGACCGATGTGGGTCCGTGAACGCAAGGGTTAGAGATGACGGACGCAGCGTGGTACCCGGACCCGACCGGACAGGCCGAGCTTCGCTACTACGACGGGAGCCAGTGGACCGAGCACGTGTCCACGGGCGGCCAGCAGTCGACGGCGCCCCTGACGCCGCCTCAGGCCACTGTGGAGCAGGAGGCGCCGACGCAGGTCGGGTCGGCGCAGGCCGTGCAGGCTGCGTACGGCGAGAGTGCTCAGGCGCAGCCGGCCCAGGCCGCGTCCGCCCAGTACGGGCAGCAGGCCGCGCAGTACGGTCAGCAGCCCGCCCAGGCCCAGCCCGCCGGCGACCCGTTCGCCGGTATCTCGGGCGACCTGATCGACGGCCGCTTCGCCGAGATCCAGGGCGACGGCGCGGTGCTGCAGAACAAGAGGCTCCTGCGCGTACGCGTCGGTGAGCCGTTCCAGGCGCGCCAGGGCTCGATGGTGGCCTACCAGGGCAACGTGCAGTTCAAGTACCAGGGCGGCGGCGTGGGGAAGTTCCTCAAGAAGGCCGTGACCGGTGAGGGCCTCAGCCTGATGGGTGTCGAGGGTCAGGGCGACGTCTTCCTGGCCGACGCGGCCAAGGAGGTCCACATCCTCCAGCTGAACAACTCCGGCATCTCGATCAACGGCGACCACGTGCTCGCCTTCTCCAACAGCCTGCAGTGGAACATCGAGCGGGTCCAGGGCGCCGGGATGCTCACCGGCGGCCTCTTCAACACGACCCTGCGCGGCACCGGCTGGGTCGCGGTCACCACCGAGGGCGACCCGGTGGTCCTCAACGCAGGCGAGGCTCCCACCTTCACCGACACCAACGCGGTCGTCGGCTGGTCGCTCGGCCTCCAGACCAGCCTGCAGAAGTCGTTCACCGCCGGCGCGCTCATCGGCCGCGGCAGCGGCGAGGCGTTCCAGGTCGCCTTCCACGGCCAGGGCTTCGTCATCGTGCAGCCTTCCGAGGGCGGGGTCGTCCCGCCCCACTCGCACAGCTGAGCCGGTCGGCAGCTGGCCGAATGCCGCGTACGTCACAGTGCTGGCGTACGCGGCGGACGCCAACTGCCGTCAACCGGCATCTGCTTGATACTGTCACCAGCAAGTTGACCGACATCCTTTAAGCACCGTCCTGTGAGGCGGAGAAGGAGGTACGGCGTGCCGCTGCATGCCCACAAAGAAGCACTCCTCGTACTCGAGGATGGTCGATCGTTCCGGGGGGAGTCGTTCGGTGCCGAGGGTGAGACCTTCGGCGAGGCGGTCTTCTCCACCGGTATGACGGGCTACCAGGAGACGCTGACCGACCCGAGCTACCACCAGCAGGTGGTCGTGATGACCGCCCCACACGTCGGCAACACCGGCGTGAACGACGAGGACCCCGAGTCCCGTCGGATCTGGGTGGCCGGATACGTCGTGCGCGACCCAGCCCGGGTCCCCTCCAACTGGCGTGCCCAGCGCACCCTCGACGACGATCTCCGCGACCAGTCCGTCGTGGGCATCGCGGGCATCGACACCCGCGCCCTGACCCGCCACCTGCGTGATCGCGGCGCGATGCGCGTCGGGATCTCGACGATCGAGACCGACCCCGAGGTCCTGCTGAAGAAGGTGCTCGCCAGCGCCGAGATGAGCGGTGCGAACCTCTCCGACGCGGTCAGCACCCAGGAGGCGTACGTCGTCCCTGCCAAGGGCGCGAAGCGGTTCACCGTCGCGGCCCTCGACCTGGGCATCAAGGAGATGACCCCGGAGCGGATGGCCGAGCGCGGCATCGAGGTGCACGTGCTCCCGGCGACCGCGACCCTCGAGGACGTCCTCGCGACGAACCCGGACGGCCTCTTCTACTCCAACGGTCCCGGCGACCCGGCCGCGACCACCGGCCAGGTGGAGCTGCTCAAGCAGGCGCTGGCCGAGAACATCCCCTACTTCGGCATCTGCTTCGGCAACCAGCTCTTCGGCCGCGCGCTGGGCTTCGGGACGTACAAGCTCAAGTACGGGCACCGTGGGATCAACCAGCCGGTCATGGACCTCACCACGCGCAAGGTCGAGGTGACCGCCCACAACCACGGCTTCGCCGTCGACGCGCCGATCGGCGAGGAGACGAAGACCGAGTACGGCATCGCGACCGTCTCTCACGTCAACCTCAACGACGACTGCGTCGAGGGCCTCGAGCTCAAGGACGCCGAGACCGGGAAGCTCAAGGGCTTCTCCGTCCAGTACCACCCGGAGGCAGCCGCCGGCCCGCACGATGCCGCCTACCTCTTCGACCGGTTCACCCAACTCATGGAACACAGCCTCATGGCGAAGGAGGTCTGAGATGCCCAAGCGCGAGGACATCAAGTCCGTGCTCGTGATCGGCTCCGGACCGATCGTCATCGGCCAGGCCTGCGAGTTCGACTACTCCGGCACCCAGGCCTGTCGCGTGCTGCGCGAGGAGGGGATCCGGGTCGTCCTGGTCAACTCCAACCCGGCCACGATCATGACCGACCCGGAGTTCGCCGACGCGACCTACGTCGAGCCGATCACCCCGGAGTTCGTCGAGAAGGTCATCGCCAAGGAGCGCCCTGACGCGCTCCTGGCGACCCTCGGCGGCCAGACCGCGCTCAACTGCGCGGTGGCGCTGGACGAGCGCGGGACCCTGGAGAAGTACGACGTCGAGCTGATCGGCGCGAGCATCGCCGCCATCCAGCGCGGAGAGAACCGCGAGGAGTTCAAGAAGATCGTCGCCGAGCTCGGCGGGGAGAGCGCCAAGTCGGTCATCTGCCACAGCATCGACGACCTGCTCGCCGGCGCCGAGGAGCTCGGCTACCCCGTGGTCATCCGACCGAGCTTCACCATGGGTGGCTCGGGCTCGGGCTTCGCGTACAACGAGACCGAGCTGCGGCGCCTGGGCGGCGCCGGCCTCGCGGCCAGCCCCACCACCGAGGTGCTCCTGGAGGAGTCCATCCTCGGCTGGAAGGAGTACGAGCTCGAGGTCATGCGCGACCGCAACGACAACTCGGTCATCGTCTGCTCGATCGAGAACCTCGACCCGATGGGCGTGCACACCGGCGACTCGATCACCGTCGCCCCGGCGTTGACGCTGACCGACCGCGAGTACCAGAACCTGCGCGACCTGGCGATCGGCATCATCCGCGCCGTCGGCGTGGACACCGGCGGCTGCAACATCCAGTACGCCGTCAACCCGGCCGACGGCCGGATCATCGTCATCGAGATGAACCCCCGCGTCTCGCGCTCCTCCGCGCTGGCCTCCAAGGCGACCGGCTACCCGATCGCCAAGATCGCCGCGAAGGTCGCCATCGGCTACACCCTCGACGAGATCGAGAACGACATCACCGCCGGGCCGAACGGCTCGACCGCCGCCTCGTTCGAGCCGACCCTCGACTACGTCGTGGTCAAGGTCCCGCGCTTCGCCTTCGAGAAGTTCCCGGGCGCCGACACGACCCTGACCACCCACATGAAGAGCGTGGGCGAGGCGATGGCGATCGGCCGCAACTTCACCGAGGCCCTCCAGAAGGCGCTGCGAAGCCTGGAGAAGCCCGAGGCGGTCTTCGACTGGACCCAGGAGGTCGTCGAGCTCGACAAGCCCGCGCTGCTGGAGGAGATCAAGGTCCCCACCGACGGCCGGCTCAAGCGGGTCATGGACGCGATCCGGTCCGGCGCGTCGCCGGAGGAGATCTTCGAGAGCACCAGGATCGACCCCTGGTTCATCGACCAGCTCTTCCTGATCAACGAGATCGCCCAGGAGATCATCGCGGCGCCCGAGCTGACCGCCGACGTGCTCCGCTACGCCAAGCGTCACGGCTTCTCCGACTACCAGCTCGGCAAGATGCGCGGCATGACCGCCGACGTGGTCCGAGGCGTACGGCACGCGCTGAACATCCGCCCGGTCTACAAGACGGTCGACACCTGTGCGGCCGAGTTCGAGGCGCGTACGCCCTACCACTACTCCTCCTACGACGAGGAGACCGAGGTCGCGCCCCGGGAGAAGGAGGCCGTGATCATCCTCGGCTCCGGACCCAACCGGATCGGGCAGGGGATCGAGTTCGACTACTCCTGCGTGCACGCCTCCCTCGCGCTGAGCGAGGCCGGCTACGAGACCGTCATGGTCAACTGCAACCCGGAGACGGTCTCGACCGACTACGACACCTCCGACCGGCTCTACTTCGAGCCGCTCACCCTGGAGGACGTGCTCGAGATCGTCCACGCCGAGCAGCAGGCCGGACCGGTGGTCGGAGTCATCTGCCAGCTCGGTGGCCAGACCCCGCTCGGGCTCGCGCAGGCGCTCAAGGACAACGGGGTGCCGATCGTGGGCACCAGCCCCGAGGCCATCCACCTCGCCGAGGAGCGCGGTGCCTTCGGCCGAGTGCTCCACAAGGCCGGCCTGGTCGCGCCGAAGCACGGCATGGCCACCACGTTCAACGAGGCCCGGGAGATCGCCGCCGAGATCGGCTACCCGGTCCTGGTGCGTCCCTCCTACGTCCTTGGTGGGCGCGGCATGCAGATCGTCTACGACGACGAGGCGCTGCGCTCCTACATCGAGGCCGCCACCGAGGTCACCCCGGACAAGCCGGTGATGGTCGACAAGTTCGTCGACGACGCCGTCGAGATCGACGTCGACGCCCTCTTCGACGGCACCGAGCTGTTCCTGGGCGGCGTCATGGAGCACATCGAGGAGGCCGGGATCCACTCCGGCGACTCCTCCTGCGCGCTGCCGCCGATCACCCTCGGCGCCGCCGAGGTCGAGCGCATCCGCGTGGCCACCGTGGCGATCGCCGAAGGCGTCGGCGTACGCGGCCTGCTCAACATCCAGTACGCCCTCGGCTCCGACGTGCTCTACGTCATCGAGGCCAATCCGCGCGCCTCCCGCACGGTCCCGTTCGTCTCCAAGGCGACCGCGACCCCGCTGGCCAAGGCCGCGGCGCGGGTGATGCTCGGCGAGT
Organism: Nocardioides sp. NPDC058538; assembly: GCF_042719275.1. Taxonomy (NCBI): domain Bacteria; kingdom Bacillati; phylum Actinomycetota; class Actinomycetes; order Propionibacteriales; family Nocardioidaceae; genus Nocardioides; species Nocardioides sp. NPDC058538. The sequence continues at coordinate 7,321 of NZ_JBHXNY010000019.1, read as the reverse complement.
CGATCGCGGACCTCCGTGCTGCGGGCGTACTTCCCACGACCGGGGACGGTGGCGCGCTGCCGCCCAACCAGCCGATCGCGGTCAAGGAAGCGGTCATGCCGTTCAACCGGTTCCGCACCCCGGAGGGTCAGCAGGTCGACACCGTGCTCGGCCCGGAGATGAAGTCGACCGGCGAGGTGATGGGGCTCGACTCCGACTTCGGCCGCGCCTTCGCCAAGAGTCAGGCCGGTGCGTTCGGCCCGCTGCCGACGTCCGGGCGGATCTTCGTGAGCATGGCCAACCGCGACAAGCGCACCATGATCTTCCCGATCAAGGTGCTCGCCGACCACGGATTCGAGATCTTCGCGACCGAGGGCACCGCCGAGGTGCTGCGCCGCAACGGCGTGCCGTCGCGGCTGATGCGCAAGCACTCCGAGGGCACCGGGCCCGATGGCGAGAAGACCACGGTCCAGCGGATTCTCGACGGCGAGGTCGACCTGGTCATCAACACGCCCAACGGCACCTCCAACGCCAAGTCCGCCCGGATGGACGGCTACGAGATCCGCACCGCCGCGGTGATGGCCAACATCGCCTGCATCACCACGGTCCAGGGCCTCGGCGCCGCCGTGCAGGGCATCGAGGCGCTGCGGCGCGGTGAGATCGACGTACGCAGCCTGCAGGAGTGGCGCGACGTCGTCGGCCACCACGACGGCGGGGTGTCCGCCCAGTGAGCGAGCGCAAGCGAGCGAGCAACAAAATTCAGTGCAAGATGCCGCCGCGTCCGTATCCTCGCCTCTCCTCGACGGAGGTGGCGGCATCATGAAGGCCTACCGGACCCTGTTCGACAAGGTACTGACGAAGACGGATCCGGAGCGTGCCCACCAGCAGGCCTTCGCCGCGATCCGGGCCGCCGGGCCGGCGCTGTCCAGGACGCGTACGCCGGGATCCCCGGTGCACGCGATGGGGCTCACGTTCCCGAACGTGATCGGCCTGGCCGCGGGCTTCGACAAGAACGCGGTCGGGATCGACGCGCTGGGCGGGCTCGGCTTCGGGCACGTCGAGATCGGCACGGTCACGGGGGAGGGGCAGCCGGGCAACCCGGCGCCGCGCCTCTTCCGGCTGCCCGCCGACCGCGCCGTGATCAACCGGATGGGCTTCAACAACGACGGCGCCGAGGCGGTCGCCGCCCGGCTGGCGACCCGTCTGGAGCGCCGTGGCACGGCGGCAGGCGGGCCGGTCCTCGGCATCAACATCGGCAAGACCAAGCTCGTCCCGGAGGACGACCAGGCGGCCGTCGAGGCCGACTACGCCAAGTCGGCCCGCCTGCTGGCTCCCTACGCCGACTATCTGGTGGTCAACGTCTCCTCGCCCAACACGCCCGGCCTGCGCAGCCTGCAGTCGGTCGAGAAGCTGCAGCCGCTGCTGGAGCACGTCCGCTCGATCGCCGACCAAGTCACCAAGCACCGGGTTCCGCTGCTGGTCAAGATCGCCCCCGACCTGGCCGACTCCGACGTCGTCGAGGTCGCCGACCTGGCCAGCGCGATCGGCCTGGACGGGATCATCGCGACCAACACCACCATCGGCCGTGAGCACCTCGCCTCTGCGCCTGCCGACATCACCGCGGCCGGTGCCGGCGGTCTCTCCGGGGCCCCGCTCAAGGCGCGCGCGCTCGACGTCCTGCGGCTGCTCCGCAGCCGGGTCAGCCCCGAGATGACCCTGGTCGGGGTCGGTGGCATCGCCACCGTCGAGGACGCCCGCGAGCGCCTCGACGCCGGTGCCGACCTGCTCCAGGGCTACACCGGGTTCATCTACGAAGGTCCCGGCTACGCCCGCCGGATCGCGAACGGAGTCCGCCGATGAGCTTCGGTGCCCGTTACGCCGCCGCTCTCGCCGAGCGGGGGCGGCTCTGTGCCGGGATCGATCCGCACGCCTCGCTGCTCCTGGACTGGGGCCTGAACGACGACCTCGCCGGCCTGGAGAGGTTCGCTCTGAGCGCGGTGGAGGGTCTGGCCCCCTACGTCCCCGTCGTCAAGCCGCAGAGCGCCTTCTACGAGCGTTTCGGATCGCGTGGCGTCGCGGTGCTGGAGCGGGTCATCGCCGAGTCGAAGGCTGCCGGTGCGCTGGTGCTCCTCGACATCAAGCGCGGTGACATCGGGTCCACCAGCCAGGCGTACGCCGACGCCTACCTCGATCCCGCGAGCCCGCTCGGCAGCGACGCGGTGACGGTGAGCCCCTATCTGGGCTTCGGCTCGCTGACGCCGTTCGTCGAGACGGCCACGAAGTTCGACGCGGGGCTGTTCGTGCTCGCCCTGACCTCCAACAAGGAGGGCCCCGAGGTGCAGCACGCGACGGTCGAGGACGGCCGCAGCGTCGGCCGGGTCATGCTCGACCACCTGCGCCGGCTGAACGAGGCCGAGACGCCGCTGGGCTCCTTCGGCGCGGTCGTCGGGGCGACCATTGATGGCGCGGACGGTGCCGGGGTGGCGTACGACTTCGGGTTCAACGGCCCCATCCTGGCGCCGGGCTTCGGTGAGCAGGGCGGCACCCCGGGCGACCTCGCCCGGATCTTCGGGACCGCCAACGCCAACGTGGTCGCCAGCACCAGCCGTGGACTGCTGCGCAAGGGCCCGGACGTGGCCGCGCTGCGCGACGAGGCCCTGAGGCTGCGAGACGAGCTCGGCTGAGACACTGGCGCCATGACCAGTCTCCGGATGGCCGCCCAGCTCCTCGTCCTGCCGATCCTCGCCACGGGCCTGAGCTCGTGCGGCGATCCGATCGACGACTACTGCGAGTCCCTCAGGGGCCACCAGGAGCAGCTGACGACCACCCTGGGCGAGGACGGCACCAGCGGGCTGATCGCCGCGCTGCCGATCTTCGAGGACCTCGAGCGCAACGCGCCCGACGACATCGCCAAGGACTGGAAGACGCTCACGGGCGCGATCTCGGGGCTCAGCACGGCTCTGGAGGATGCCGGCGTCTCGGCCGACGACTTCGAGAACGGCGAGCCGCCGGAGGGCGTCGGCGACGCCGAGGCGAAGAAGATCGCCGACGCGGCCACGAAGGTGAGCAGCACCAAGACGCAGGAGGCGTCCGTACGCGTCCAGCAGCAGGCCCGGGACGTGTGTCACACGTCCTTGACCCTGTGAACCTGATGGACACGAGTTAGGCGACCCCGATTGCCGCCCCGGCAACGTAATGGCTAGATTGGCGCGAGCGCTTACTTTCAGCGCTCAGCCGGGGGGCACGATCCCTGTGCCGCGCGCCCCGGTTGCCCTGTCGACTACACACTTGATCGTGAAAGGGAGTCTTCGTGGCTCTGCCTCCGGACATCACCCCTGAACAGCGCGCTGCCGCGCTCGTCAAAGCCGCGGCCTCGCGCCAGGAGAGGGCTGCTGTCAAGAACAAGGTCCGCACTGGCGGCATGTCCGTCCTCGAGGTCATCGAGGAAGGGAAGAAGAACGAGGTCGTCGGCAAGATGAAGGTCATCGACCTGCTGACCTCCCACCCCGGCCTCGGTGAGGTGCGGGCAACCCAGATGATGGAGCGTCTCGGCATCGCGATGAGCCGCCGTGTGCAGGGCCTCGGCCCCAAGCAGGTGGCCGCGCTGGTCGAGGAGTTCGCTCGCCGATGAGTCTGATGACGGACGAGAAGACCCCGGCCGGTGCCGGCGAAGGCCACGAGAAGCGGCTGGTCGTCCTGGCCGGTCCGACCGCGGTCGGGAAGGGCACCGTCTCCGCGGCGGTGCGCGACGACCACCCCGAGGTCTTCTTGTCCGTCTCGGCGACTACCCGGAAGCCTCGCCCGGGCGAGGTCAACGGGGTGCACTACCTGTTCGTCTCCGACGAGGAGTTCGACGCGATGATCGCCGGTGGCGAGCTGCTGGAGTGGGCCACGGTCCACAACATGGCCCGCTACGGCACCCCTCGTGGTCCCGTCGACAAGGCGCTGGCCGAGGGCCGCCCGGCGATGCTCGAGATCGACCTGCAGGGCGCCCGGCTCGTGCGCGAGACCATGCCCGAGGCGATCTTCGTCTTCCTGGCCCCGCCGAGCTGGGAAGAGCTCGTACGCCGGCTGGTCGGTCGTGGCACCGAGACCGAGGCCGAGCGGGAGCGCCGCCTGGAGACCGCGCGGGTCGAGCTGGCGGCGGAGAAGGAGTTCGACGTCACGATCGTGAACCACGAAGTTCATCAGGCAGCCGATGAGTTGGTAACCTTGATGACGCTCGGGCTTCCGAGCAAGAAATCCGACCAAGCCGACAAGTGAGGCTCACGTGGCTGCCCCTCAGATCGACGCCCAGGGCGTGACCAACCCCTCGATCGACGACCTGCTGACGAAGACCGACAGCAAGTACAAGCTGGTTCTCTACAGCGCCCAGCGGGCTCGCCAGATCAACGCCTACTACTCCCAGCTCGGCGAAGGCCTCCTCGAGTACGTCGGCCCCCTGGTCGACACCCACGTTCAGGAGAAGCCCCTCTCGATCGCGCTGCGCGAGATCAACGAGGACCTGCTGACCTGCGAGGACATCGACCCGGCCGAGCTGGCCGCCCAGGCTGCGGCTCAGGCTGCCGCTGCCGAGGCGCCTGCCGGCGACGCCTGATCGTCCAGGACCTCCGCTGTCCACCAACAGCACCACTTCGGCCGCTCCCCTCGAGGGGGAGCGGCCGCGCGTGGTCTTAGGGGTCGCCGGCGGCATCGCCGCCTACAAGGCGGCCGAGCTGCTACGCCGGTTCACCGAGTCCGGCCATGACGTGACCGTGGTCCCCACGGCCGCCGCCCTCGAGTTCGTCGGCGCCCCCACCTGGGCGGCGCTGTCGGGCAAGGAGATCGCCACCGGCGTCTTCGAGAACATCACCGAGGTCCCGCACGTACGCATCGGGCAGCAGGCCGACCTCGTCGTGGTCGCGCCCGCGACCGCGAACACGCTCGCCCGCGCGGCCCACGGCCTCGCGGACGATCTGCTCAGCAACGTTCTGCTCACCGCGCGCTGCCCGGTCGTGTTCGCCCCGGCGATGCACACCGAGATGTGGGAGCACCCGGCGACCCAGGCCAACGTGGCCACCCTGCGCGAGCGCGGCAACATCGTCATCGAGCCCGCCGAGGGCCGGCTGACCGGCAAGGACACCGGCAAGGGCCGCCTGCCCGAGCCGGCCGAGATCTTCGAGCTCTCCCGTGCCGTCCTCGCCCATGGCGGGCGTGCCGACCTCGTCGGTCGCCGCGTCGTCGTCTCGGCCGGCGGCACCCGGGAGTACCTGGATCCGGTCCGCTTCCTCGGCAACCGCTCGTCCGGGCTCCAGGGCTATGCCATCGCCCGGGCCGCGGCCGCCCGCGGTGCTGAGGTGACCCTGGTCGCCGCCAACGTGACCCTGCCCGATCCGGCCGGCCTGAAGGTCGTACGTGTCGGCACGACCGCTGAGCTGCGCGACGCCGTGGTCTCCGCGGCCACCGGTGCGGACGCGGTCGTCATGGCCGCCGCCCCGGCCGACTTCCGGCCGACCGGGGTGAGCGAGGCCAAGATCAAGAAGGCCGCCGACGGGTCGGCGCCGACCATCGAGCTGATGCAGAACCCCGACATCCTGGCCGAGATCTCCCACCACCGGACCAAGCCCGGTCAGGTGATCGTGGGATTCGCGGCGGAGACGGGCGATGAGACCGGCTCGGTGCTCGAGCTCGCCACGGCCAAGCTGAAGCGGAAGGGCTGCGACCTGCTCGTCGTCAACGACGTCAGCGGCGGCGCGGTCTTCGGCAGCGAGGTCAACAAGGCAGTCATCCTGGGCGCCGACGGAGGCCATGTGGACGTGGCCGAGGGGGCGAAGTCCGCCCTCGCAGAGGTGATCTGGGACCAGATCTCCTTACGCCTGGATGAACAACGTACAAACTGACGACACGCCACGCGCCACGATGAGGACCACCCCTGCGGTCCTGGGGTTCGGGGTCTATGTTTGTCGACCAGAACGATTGACGTTTGCCTACCTGTTCAACCCACACGAACCTTTGAAACGGAGCTACACGTGACCGGACGTCTCTTCACGTCGGAGTCGGTGACCGAGGGGCACCCGGACAAGATCGCCGACCAGATCAGCGACACCGTGCTCGACTACCTGCTCGAGCACGACCCCAAGAGCCGGGTGGCTGTCGAGACCCTGCTCACCACCGGCCTCGTCGTCGTCGCCGGCGAGGTGACCACCGACGCCTACGCGCCGGTCGCCCAGCTCGTGCGCCAGAAGATCCTCGACATCGGCTACGACTCCTCCCTCAAGGGCTTCGACGGTCACTCCTGCGGTGTCCAGGTCGCCATCGGCGCCCAGAGCCAGGACATCGCCCAGGGCGTCGACACCGCAGAGGAACACCGCCTGGAGAGCTCGGTCGACGAGCTCGACCTGCAGGGCGCCGGCGACCAGGGTCTGATGTTCGGCTACGCCTGCGACGACACGCCCGAGCTGTTCCCGCTGCCCATCAAGATCGCGCAGACGCTGGCCGAGAAGCTGACCGATGTCCGCAAGGACGGCACGCTGGACTACCTGCGTCCCGACGGCAAGACCCAGGTCACCATCGAGTACGACGACGAGAACAAGGCCGTCCGCGTGGACACCGTCGTCCTCTCGACGCAGCACTCCGAGGAGACGACCCAGGAGCAGCTCCACGCCGACATCAAGAAGTACGTCATCGAGCCGGTGCTCGAGCAGTTCAAGTCGTCGGTTCCCTTCGACGGCTACAAGCTCCACATCAACCCGACCGGCCGCTTCGTCGTCGGTGGCCCGATGGGTGATGCCGGTCTGACCGGCCGCAAGATCATCGTCGACACCTACGGCGGCATGGCCCGCCACGGCGGCGGCGCCTTCTCGGGCAAGGACCCGTCGAAGGTCGACCGGTCGGCTGCGTACGCCATGCGCTGGGTGGCCAAGAACATCGTCGCCGCGGGCCTGGCCCGTCGCGCCGAGGTCCAGGTCGCGTACGCCATCGGCAAGGCCCAGCCCGTCGGCGTCTTCGTGGAGACCTTCGGCACCCACACCGTGCCCGAGGCCAACATCCAGAAGGCCGTCCTCGAGGTCTTCGACCTCCGCCCGGCCGCGATCCTGCGCGACCTCGACCTGCTCCGCCCGATCTACGCCAAGACCGCTGCGTACGGTCACTTCGGCCGCGAGCTCCCCGAGTTCACCTGGGAGCGCACCGACCGCGCCGACGCCCTCAAGGCTGCTGCCGGCGCCTGACGCACCGCACCCCTGTATCTGCCGAGTCGGCGCGTTCCAACGCGCCGACTGGTACGTAGATAAGCCCAGTCACGGTCCTCTCAGCTGGCTTGTGGGAGGTCGGTGAGGGTGACGCCGTAGCCGAGTGTTTCGAG
>NZ_JBHXNY010000018.1:0-116815 GCF_042719275.1 Nocardioides sp. NPDC058538 | reverse complement strand
CCGAGCCCAGTCGGCTCGAACTGCCACGACCCACCGCCGCGTCGGCTCGTCATGACGAGCCGACTCGGCGTGGGTTTCGGTCAGTTCGCGCCGACTCGGCAAGGTCATCTGGCGAGGGGGGCCGTGGTGGCGTCCGTGATCTTGATCAGGTCGGCGGGAGAGAGCTCGATGTCCAGGCCGCGTCGGCCTCCGGAGACGTAGATCGATTCGTACGTCGTCGCGGACTCGTCCAGGACGGTCGGGTGGGGACGCTTCTGGCCGACGGGTGAGATCCCGCCGGCGACGTAGCCGGTCGCACGCTCGGCCGCGGCCACCTCGGCCATCTGCGCCTTCGATCCACCCAGCGCGCGCGCCAGTGCCTTGAGATCGAGCTGGCCGGTGACGGGGACGATGCCGACGACGAGCTTCCCGTCCAGGGAGGCCATCAGCGTCTTGAAGACCCGCTTCGGCTCGACGCCGAGGGCCTCGGCTGCCTCCAGGCCGTAGGACTCCGCGCGTGGATCGTGCTCGTATGGGTGCAGGGTGTAGTCGATGCCGGCCTGGGTGAGGGCCACGGTCGCGGGGGTGCCTCCGCCGGCCCGTTTTCCGGCCTGCTTCTTCGGCATCAGTTGGGGGACCACTTCGTGCGGGCGACCTCGGTCGCGGGCAGCGAGGGGATGACGTTCATCGCCTTGAGCTCGGAGCGGAGCAGGTCGGTGGCCATGCCGAGGCGTACGCCGGCGTCGGGTGCCTCCAGGAGGGCCTGCCGGTCGGGCATCGGCAGGGGAGTGGTGGCCGAGATGGTCCAGGAGAGGAACTCCGGATCCTTCGGGAGCGAGCCGGAGAACGGGTCGTCGCGGAACTCCAGCAGTGCGGCCCGGTAGGCGGTGAAGGTCGCCCGTGCGGTGTCGACGATCGCGTTCGGGACCGCGACGTGGTCCTCGGGGAGGTCCTCGACGTCGGCGACGGGGAAGTCACCCGAGCTGACCAGGCTGTCCATCCGGATCCGGTCGACCGCGAGCACCTCGAGGTCGAAGGAACCGTCCTCGTGCCGCTCGACCTCGGTGATCAACATCTTCACCCCGACGCGGTAGAGCGACTGGGCGCCGGTCTCACCGACCTCGTAGCCCTCGCGGATCGCGACCGAGCCGAAGTGGCGTTCCTCCTCTTCCTGGCGGAGCAGGTGGTGCACCATCGCGCGATAGCGGTCCTCGAAGACGCGCAGCGGCAGCGTCACGCCGGGAAACAGGACCGCGTTGAGCGGGAACATGGGTAGTCGCTGACGCTCGTTCACGGGCACCAACCTATGGGGGCCGCGGGCATGTGCGCCCGCGAACCCCCGTGTTGTTTCAGCTGCCGACCCGAGCCGTCAGTCGCCGTGGACCCCCCGGTCGATCCTGGTGTAGCGCTGACCGCTGGTGGCGCCGAGGAGCGCCCCGACGAGCATCACGGCCAGGAGGGCGATGCCGGTGATCACGGCGCCCCAGGTGAGCTGGTCGTGTCCGTGCCATGACGATCCTCCTTTGGTGGGTCGGAATCCCGAGTACCCGGATCGGGGTGCCGTATGCCTCCCTCCGCCGCGTGTCGCGCGGCGTCCACGTGGCGTCGGCAGATCGGCTCCGGAGGCCGCCCACTCGTAGACTTGAAGCATGATCCGCCGCATCGACCTGAGGGGTGCCGACAGAGGCGCCGCTTCGACCATCGACTACCGCGCCGCCGTGCCGCGTGCCGAGTTCGACATCGAGGCGGCCACTCATGCGGTGCAGCCGATCATCGACGCCGTCCGCGAGCGGGGCCAGGAGGCGATCGCCGAGTTCTCGGAGAAGTTCGACGGCGTGCGCGTCGACGACATCCGGGTTCCGGCCGAGGCGCTGACCAAGGCTCTCGACGAGCTGGACCCGGCGATCCGGGCCGGGCTCGAGGAGTCGATCGCGCGGCTGCGTACGACCTGTGCCGCCGAGCTCGAGAAGGACGCGGTCACCGACCTGGCGCCCGGCGCCCGGGTGACGCACCGCAAGGTGCCGGTGGGGCGCGTGGGGCTCTATGTGCCTGGTGGTCTGGCTCCGCTGGTCTCCTCGGTGCTGATGAACGTCGTCCCGGCGCAGGTAGCCGGGGTGCCGTCGATCGCGCTGGCCTCGCCGCCGCAGAAAGAGTTCGGCGGGCTCCCGCAGCCCACGATCCTGGCCGCGTGCGCGCTGCTGGGCGTGGACGAGGTCTATGCCGTCGGTGGTGCCCAGGCGATCGCCATGTTCGCCTACGGCGTCGAGCCGTGCGAGCGCGTCGACATGGTCACCGGGCCCGGCAACATCTACGTCGTCACCGCGAAGCGCCTGCTCAAGGGGCAGGTCGGGATCGACTCCGAGGCCGGCCCGACCGAGATCGCGATCCTCGCCGACGAGACCGCCGAGGCCGCCTACGTCGCCGCCGACCTGATCTCCCAGGCCGAGCACGACCCCCTCGCAGCCTCGGTGCTGGTCACCGACTCCGAGACGCTTGCCGCCGATGTCGAGGCCGAGCTCGACAAGCAGGTCGCCGCGACCAAGCACGTCGAGAGGATCCGTACGTCACTGACCGGTGCCCAGTCGGGCATCGTGCTCGTCGACGACATCGACCAAGGCGTTGAGGTCGTGAACGCGTACGCCGCCGAGCACCTCGAGATCCACACCGCCGACGCCGCCCGGGTCGCCGGCCGGATCCGCAACGCCGGCGCGATCTTCGTCGGCTCCTACGCTCCGGTGTCGCTGGGTGACTACTGCGCCGGGTCCAACCACGTGCTGCCCACCGGCGGCTGCGCCTGCCACTCCTCGGGCCTCTCGGTGCGGGCCTTCACCAAGTCGATCCACGTCGTCGACTACTCCCGCGAGGGCCTGGCCGCGGTCAAGGACCACGTGGTCACGCTCGCCGAGGCCGAGGACCTGCCGGGCCACGGCGCGGCCGTATCGGTGAGGTTCTCGTGAACTGGCCGCCGATCCGTGCCGAGCTCGCGGGGATCGAGCCCTACGGCGCTCCGCAGCTGGACGTCCCGGTCCAGCTCAACGTCAACGAGAACCCCTACCAGCCCTCCGCCGAGACGGTCGCCGACATCGCGGCCAGCGTCGGTGAGGCGGCGCGCACGCTCAACCGCTACCCCGACCGCGAGTTCGTCGCCCTGCGGGAGGGGCTGGCGGCGTACCTCTCCTCGGATGTGGAGGCTCAGATCACGCCGGAGCAGGTGTGGGCGGCCAACGGGTCCAACGAGGTGATGCTGCAGCTGCTGCAGGCCTTCGGTGGTCCCGGGCGCACCGCGATCAGCTTCGCGCCGACCTACTCGATGTATCCGGAGTACGCCCGCGACACCAACACCGAGTGGGTCGTCGGACACCGCGAGAGCGACTTCGCGATCGATCTGGAGAAGGCGCGGGCGCTGGTCGAGGAGACCCGCCCCCACGTCGTACTGCTGCCGAGCCCCAACAACCCCACCGGCACCGCGCTGCCGCCGGAGGCGGTCACCGTGCTGTGCGAGGCCGTCGGAGACGGCGGCATCGTCGTCGTCGATGAGGCCTACGGCGAGTTCCGTCGGACCGGGGTGCCCTCGGCGCTGGAACTGCTCGACCGCCACCGCAACCTGGTCGTCACCCGTACGATGTCGAAGGCCTTCGCCGGAGCCGGGCTGAGGCTCGGCTACCTGGCGGCCGACCCGGCGATCTGTGACGCGATCCGCGTCGTACGCCTGCCCTACCACCTCTCCGCGGTCACCCAGGCGGCGGCGAGCGCGGCCCTGCGGCACGCGCCAGAGCTGCTGGGCTACGTGGCAGATCTTCGCGAGGAGCGGGACACGCTGGTCGAGTGGCTGCGTGAGCAGGGGCTCGAGGTCGCCGACTCGGATGCCAACTTCGTCCTCTTCGGACGCTACGCCGACCGGCATGCGGTCTGGCAGGGGCTGCTCGACCGCGGAGTGCTGATCCGCGAGACCGGGCCCGACGGATGGCTGCGGGTCTCGGTCGGGACACCCGACGAGATGACCGCTTTCAAGCAAGCTTTGACCGATGTGAACGGAGCACGCGCATGACGCGCACTGATCGGACCGCCCGGATCGAGCGGGAGACCTCGGAGTCGAAGGTCGTCGTCGAGGTGAACCTCGACGGCACCGGACGGGTGGACGTCTCGACGGGTGTCGGCTTCTACGACCACATGCTGACCGCTTTCGGACGGCACTCCCTCGTCGACCTGACCGTGCACTCCGAGGGCGACGTGCACATCGACGCCCACCACACCGTCGAGGACACCGCGATCGTGCTCGGCCAGGCGCTGCGCGAGGCGCTGGGAGACAAGAAGGGCATCCGTCGCTACGGCGACGCGACCGTCCCGCTCGACGAAGCCCTGGTGCGGTGCGTCGTCGACGTCTCCGGTCGACCCTATTCGGTCCACACAGGGGAGCCGGAGGGCCAGCAGTACGTGCTGCTCGGCGGCTCCGGGGTGCCCTACCTCGGCTCCCTGACCCAGCACATCTTCGACTCCATCGCCCACCACGCCCACCTGACGATGCACGTCAACGTGCTCGCCGGGCGCGAGCCGCACCACATCGTGGAGACGCAGTTCAAGGCGTTCGCGCGAGCGTTCCGCGATGCGATCGCCTACGACCCGCGCGAGACCGGGATCCCGTCGACGAAGGGCGCACTGTGAACGAGCGTCAGCGAGTGAACGATCGTGTCCCTACAGTGCCGCGTTCGTATTCTGGCGCTTGCGTCACGGACGTGGTGCTGTGAGTGGGCCTTCGGTGGTCGTGCTCGACTACGGATCGGGCAACGTACGCTCGGCCGTCCGCGCCGTCGAGCGCGCCGGCGCCTCGGTCGAGCTGACCGGTGACCTCGACGCCGCGATGGCGGCCGACGGGCTGCTGGTGCCCGGCGTGGGCGCTTTCGAGGCCTGCATGAAGGGCCTGCGCGCGATCCGCGGCGAGCGGATCATCGCCCGCCGGCTCGCCGGCGGTCGCCCGGTCATGGGGATCTGCGTCGGCATGCAGATCCTCTTCGAGACCGGCATCGAGCACGGTGTCGAGACCGAGGGCTGTGGCGAGTGGCCCGGCGTCGTCGAGCGTCTCCAGGCGCCGATCGTGCCCCACATGGGCTGGAACACGCTCGACGTGCCGTCCGGGACGTCGCTGTTCGCGGGCGTCGAGAAGGAGCGGTTCTACTTCGTGCACTCCTACGGCGTACGCGACTGGACCCTGGTCACCAACGACCGCACCGTCGCGCCGCTGGTCACCTGGGCCGAGACGGGACCTGATTCTGGGGGTGGCGACCGGTTCGTGGCCGCCGTCGAGAACGGCCCGCTGAGCGCGACCCAGTTCCACCCGGAGAAGTCCGGGGACGCCGGCGCCGCGGTGCTGCGCAACTGGGTGTCCTCCTTGAAGGCGGCGTAGGTGGCCCAGACCGGAGCCCGGGCGAAGGCCCGCGCCGAGCGCGAGCGGCTGGCCGCCCAGGCCGCCGAGGAGCGTGCTGCCCGGGCGGCCAGGTCCGCCTCCCGCCGAGCCCGGCGGGAGCGGTTGACCGGGTGGGTTCCGGCTCGCCGGTCCCGACCGGTCAGTGCGCTCGCGGAGCGCCGGCGGCGCAACGTACGGATCCTGATCGTGGTCCTGCTGCTCCTCAACGCGTTGGTCTACCTCGTCACCGAGGACGTCGGCACGGTGGTCTTCTCAGCCATCGCGTCGGTGCTGGTCGCGCCTGTGGTCTACACGCTGCTGTTCCGCCGCTAGAGTGGCCGGATGGCCAAGACGACCTGGACCGATGCCGATCCGGTGGGTTTCATCGAGGCTGTCGAGCCTCCGGGTCGTCGTCGGGACGCCGCCACGCTGCTGGAGCTGATGCGGCGCGCCACCGAGGCGGAGCCCCGGATGTTCGGGTCCGCGATCGTGGGATTCGGCGAGTACCACTACAAGTACGCCAGCGGCACCGAGGGCGATGCCCCGGCCGCGGGTTTCTCGCCCCGCAAGGCCGCCTCGGTCGTCTACCTCAACGATGGCATCTCGGCCCATGAAGACCTCCTCGCCCGCCTCGGCCCACACACCCACGGTGTCGGCTGCCTCTATCTCAAGGACGTCGCCGCGGTCGATCTGAGCGTTCTCGAGGAGATCATCCGGCGCTCGTACGCCACCCTCACCGGCGGCACCTACGGCAAGCGCGCGGCGGAGGACTGATCCCTCTGATCGGCCGTGAGCGGCCGGTCGGCTGTGGCACAGTGGGCGTCGTGATCATCATCGCCGGGTCGCTCTCTTGCAACGCCGCGGACCGCGACGCATATCTGGTGGCGACCGCCGATGTTGCTCGTGCGGCGCGCAAGGCGCCGGGGTGCCTCGACTTCGTCCAGGCCGCCGATCCGATCGACCTCGGTCGCATCAACGTCTATGAGCGCTGGGCATCGGACGCCGACGTCGAGGCGTTTCGGATCTCGGGTGGCGACGAGGATGGCCCGGAACTGCCCCAGCTCACCGGCGCGGACGTTCGGAAGTACCGCATCTCCGCGGTGGAGAGTCCGTAGCGCGCCTGCCGCGCAGGATCGCTCGGTCGGTGCGTCGAGTGCGGCAGGATAGCCGCCGTGATCGACGACTTCGCGAAGGCACATCTGCACGACAAACTGCGTGGCGTGCGCGAGGCCCTGGTGTGGAAGCTCGAGGGGCTCTCCGAGCATGACGTCCGCCGTCCGATGACACCGACGGGCACCAACCTGCTCGGGCTGGTCAAGCACAACGCCCTCTCGGACGCCCGCTACTTCGGCGAGGTCTTCGGCCGTAAGCCACCGGTCGACCTTCCACCGTGGGACACCGCCGGATGGTGGGACGCCACCCACTGGGCAACAGATCACGAGACCCGGGCCGAGGTCCTCGACCTCTACCGCAGCGTCTGGTCCCACGTGGACGCCACCATCGAAGCGCTCCCGATCGACGCTCCCGGCTACGTACCGTGGTGGGACGAGGACGTCATGCTCCTCAACGTCATGGCCGCCCGCCTCTGCGACGCCACCCGTCACGCCGGCCACGCCGACATCCTCCGCGAGAGCATCGACGGCTCGGTCGGCGTCAACCCCGAGGGCGCCTGAGTGCGGGCGCCGAAGGTGCACAGCTGGGCGATCCCCGAGCGGGAGTACGCGCGACACGAGACTCGGCGAGGCCGGCGCTACGCATACCGGAGCCTCGAACCAGCCAGGACCGCGCTGATCGTCGTCGACCTGGTCGCCGCCGGATGTAGTGTCGGAACATGACCGACTACGAGGTCTCCAGGTCCGCGATTCTTCAGTGCGACATCGGGCGCGCGCACGCGCTGCTCGACGACTTCCACGAGTGGCCGGCCTGGTCGCCCTGGGAGGAACTCGACCCGGACATGACGCGGACCTACTCGGGTGCCGAGTCCGGTGTCGGCGCGCGCTATGCCTGGTCGGGCAACAAGCGCGCGGGGGCCGGCTCGATGGAGATCACCGAGTCGAGCCCCGAGCACATCGGCGTCGCGCTGGAGTTCCTCAAGCCGTTCAAGAGTCGGAGCACCGTGAGCTTCGATCTGACGACCGTCGCCGGCGGTACGCAGCTGACGTGGACCCACGCCGGGTCGGTGAGCGGTGTGATGGGGCTGATGACCAAGTTCTACTCGATGGAGAAGGCGATCGCGCCCGACATGGAGAAGGGGCTGGCCAAGCTGGCGACCGTGGCCGCGCGACCGGCGGGCACTGACTGATTCCGTCTGCGCGGCTCCTAAACTGATTGCGTACCGATCCCGGCGCGACCTAGGTTGCCGGACATGACACCTCGGCGGTTCGGGATCTGCGTCGACGCCAACGACCCGGAGCGGGTCGCGGAGTTCTGGGCAGCGGTGCTGGGCCGGGAGCCCGAGACGAATGGCGACGAGATCCGGCTGCTGCCACGAGCCGAGGACGACCTCCGGATCCGGTTCCTACCCACCGACCCGCCGAAGACGATCGAGAACCCGCACCATCTCCATCTGACCAGCAGCCTGCCCGATGACCAGCAGCGGACCGTCGACCGGCTGATCGGCCTCGGGGCCACTCACCTCGACGTGGGGCAGCGGCCGGACGAGGACCACGTCGTGCTCGGCGACCCGGAAGGCAACGAGCTGTGCGTGATCCCGGCCGGCAACCGGTGGCTGGAGGGGACGGGTTTCCTGGGCGAGGTGGCCGCGGACGGGTCGCGGGAGACCGGGATCTTCTGGAGCGCGGCGCTCGGCTGGCCGCTGGTCTGGGACCAGGACGGCGAGACCGCGGTCGCGACACCGTCGGGCAGCGCCAAGGTCGCCTGGGGCGGGCCGCCACCGGTGCCGCGTGGGCCGCGGGACCGGTTCCGTTTCGACCTGATCGCGCCCGAGGACACCGGCCCTGCTGATGAGATCCGGCGCCTCGTCGCGCTCGGCGCCACGGTCGTCGCCGAGACGTACGGTGACGGGCCGTGGGCGAGGATGACCGACCCGGATGCGTACGAGTTCGAGGTGCTGGCGGCTCGCTGAGCGTGATCCTCCATGAAGGTATGCGGCCGAAGCACCGCTTCCCGTGCGGAGCTCCGCGAGGGATGTGCTCCTCCGCCTGCATACCTTGCTGGAGGAACCGTCTCGCAACCGGACGGCGGGGCAGGGGTGGCGGCGTACAGAACATAGGATCGTCCTCATGGGTGACTACCTCGAGCTCCTGCCGGCCGTCGACGTGAAGGGCGGGCAGGCGGTGCAGCTGGTCCAGGGTGTGGACGGGTCGGAGAAGCGGTTCGGCGACCCCTACGAGGCCGCGCTGAGGTGGCAGGAGACCGGGGCCGAGTGGATCCATCTGGTCGACCTCGACGCCGCGTTCGGCCACGGCAACAACCGCGAGATCCTCGCCGGGATCGTCGGCAAGCTCGACATCAAGGTCGAGATGAGCGGCGGGATCCGCGACGACGAGTCGCTCGAGGCCGCGATGGCGACCGGCTGCCGCCGCGTCAACATCGGCACCGCCGCGCTGGAGAACCCGGAGTGGACCCGGCAGGCGATCGCGACCTACGGCGACCGGGTCGCGGTGGGTCTGGACGTACGCGGGCGTACCCTCGCGGCGCGCGGCTGGACCAAGGACGGCGGAGACCTCTACGAGACGCTCGCCCGCCTCGACTCCGAGGGCTGCGCGCGCTACGTCGTCACCGACGTCAACAAGGACGGCATGCTCCAGGGCCCCAACCTCGACCTGCTGCGCGCGGTCTGCGAGGCCACCGACCGCCCGGTCGTGGCGAGCGGGGGAGTGACCACCATCGACGACATCGAGGCGCTGATGGGCCTGGTGGAGGTCGGTGTCGAGGGTGCGATCGCCGGCACGGCGCTCTACACCGGGTCCCTGGACCTCGCCGACGCGCTCGACCTCACCCTCGGTCGGCCGCGTGGGGACCAGTCATGAGTCTGGCCGTACGCGTCATCCCGTGTCTCGACGTCGACGCCGGTCGCGTCGTCAAGGGGATCAACTTCAAGGAGCTGCGCGACGCCGGCGACCCGGTGGAGCTGGCCGCGACCTACGACAAGGAAGGCGCCGACGAGCTCACCTTCCTCGACATCTCCGCCTCCCACGAGGGGCGCGCGACGACGCTCGAGATCGTCACCCGCACCGCTGAGCAGGTCTTCATCCCGCTCACGGTCGGCGGCGGCATCCGCAGCGTCGAGGACGTGGACCGGATGCTCCGCGCCGGCGCGGACAAGATCGCGGTCAACACCGCGGCCATCGACCGCCCCGAGCTGATCGCCGAGATCGCCGACCGGTTCGGCAACCAGGTGTTGGTGCTGTCCGTCGACGCCCGCAGGGCGCAGGGGACCGACTCCGGCTTCGAGGTCACCACGCATGGCGGGCGCAAGTCTGCCGGCAGAAGCGGAGCCCGAGGCGAATGGCAGAGCCTCGACGCCATCGAGTGGGCCGCGAAGGCCGTCGAGCTCGGTGCCGGTGAGATCCTGCTCAACGCGATGGACGCCGACGGCACCGAGGACGGCTTCGACATCGACCTGATCAAGGCCGTACGCAGCGAGGTGACCGTCCCGGTCATCGCCTCCGGTGGCGCCGGCAAGGCCGAGCACTTCCCGCCCGCGGTCGACGCCGGTGCGGACGCCGTCCTCGCGGCCACCATCTTCCATTTCGGCAAGGTGCGGATCGGCGAGGTCAAGCAGGCGCTCTCCGGCGCCGGCGCGCCGGTTCGCTGACGGATTGCCGCAAGCACTTTCCCGCCATGGCGGGAAAATGCACCCCCGCGGACAACTAGCTCAGCAGCGAGCTCGGGATCTGCCCGTGGCGTACGCGCTGGGGGTGGTTGCCGACGTCGAGGTAGGCGAGCTCCTCGCCGGTGCGGAAGTCGATCACGGCGAGCGCGTCGGCGTCGGACAGCGATGCCCAGCAGGTGTTGCCGAGGCCTTCGGTGGTCCAGTAGGGCTTGCCGTAGTAGTGGCCGGTGGTCTCCTCGTCGAGGATGGTGTGCTCGCCGCTGGCGCGGTCGACCATCGCGACGTAGTCGTCCATCGTGCCCGCCGCACACAGGGTCTCGCCCTTGGAGTCGATCGAGAGGCCGTGGTGGGCTGAGTCATTGACGTAGAGCTCGCGGGGCAGCGGGGTGCGCTTGGGGAGCTGGATGACCCGGGTGACAGCGCCGGTGCGGGGCTCCTCGACGGAGCCGGTGGAGTAGCCGACCTTCCCGTCGATGTCGGCCGCCTGGGTGTCGAACTCGACCAGGCCGTGCAGGAACGACATCTGGAAGTAGATGAACCGCTCACCGGGGGCGACCGCCATCGGACGTACGGCTGAGGAGATCGACGGGTAGCCGGCCTCCTCCAGCTCCTTGCCCATCTCCCAGCGCTGGGAGACCTCGAAGCTGGACTCGGCGACGATCTCGAACCAGCGGTCGCCCTTGATCGCGTCGTGGATCGGGCCGATCTTGATCGGCGGGAGCAGGTCGGTGCCGGGGATGGTGCCGAGGCCGAGCTGGTCGAGGTTGATCAGCGGCAGCGAGTCCAGCGAGATCTCCTTCTGGTCGCCGGGCAGGTAGACGCGACCGATGGAGGCGTGGAAGATGCGCGAGCCGTCCTTGGAGTAGTTGTTCTCGTGGGGCGTCTCGCCCGACTCGAACGTACGCAGCCGCTCACCCGTCCGCGCATCGCCCGCCCCGCCCATCCAGTACTCGTGCACCGAGCGCGAGGTCGAGTCCGAGACCAGCAGCTTGGTGCCGTCAGGGGAGAGGCCCATGTGGTCGGTGCGGTGGCCGTCCATCTGCCGCTCGACCACGACGGAGTCCGGCGAGCCCGCGAGCGCCTTCTCGATGTCGATCCAGACCACATCGGCGAGGCTGGGACGCGAGACCGCCAGCAGCCTGCCGTCCCGGGTCGTGAACATGTCGTCCACGAGCTGGTCGTTGCCTTCGCCGGGGCCGTAGCGGACCAGGTAGTACATCGCCAGCCGCTCTGGATCCTGGTGGATCTCGGCGATCTCCTCGTCCTTGTCGGGCACCAGGTCGATGTCCTTGCGCAGCACCTCGAAGCTGCGGGCATCGACGATCGAAGCCGTCCCGTCCCAGTTGTTGCCGACGACCATCACGTCCCGCAGCTCTGGTGTCGCGCTCGCGCTCACTGCTGGGGCGGCTGCGGTGAGTGAGAAGACGAAGAGCATGGCGACGGTGACTGTTGCCGCACGACGCATCGTGGGACCTCCTGGGGGATTCGGTTATCTGAGACACAACGTCTCGAAGCGCGAGGAGGTTACGGCCGTCGACCTCGAACGCCTTCTGCCAGCGGGCAGGGTCTACGCTGCGGCATCGGCCTGCGTCCTGTGTCAGTGTCAGGAGGACATGTGCAACGTGGCGAAGTCTGGTGGGTGGAGTTCGACGAGCGGCGGCCGGTCGTGCTGCTGTCGGGAGAGGACGCGTCCGGGATCCAGGTGATGCAGGTCGTCGCTCCGGCGGGTGTCGACCTCACCGGTCTGGGCGTCGAGGTGGCAGTAGGCGCCAAGGACGGACTGCCCTTTGAAGGCGTGCTTCGGTTCGCGTTGCCGCGCCCGGGATCCACCCCGTGCACGTGGCTGACCATCTTGTCCCGCGACGATTTGATCGAGCGAGCAGGGGCCCTGTCCTCCGCGAAGCTCAGTGAGATCGAAGACGCCCTCCGGCTCGGTGGACTCGGATAGGCGGAGAAGCCTCAGAACCCGAGGCTGGCGTTCTCCAACTGCGTGATCCGCTCCGCCGGGCCGTCGAAGGACAAGCCCCGCACCTCATGACGCCCGAAGCAGAACAGCAGGAGCTCGCCGACCGGGCCGGTGATGGTGACGGGCTCGTCGCCGGCGCGCAGGGTGGCGGTGTCGATGCCGTTGTTGATCACGAGCGGCGTCTGAGCGGAGCGGACCAGGCCCTTGCCGAGCAGCTTCAGGGTGCGCCAGAGGGCTCGCTCGGCAGCGGCGGGGAGCGTACGCGGCTCCCAGCCCGGCTGGGCGCGGCGGAGGTCCTCGTGGTGGACGAAGAACTCGACGGTGTTGACGGCCCGCTCGACGGGACCGAGCGCGAACGGGGTGCCCTTCGGGTCGCGGAGACGGTCGGCGAGGGACTCGAGCGGCTGGGCGGCGTACGCAGCCTCCGCCTTCCTCAGCACGGGCGCGAGCGGTGGCAGGAAGATGCCCGGCGCTGCCCATGGGCGGCGTTCGCGAATGAGCAGATGCACCAGCAGGTCCTTGACGTCCCAGCCTTCGCAGAGCGTGGGGGCCGTCGGCCCGAGAGAGACGGCGGTGTCGCACAGGGCGATGCGCTCGGAGCGCGCGAAGAAAGCCACGGCTTGCACCTTATCGAGCCATTCCAGCGCACGGTGGTTTCAAAAAAATTCGTCGCAGTCACGGTGCTGACCTAGGCTTTACCTCGAGATGAGCGACGAGGAACAGATACCCCAGCGGGCCACGACGACCGACGGGTTCAAGGTTCTCGGAGTCGCCATCCGGCGCGAGTGGGCGGTCTTCACCCTCTCGACTCTGGGCTCCGCGCTCTTCGGTGCGCTGACCGTCGCCGACGCCTGGGTGCTGGGCTGGTCCACCGACCATGTTCTGGTGCCTGCGCTGCGCGACGGCGAGATCGGCGCCGGCTGGCTGTGGGCCGTGGTCGGGCTCTTCGTCGGTGTCGCGATCCTGCGGGCCGTCGGGGTGGTGGCGCGGCGGCTGGGCGCCGGGGTGATGCAGTACCGCATGCAGGCGCATTCGCGCCGCGCGGTGACCCGCCAGTACCTCGCGCTCCCACTCGCCTGGCACCACCGGCACCCGACCGGTCAGCTGCTCTCCAACGCCAACTCAGACGTCGAGGCGTCCTGGGCGCCGATCGCGCCGCTTCCGATGGCGGTCGGGACGCTCGCGATGATGGTGATCGCGATCGGGCAGATGTTCTGGACCGACGTCGTCCTGGCCTCGGTCGCGATCCTCGTGTTCCCGGCGGTCGTCGTCGCCAACCTGGTCTTCCAGCGCTTCTCCTCCCCGCTGATGACCCGTGCCCAGCAGCTGCGCGCGGAGCTCTCCGGGATCGCCCACGAGTCCTTCGACGGCGCGCTCGTCGTCAAGACTCTGGGCCGCGAGGCCGAGGAGACCACCCGCTTCCAGGACAAGGCCCAGGAGCTGCGCGACGTCAACATCCACGCCGGCCGGATCCGCGCCGCCTTCGACCCGATCCTGGCCGCGTTGCCCAACGTCGGGGTCCTCGCCGTCCTGGCCGTCGGCGTCGGCCGCGTCTCCAGCGGTGCCGCGGCGCCCGGTGACGTGGTCCTGATCGGCTTCCTGCTCACCATCGTCGCCTTCCCGATCCGTTCCTTCGGCTGGCTGCTGGGGGAGTTCCCGCGCAGCGTGGTCGGCTACCGGCGGGTCCAGCGGGTTCTGGACGCGACCGGACGTCTGGCCTACGGCGAAGAGAGGACCAGCCGCGAGCCGACCGGCGCCCGCGTCCGGGTCGACGGCATCTCCTACGCCTACGCCGGCGGCCCGACGCTCCTCGACGGTGTCGACTTCGAGGTCGAGCCAGGGCGTACGGTCGCGATCGTCGGCGAGACGGCCGCCGGCAAGAGCACCCTGACCATGCTGCTCGCGCGGCTGGTCGACCCCGAGACCGGCCGGATCACGCTGGACGGCACCGACCTGCGCGACCTGGGCGCGGGGGAGTGGGCCAGGGTGGCGGCGCTGGTGCCGCAGACGGCCTTCGTCTTCGACGACTCCGTACGCGGCAACGTCACCCTCGGCGCCGACCTCACCGACGACGAGGTCTGGTCGGCGCTCAAGGCCGCCCAGGCCGACGGCTTCGTCACCGCACTGCCGAAAGGTCTCGACACCACCCTGGGCGAGCGCGGTGCGAGCCTCTCCGGCGGCCAGCGCCAGCGCCTGGCCCTGGCCCGAGCGCTCGTACGCCGCCCACGGCTCCTGATCCTCGACGACGCCACCTCGGCCGTCGACCCCGAGGTCGAGCAGCGCATCCTCTCCGCGCTGCGGAGCGGCGCCAACGACACCAGCCTGGTCGTGGTCGCCTACCGCAAGGCCACCATCGCGCTCGCCGACGAGGTCGTGCACCTCGAGGCCGGCCGCATCCGCGACCGCGGCACCCACACCGAGCTGCTCGCTCGCGACGAGTCCTACGCCCGCCTGGTGAACGCCTACGAGACACCGGAGACCGCGCAGTGACGGCCACACTCGAGCCCGAGACCCGGGTCGACAGCGGCGAGGAGCTCGGCGCGATCGAGACCATCCGCCGGGGTATCAAGCACTCCCCGGAGCTGGTCGAGGGCATCCGCGGCACCTTCGCGCTGGCCGTGATCGCGAGCGTCGGGCAGGTCGTCGTACCTGTCGTCGTCCAGCAGACCCTCGACAACGGCCTGAGCGGTCCCGACGGCCCCGACCTCGGCTACGTCCTGCGCGCCGGCCTGATCGCGGTGGTCGCCATCGCGGTCACCGGCTGGGCGTCGTTCAAGATGACCAGCCGGCTCTTCACCGCCGCCGAGCGGGGCCTGGCGACGCTGCGTACGAAGGCCTTCCGGCACGTCCACGACCTGCCGATGCTCACCCAGTCGACCGAGCACCGCGGGGCACTGGTCTCGCGGGTGACCAGCGATGTCGACCAGGTCAGCCAGTTCATCGTCTTCGGCGGTCTGCTCTTCATCGTCAGCATCGGGCAGATGCTGGTCGCCACCGTCGTGATGGTGATCTACTCCTGGCAGCTCGCGATCCTGGTGTGGCTCTGCTTCGGCCCGCTCTTCCTGAGCCTGCGGTTCTTCCAGCGCAAGCTGTCCGCGGCCTACACCCTCTCCCGCCGCCAGGTCGCCAAGATGCTCTCCGCGGTCTCCGAGCCGGTCGTCGGCGCGGCCGTGGTGAAGGCGTACGCCGTCGAGGACCGCACCCAGGAGCGCATCGACCGCGAGATCGACGCCACCAGCGCCGCCCAGATCAAGGCTCAGGCCTACACCTCGGTCTTCTTCAGCCTCGGTGGCCTCTCCGGCGGCCTCGCCAACGCCGGCGTGATCGTAGGTGGCGTCCTGCTGGCGCTCGCCTACCAGGGCACGAGCGGCGCGCTGACCGTCGGCGAGATCCTGGCCTTCGCGTTCCTGGTGACGCTGTTCGTGGGCCCGGTGCAGATGGGTACGCAGATCCTCACCGACGCGCAGAACGCGATCGCCTCCTGGCGGCGCACGATCGGCATCCTGGACACGCCCGCCGACCTCGTCGATCCAGGTGCCGAGGGCACTGTCCTGCCCCGCGGCTCGCTCTCGATCGAGTTCGACGCGGTCACCTTCGCCTACCCCGGCGGCCGTCCGGTCCTGCACGACATCTCCTTCGAGATCGCGCCCGGCCGCCGGGTCGCCGTGGTCGGCGAGACCGGGTCGGGGAAGTCGACGATCGCGAAGCTGCTCACCCGGGTGATGGACGTGACCGACGGCCGGGTCCGTCTCGACGGCGTCGACGTACGCGAGATCGGCAACGCCTCGCTGCGCACGAGCGTCGTGCTCGTCCCGCAGGAGGGCTTCCTCTTCGACTCCACCCTGGCCGACAACGTCCGTTACGGACGGCTGGACGCGACCGACGAGGAGATCGAGGAGGCCGCCCGGATCCTCGGTCTGGGGGACTGGCTGGCCGGTCTCCCCGCCGGCGTCCGCACCAGTGTCGGGCAGCGCGGCGAGTCACTCTCGGCCGGCGAGCGGCAGCTCGTGGCGCTCCTGCGAGCCCAGCTGGCCGATCCCGACCTGCTCGTCCTCGACGAGGCCACCTCCGCCGTCGACCCGCGTCTGGAGATGCGGATCAACCGGGCCCTGGAGCGCCTGATGAGCGGCCGTACGTCGGTCACCATCGCCCACCGGCTCTCCACCGCCGAGGCGGCCGACGAGGTGATCGTCGTCGACGCCGGACGACTCGCCCAGCGGGGCCCGCACAGCGACCTGGTGGCGCAGGCCGGCTCGACGTACGCACGCCTGCACGCCTCCTGGGTCGCCCAGCAGGGTGCGTAACTCCGCCACGCCTGGTCCCCGCTGTGCTGCTCATGCACTCGTCCGCTTGGCCCAATACCGGTAGCGACCGCCCGGTCTACCATGCCCGCATGGCTCCGACACGGATTTGGGCCCTGGGACGGTCTTCCGGTGGCGTGTCGTCGCGCCATGTGCTCAGACCTAGATGTCGTCCTGGCTGGAGATGCGACCCCCTAGGACGACGGACCCCATGAATGATTCGAACTCCGGGCCTACAACCGCGAATTGCCCATACTTACAGGTCACGCTGAACGAAAGCATCACGCGCTTCCTTCTATCCGTCGAATCGATGAGCGTCTCGATCACTTGGGCTTGATAGAGATCGAACCGGGACCCGTCGATGCGAACGTCGACCTCCGCGAGTTGCACGATCGCAGGCATTTGGTCCGATTCGACCCATGTTCTTTTGACCAGGTCGGCTGTGGCTCCATTGGCCCGCAACGAATCCACCGACGAGTCAGCCACGTCCTCAAGACTCGGCAAGTCCATTCCATACATGCCTCGAACGGTCAAGATCGGAACATACCCGTCGGCCAACGACCCCCAGCGAAGTGCGACTGCGAATGCGTCTGATTTTTCGAGACCGTCCGGATCAGCGCCTCGCCAATGCGTATTCGGTAGGTCGAACCTAATCGGAACCGGAAAAGTGGCGGGCATCAGAAGAACCCGCCAATCGCGTCGACCACGCCTTTGGCAGCATTCTTTGCTTCGCCGGCGTCGATACTGATCTTATCAACGGCATCGGGGCCAATAGCCCTCTTGATGTTGTTGTATTGCTCAACGGGATTCGTGGTCATGCCATCAGCGATATCGGCGGCTTCCTCAGGATTCGCCATTGCCAGCTTGCCGATCTCGTAATAGGTCTTAGGTAGAGCCAGGGCGCCCTTCGCCGCGCCCTCGGCTGACTCGCCCGGATGCTCCGCGGCCCATCTAATCCCGTGGCCCACGGCTCCGTTAATATCATTCGCAGTGTTGGCCAAGTCGCGCGCAGCGACATCGGGGTCCTCGATGATTTCTTTGGCTGTGCGCCCCATTTCTGGGAAGTCCAATTCGACCGATGGTTTGATAGTTCCTCCAATTCCGGGAGTTAGGCCAAACTCGCTACCGAAATTGAACTTCCCATCCTTCCAGCCGTAATCCACGCTACCAGTCGCGCCACTCCCGGTCTGGCCTTCGGCATTGAGACCAATCCCGATTCCGCCGTAGTTGATGGAGCCGCCTAGTCCTGCTTTCGCGCCGTTAGATACATCGACTCCTGCCTCGACACCGTCTCGACCAACCTTGAGGTTGGCTTCGGCGTCACTACCCACGTACGCGTACCCATTCGCGCCCATCGTCAGGTACCCATCCTTGATGCTGAGATTTCCCTCAACGTCGACGATGCGTTCATGAACGCCGACGCTGAGGTGGAGTCCATCCTTGTCAATCTTCCCGATCGCCTCACCAGAATGGCTGTTCAGGGTAAGGCTTCCATCCGCCTCCAGCTTTACATCACCCGCTTGAGCTCCGACGTTGCCATCGATCTGAAACTGATGCGTCTCTCCGTTGGCATCAATAAGCTGGATCGCCTTGCCGTCTGGGCTTATCTTGAAACCCTTGAGTTCGCCAGACTTTCCGCCATTAGCGGCCGGATTATCGGCATTGGTGTCAAAAAACCCACCCAAGATACTGCCGAGCGCGCCGAGGCCCCCCCAATTAGTGGCCTTGGCCTCTCCGTCGCCGACTGTCTTGCTGTCCTTGTCCGGACCCGCCGGCATGACGGCTATGTTCCCTGCGTCGTTCAACTGTTCGCGCGCATCCGCCAGGATCTCTTCCGCTTCCTTGCGCAAAGACTCGCCTGGGTCGACGAACGGTCCAGGGTGTGCGAACCCGATCAGAGGAACCGATCTGCCGCTCCTGAGAGCGGCGTTGTGTGCATCGACCTTGTGGTTATAGCCATCGACGGCCGCGTTGTGGTCGGCCAACGCCGTCTTAGTCGCTGCTTCGCCTTCATTCCATTTGTCGATGGCATCCTGTGCGCGGTCTTGGGCGGCCGCCAACGCGTCCGCATACCCGTTCAGGTTCGTCCCTGCGTGCTTCAGAGCGTCACGGTAGGCCTCGAACTTCGCGGTCTCCTGCCCTGCCTTGAGGACGTACCCGAGCTTCCCGAGACCACCTTCCCAGGTTGGAACAGCAAGGCCATCGATCGTGTCGAGCAAGTCGCCGATGCGTCGCTGCTCATCAAGGATCGCCGTGGCTTGCTCAGCCACGGCCGCCTTGTCTCCGACGATCAACGCCCTCGGGTCATCAGACGCGCCGAGTTCGGCGCCCTTGGGGAGCGCCATCATTCAGCCGTCGATGCGCCGGATGGTGGGGGCGTCAGCGGAGAGAACTGGGCGCCGTCTTGGCCGTAGACGTGGGGCAGCGGCTGCTGCTGGCTAGATAGTCGCGGGACGTCTGATAAAGGGGTCAGCTTGCTGCTACCTCCTTCCGCAAAGGGGTCGGACTGCATCCGATGAGCACTGTCAAGGTCAGCTTGCTCATAGTCTCGCGCCTTGTCGCGGAGGTACTCCGACAGCGACTCCAGGCCCTTCCCCAGTTCGCGTTGGGCGTCCTTCGTCCGCGACACCAGCTCTTTCAACCAGGAAGCGACCTCGATGTGGCCAACCCGGCCAGACCCGGTAGCCGAGTCCGGCATCTTGGATGAACCGAGGTCCTCGAGCAAGGCGTCGTATTTTCCTGCCGTGCGTCGTAGGTCCTCTATCGTCACTTCATACCCGTTCACCGGCATCCCCCGTGCGGTTGTGGTTCCTTACTCCTCGTCTTCCTCAGGAGTAGGCAGTTCAACACGTCCAGCACGAAGATTCGTTCTACCCGAGGAAACAAGAGCTTCTAGCTCAAAGCAAAGTTGGCATGGCCCAGGCGGCGAGTCAATGCCAATCGCAGTTCACTGTGGAGAAACCTCCGGACTCATGCCGGCGCTACTCGTTGGACCTGTGAATCGCGCCGTTGCCCGCCTGGTGATACGGGTGGGGCTAGGCGGCCAGTGCCGTGAACGGGGACCATGGGAGGTTGCGGACGACCGTGAAGACGACGGTTAGGGCCAGCCAGGTGTAGAGCGCGGCCCGGGAGCGCGCCCATCCGGGTGCGGGGCGGCCGCCGACGCGGTCGCGGAGCCAGAAGAACCAGAGCAGCGCGAGCAGCGGCAGCCCCAACACGAACATCAGTGCGTTGTGGCCGACCGCGCCGGCGAGGTCACCCGAGAGCAGCGACATCGTGCCGCGGGTCATCCCGCATCCGGGGCAGTCGATGCCGGTGAGCGCGTGGATCGGGCACGGCGGCACGTAGGCGACGAGCCCGGGTGTTGTGGCGAAGACGGCCGCGAGGCCCGTCCCTCCGGCCACGACGGCCAGTGGGACGAGCCCCGCACGCACTCGTTTCATTGCTTGTTAACGAGAGCTCAGTACGTGCTGGTCGAACCACCCATGCTGACCGCGCCGACCGCGATCAGGATGACGTACAGAATGACGAGGACGACGCCGACGGCCGCACCGATGCCGGCCCACTTCTTGGCGCCCGCGCCATCGCCCTGAACGGCCTTGACGATCGATACGATGCCGAACGGCAGGCAGCAGAACAGGGTGACCAGAATTCCGAGAACGAGACCGGTGGTGTCCGTTCCGGGCTTCTCGGACGGGGTGTAAGCAGACATGCGCTATACCTCTAGTGTGTGTTGACCGCGACGGTCATGGTTTGGAACTCGGCCCGGCGTGTGGTGGGCCGAGTTTTGCGTGCGCATCCTTGCATGGGTGTTGCCTGCGGCGACAAGTGAATCGCCGAGCCCATGCAATCTCGTTACAGAGACGGATGTGCGGAGGCTCGGGTGCCGCGGGGATACTGGATGTGTGAGCACTCTTGACCCCGCCATCGCCGATCGCCTTAAGCGCAACTCCGACGGGCTGGTGCCTGCGGTGGCGCAGCAGCATGACACCGGCGAGGTGCTGATGCTCGGCTACATGGACGACGAGGCCCTCGCGCGCACGCTCGCGACGGGCCGGGCGACCTACTGGTCCCGCAGCCGGCAGGAGTACTGGGTCAAGGGGGAGACCTCCGGCCACCGGCAGTACGTCAAGGAGGTCCGCCTGGACTGCGACGGCGACACGATCCTGCTCAAGGTCGACCAAGAGGGCCCGGCCTGCCACACCGGCGACCACACCTGCTTCGACGCCGGCCTGATCTCGTACGGTGCTATTTCGTGAGGGCTTCGTTCGGCCCGACCGTCACCGCCGGCCTCGCCGGCGCGGCCCTCGCCGCATGGGCCGGCTCCAACGAATGGGTGAAGGTGACCGCCCCGGCCCAGATGCCGGCCGACCTCAACGACTCGCCGGCCACGACCGGCCTGGCCCTGGTCGCCCTCGCGGCCTGGGGCGTGATCCTGGTCACCCGAGGTCTCGTACGTCGCCTGGTGGCCGCCCTCGCCGGCCTGGCCGGGATCGGCGTGATCGTCACCTTCTTCGGCCATGCCGGGATCGACGCGCTCGGCCGGGCGATCGACTCCGAGGTGGTATGGGGCGAGACCGAGCACAGCACCACCCCCTGGCCCTACCTCGCGCTCCTCGGCGCGGTCCTGACCGTCGCGGCGGCGGTCGCGGCCGTGCGCCTGGCTCCTTCGTGGCCCGAGATGGGCCGCAGGTACGACGCCCCGGCCACCGCGAAGCCGGAGCAGAAGCCGTTGGAGGAGCAGTCCACGATCGATGTCTGGAAGTCGTTGGACGAGGGTCGGGACCCGACATCGGGGGATCAATGAATACACTGCAGCCAAGCAAAGTGAACTCGTAGAGGAGCATCGCATGTCCGCCAGCCACGGCAACACCCCGGCAGCCTGGATCGCAGTCGCGGTCGGCCTCCTCGGCTTCCTCATCGGCAGCGTCGCCATGATGCTCGACCCGATCAGCTGGTTCGTCTTCTGGATCGGAGTCGCCGTGACCGTCGTCGGTGGCCTGCTCTTCATCGTGCTCTCCAAGCTCGGCTTCAACGTCGAGTCACACTGACGTACGCCGCGAGGCCCCGGTCCTGGACAGGACCGGGGCCTCGCGGCATCCGGGGTGAGAGGCTGTGTCTATGGACACGGTCAAGCGAATGCTGGTCCCCGGATCGGTCGGCGGGTGCGTCGCGGCGCTGACCGTCGCACTGGCGGTGCGCGATCCGCATGAGGCGGGAAGCTGGGGACTCTGCCCGTTCCTGGCCATGACTGGATGGCAGTGTCCTGCTTGTGGTGGTTTGCGGGCGGTCAACGACCTCACCCACGGTGACGCGTTTGGGGCGCTGTCGAGCAATCTCTACTTCGTGTTGCTGTTACCCGTGTTCGCTGGGCTGTGGGTGGTCTGGATGCGCAACTCCTGGCAGGGACGTACGCTCCATCTCTCCCGGCACAAGACGCGCACCGTCGTCTATCCAGTGCTCGCCGCACTCCTCGGACTGCTGGTTGTCTTTACGGTGCTGAGGAACACGCCGAGCGGTGCCTGGCTGGTGCCCTGAGTCACAGGGGCCGGGTCTCGCCGAAGCTCCAGTCGTAGCCGCCGGAGACGATGGCGACGATGATCCAGATGATCGAGATGAGCAGGCCGACGCCGCCCAGGATCGTCCCAGCAAGGGCGAGCCCGTGACCGGTCTTGGCCCCGTTGGACTTCTTCACGTCGCTCATGCCGATAAGACCCAGAACGAGTGCCGCGATCGGGAACAGCGGGATGATCGAGCAGCAGAATGAGTTCACGATGCCGAGGATGCCGGCGATCAGCGAGATCAGCGCCGGGATCGACTGTCCGCCGCTTCCCGCGGCGCCACCCGGGGGAGTCGGGGCCCCATAGGCAGGGGGCGGCGGGGGTGGCGGGGTGCCGTAGCTCATTGTCTGACCTCCGTGTCGGTCGTTGCGTGGAACTCGATGCTGGTGAGAAGAACTTAACCATTCCTCTCGGTTCTTGGGCGCAAATCGGGCGTGGGGTGCGTGGGGTGAGAGGCTTGTCTCGTGAGTTCAAACAGGTCCGTGCTCGACGCGATCATCGACGGCGTACGTCTGGACCTGGCGCAGCGCCAGGCGACGATGTCCGAGGCGGACCTGCGGGCCCGGCTCGCCGACGTCGACGCGCCCCGCGACCCGATGCCGCACTTCCGTGCGGCGGGCAGCAGCGTGATCGCCGAGGTGAAGCGGAAGAGCCCCTCCAAGGGCGCCCTGGCCGACATCCCGGACCCGGCCGAGCTGGCCCAGAAGTACGCCGCCGGCGGTGCCGCCGCGATCTCGGTGCTCACCGAGGAACGCCGCTTCGGTGGGTCGCTCGCCGACCTGCGCGCGGTCCGCGCCGCCGTCGACACCCCGATCCTGCGCAAGGACTTCATCGTCGAGCCCTACCAGCTGCTGGAGGCCCGGGCAGCCGGCGCCGACCTCGCGCTGCTGATCGTGGCCGCGCTGGACGACGACACGATGCGCAGCCTCTACGAGCAGGCTTGCGAGCTCGGGCTGACCGTGCTGGTCGAGACCCACGACGAGGCCGAGGTCGCCCGGGCGGTCGACCTCGGCGCCGAGCTGATCGGCGTCAACGCTCGCAACCTGAAGACCCTGGAGATCGACCAGGACGTCTTCGGACGGCTCGCGCCGCTCATCCCCGAGGACCGGGTGAAGGTCGCCGAGTCGGGCATCTTCACCGCCACCGACGTCAAGCGCCACGTCTGCGAAGGGGCCCGCGCGGTCCTGGTCGGCGAGGCGCTGGTCAAGCATGGCGACCCGCAAGGCACGGTCGCCGAGTTCACCGGAATCCAAGGCTAGGACCAGCCATGACAACTCACATCCACGAAACGACGAGCTACGACGCCGACGAGTTCGGCTGGTTCGGTGGCGAGGCCGAGGGATTCGGCGGCCGCTTCATGCCCGAGGCGCTGATGAAGGCGCTCATCGAGCTCGACGACGCCTGGCAGAAGGCGAAGGCCGACCCGGAGTTCGTGGCCGAGTTCGACGCGATCCTGCGTGATTACGCCAACCTGCCGAGCCCGCTCTACCACGCGACCCGGCTCTCCGAGCAGCTCGGCGTACGCGTCCTCCTCAAGCGCGAGGACCTCAACCACACCGGCGCCCACAAGATCCGCAACGTGCTCGGCCAGGCACTGCTGACCAAGCGGATGGGCAAGACCCGGGTCATCGCCGAGACCGGCGCCGGCCAGCACGGCGTGGCCTCCGCGACCGCGGCTGCCTACTTCGGTCTCGACTGCACCGTCTACATGGGCAAGGTCGACACCGACCGCCAGGCGCTCAACGTGGCCCGGATGCGGCTGCTCGGCGCCGAGGTCGTCCCGGTGCCCTCCGGCAGCGGCACCCTCAAGGACGCGATCAACGAGGCGCTGCGCGACTGGGTCGCCAGCGTCGACCACACCGCCTACCTGTTCGGCACCGCCGCCGGGCCGCACCCGTTCCCGACGCTGGTCAGGGACATCGTGCGCGGCATCGGCGACGAGGCCCGGGCGCAGTCCATCGAGCAGTTCGGTGGACTCCCGAACGCCGTCCTCGCCGCGGTCGGCGGTGGCTCGAACGCGATCGGCCTCTTCACCGCGTTCCTGGACGACGAGGACGTCGAGATCCACGGCTTCGAGGCCGGGGGAGACGGGTTCGAGACCGGCCGGCACGCCGCCACCATCCAGGCCAACGACCCGGGCGTGCTCCACGGCGCCCGCACCTACGTGCTCCAGGACGAGGACGGCCAGACCATCGAGTCCCACTCGATCTCCGCCGGTCTCGACTACCCCGGGGTCGGGCCCCAGCACGCCTGGCTGGCCAAGTCCGGCCGCGCCTCCTACACCTCGGTCACCGACAAGGAGGCGATGGACGCCTTCGCGCTGCTCTCGCGCTCGGAAGGGATCATCCCGGCGATCGAGTCGGCCCACGCGATCGCCGGCGCCATCAAGATCGCGCCGCAGATCAAGGAGCGTCACGGCGAGGGCGCCACGATCCTGATCAACCTGTCCGGTCGCGGCGACAAGGACATGGGCACGGCCATCGAGTACTTCGGGCTCGGCGACGAAGGAGCCGGGGCCCGAAGCGACAAGCACAGCGGGCTCGGCGACGAAGGAGCCGGGGCCCGAAGCGACAAGCACAGCGGGTTGGGCGACAGCAAGCAGGGAGAAGCACAGTGAGTACGTCGGAAGCGTTCGCGAAGGCGAAGGCCGAGAACCGCGCCGCCCTGGTCGGCTACCTCCCGGCGGGCTTCCCCACGGTCGAGGGCTCGATCGAGGCGCTGACGACGATGGTCGAGGCCGGCTGCGACATCATCGAGATCGGCCTGCCCTACTCCGACCCGGTCATGGACGGCCCCACGATCCAGGACGCGGTGCAGCAGGCGCTCGACGGCGGCGTACGTGTCGACGACGTGTTCCGAGCCGTCGAGGCCGTGGCCGCGACCGGGGTGCCGACCCTGGTGATGACCAGCTGGAACCCGATCGAGCGCCGCGGCGTGGACCGCTTCGCCCAGCAGCTGCAGGATGCCGGCGGCGCGGGCCTGATCACGCCCGACATCACCCCTGACTTCGCACCGGAGTGGATCGAGGCCGCCGACGCACGAGACCTCGACAAGGTCTTCCTGGTCGCGCCGAGCAGCACCGACGAGCGGATCGCGATGACCACGGCCCAGTGCCGAGGCTTCGTCTATGCCACCGCGGTCATGGGCGTCACCGGCGCCCGCGCCAAGACCTCCGACCTGGCCGCCCCGCTGGTGGCCCGCACGAAGATGCTCAACCGATCAGGGGCCGACCTGCCCGTCGGCGTCGGTCTCGGGGTCAGCAACGGCGCCCAGGCGGCCGAGATGGCTGCCTACGCCGACGGGGTCATCGTCGGCTCCGCCTTCGTGCGTACGCTGCTGGACAACCGCTCCGACGAGCAGGCGGCGCTCAAGGCGCTGGCGAGCCTGACCGAGGACCTGGCCGCGGGAGTCCGCGCGCGTTGAGGTTCCTCGTATCGACCGTCCTGCTCGTTCTCGTCGGGGTGCTCACAGGCTGTGGCGCCGCCGGGACCGGTCAGGCGCCGGCCTCGGTGATGACCGGGCAGGAGCACACGCCCTACCGGCTCACCGACACCGCGCTGACCGACACCGACGGCGAGCCGTACTCGCTGGCCACCGACGCCGACAGGCCGCTGACGCTGGTCTTCTACGGCTACACCAGCTGCCCTGACGAGTGCCCGCTGGTGATGTCGAGCCTGACCGCGGCACTGACTCGCCTCGACGACGCGGACCGGGACAAGGTTGAGGTCGTGTTCGTTACCACCGACCCGGCGCGCGACACGACCAAGGTGCTCGAGAAGTATCTGGACCGCTACGACGAGGACTTCATCGGACTCACCGGTGACCTGAAGGACATCGTCACCCTGGCCGAGTCGATGCGGCTCTACATAGGGGAGGCCGACCGGCTACCCAGTGGGGGCTACGATCTCGGGGTCCACGACACCCACGTCTCGGCGGTCTCCCAGGGACAGGCCAGCGTGGTGTGGTCGATGAACACCTCTCCCAAGCAGTTCGCCGACGACATCCACCGCCTTCTCACTCAGAAGTAGCCAAGAAGGGCCCCGCATGATCCTCCCGATGTCCATCCCCAGCCCCGCCGAAGGGGTGCTCTGGCTCGGGCCGGTCCCGTTGCGCGGCTACGCCTTCGCGATCATCCTCGGCATCATCGTCGCCGTCTGGGTCTCCGAGCGCCGCTGGCAGGCCCGCGGCGGCCGGGCCGGCGACATCCAGGACATCGCGCTGTGGGCGGTTCCGTTCGGCCTGGTCGGCGGCCGGATCTACCACGTCATGACCGACTGGCAGCTCTACTTCGGCGACGGGGCCAACCCGATCGAGGCGCTCTACATCTGGCGCGGCGGGCTCGGTGTGTGGGGCGCGATCGCGCTCGGCGCCGTGGGCGCGGTCATCGGCGCGAAGCAGAAGGGCATCAAGATCATCCCGCTGCTGGACACGATCGCCCCGACCTGCCTGCTCGCGATGGGCATCGGCCGCTGGGGCAACTGGTTCAACCAGGAGCTCTTCGGCAGGCCCACCGACCTGCCCTGGGGGCTGGAGATCGACCCGTCGTTCTTCCCCGACGGTCCCAGCCAGTTCCCGGTCGGCACCACGTTCCACCCGACGTTCCTCTACGAGTTCTGCTGGGACCTCCTCGCCTTCTTCGTGATCGTCTACCTGCAGAAGAAGCTGCGTCTGGGCGGCGGCCGTGTGGTCGCTCTCTACGTGATGGCCTACTGCCTCGGCCGCGGCATGATCGAGACCCTGCGCATCGACAACGTGCAGCTGGTCAACGTGCTCGGCCTGCGCTGGAGCGAGTGGATGTCGATCATCTTGTTCGTCCTGGCAGCAGCGTGGTGGACGTACGCCACTGTGACCGGCCGGGGTAGTCTCGAGGAGGAGGTCTACAGCGATCCTGCCAAGGCCCCGGCGAACGACGTCGAGAACGACAGCGAGAACGAACCCGTGAGCGACACTGACGGCAACGCAGCCGACAACGGGACCGACGACGAGGAATCCTCGACAAAGGCCTGATCAGACGCAGATATTGGGCGCAACGCAGCGCCTCGCGGGAGGGTGTCCACCGATGGACCCTCGTTCGCAACCTACGCGTGACACAGTGGTAACCTAGCCGCACTCGCGCGGGCCAACGCTGTCCCCTGCAGATTGCCAGTTTCATCCCCGCAAGGGCGCGCGCACTCGTCGCAGACATCCCCCGCTCCGGACTGGACTCGAAGCAGAGTCAGAGATCCGGGGCTATTGGGCTGCGTCGGTCGGTGCGTGCCTGAGCCCGGACAGACGGGAGATCCCGGTGCCGTACGAGCACTCGTATCCATCCCCCCAGGGCCTCTATGACCCTCGGTTCGAGAAGGACGCCTGCGGCGTCGCCATGGTTGCGACGCTGACCGGCGTGGCCAGCCACGACATCGTGAAGCAGGGCATCCGTGCCCTGGTGAATCTCGACCACCGCGGCGCCGCCGGCGCCGAGACCAACTCTGGCGACGGCGCCGGGATCCTGCTGCAGGTCCCCGACGCCTTCCTTCGTGAGGTCGTCGACTTCGACCTTCCGGCCGAGCGTGCCTACGCCGTCGGCACCGCCTTCATCCCCGGCGACGCCGACCAGGTCGAGCGCACCGTGAAGATGGTCGAGGAGATCGCGACCGAGGAGGGCCTCGAGGTCCTCGGGTGGCGGGACGTACCGGTCAACCCCGACTCCCTCGGGGCCACCGCCAAGGCGGTCATGCCGACCTTCCGCCAGCTCTTCGTCGCCGGCGCCAAGCAGCGCGTCACGGGCCTGGCCCTGGAGCGGCTCTCCTTCTGCCTGCGCAAGCGCGCGGAGAGGGAGACCGACGTCTACTTCCCGTCGCTGTCGAGCCGCACCATCGTCTACAAGGGCATGCTCACCACGCCCCAGCTGGCCGAGGTCTTCCCCGACCTGGTCGACGAGCGGGTAACCTCCGCGATCGCCGTCGTCCACAGCCGGTTCTCGACCAACACCTTCCCGAGCTGGCCGCTGAGCCACCCGTTCCGGTTCATCGCCCACAACGGCGAGATCAACACGGTCATGGGCAACCGCAACTGGATGAAGGCGCGCGAGTCGCTGCTCGCCTCCGAGCTGATCCCCGGCGACCTCGAGCGGCTCTTCCCGATCTGCACCGAGGGCGCCTCCGACTCGGCCTCGTTCGATGAGGTCCTCGAGCTCCTCCACCTGGCCGGACGCAGCCTGCCGCACGCCATGCTGATGATGATCCCGGAGGCGTGGGAGAAGCACGAGGAGATGGACTCCGCCCGCAAGGCGTTCTACGAGTTCCACTCCTCGCTGATGGAGCCTTGGGACGGCCCCGCGTCGGTGGTCTTCACCGACGGCACCCAGATCGGCGCGGTCCTCGACCGCAACGGTCTGCGACCCTCCCGCTACTGGGTCACCGAGGACGGCCTTGTCGTGCTCGGCTCCGAGGCCGGTGTGCTCGACGACATCGACCCTGCCACCGTGGTCCGCAAGGGCCGCGTCCAGCCGGGCAAGATGTTCCTCGTCGACACCGCGGAGCACCGCATCATCGAGGACGACGAGATCAAGTCCGAGCTCGCCGCCGAGAACCCCTACGACGAGTGGCTCCACGCCGGTCTCGTACGCCTCGAGGACATCCCCGAGCGCGAGCACATCGTGCACACCCACGCGAGCGTCACCCGCCGCCAGCAGGTCTTCGGCTACACCGAGGAGGAGCTTCGGATCCTGCTCGCGCCGATGGCCAACACCGGCGCCGAGCCGATCGGCTCGATGGGCACCGACAGCCCGATCGCGGCGCTGAGCGACAAGCCGCGGATGCTGTTCGACTACTTCGCCCAGCTCTTCGCGCAGGTCACCAACCCGCCGCTGGACGCGATCCGCGAGGAGCTCGTCACCAGCCTCAACGGCACCATCGGCGCCGAGTCCAACCTGCTCAACCCCGGACCGGCCTCGTGTCGTCAGATCGTGCTGCCGTTCCCGGTCATCTCCAACGACGACCTGGCCAAGATCCGTCACATCAACCGTGACGGCGACATGCCGGGCTTCCAGGTCCACATCGTCCGCGGCCTCTACGAGGTCGACGGCGGGGCCGAGGCGCTGCAGGCGCGCCTGGACGAGATCTCCGCCGAGGTCTCCCAGGCGATCGAGGACGGCGCGCGCATCATCGTCCTCTCCGACCGCCACTCCACCCAGGAGATGGCGCCGATCCCGTCGCTGCTCCTGACCGGCGCCGTCCACCACCACCTGGTCCGCGAGCGCACCCGCTCGCAGGTCGGCCTGCTGATCGAGGCCGGAGACGTACGCGAGGTCCACCACGTCGCCCTGCTGATCGGCTATGGCGCCGCCGCGGTCAACCCCTACCTTGCGGTCGAGTCCGTCGAGGACCTCGCCTACGAGGGCTACTACGTGAAGGCCGACGCCGAGAAGGCGATGGCCAACACGATCAAGGCGCTCGGCAAGGGTGTCCTCAAGGTGATGTCGAAGATCGGCGTCTCCACGGTCGCCTCCTACACCGGCGCCCAGATCTTCGAGGCCGTCGGCCTGTCGAATGAGGTCGTGGAGCGCTACTTCACCGGCACCACCTCCAAGCTCGGCGGCATCGGCCTCGACGTGATCGCCGAGGAGGTCGCGAAGCGGCACGCCACCGCCTACCCGCGCGACGGCGTCGCCAACGCCCACCGCGCGCTGCCCATCGGCGGCGAGTACCAGTGGCGCCGCGAGGGTGAGCCGCACCTGTTCGACCCGGAGACGGTCTTCCGGCTCCAGCACGCCACCCGCAGCGGCCGCTACGACGTCTTCAAGCAGTACACCGACCGCGTCAACGAGCAGTCCGAGCGACTGATGACGCTGCGCGGGCTCTTCAAGCTCAAGGGCGCCGAGGAGCTGGGTCGCCAGAAGATCTCGATCGACGAGGTCGAGCCCGTCGAGGCGATCGTCAAGCGCTTCTCGACCGGCGCGATGTCGTACGGCTCGATCTCCAAGGAGGCTCACGAGACGCTCGCCGTCGCGATGAACATCCTCGGCGGCAAGTCCAACACCGGTGAGGGTGGCGAGGACCCGGATCGTCTCTACGACCCGAAGCGCCGCTCGTCGATCAAGCAGGTCGCCTCGGGACGCTTCGGCGTCACCAGCGAATACCTGACCAACGCCGACGACATCCAGATCAAGATGGCCCAGGGTGCCAAGCCCGGTGAGGGCGGCCAGCTGCCCGGCCACAAGGTCTACCCGTGGGTCGCCAAGACGCGTCACTCGACGCCGGGTGTGGGCCTCATCTCCCCGCCGCCGCACCACGACATCTACTCCATCGAGGACCTGGCTCAGCTGATCCACGACCTCAAGAACGCCAACCCGAGTGCTCGCGTCCACGTGAAGCTCGTGGCCGAGGTCGGCGTCGGCACGGTCGCCGCGGGCGTCTCCAAGGCCCACGCCGACGTGGTCCTGATCTCCGGTCACGACGGCGGCACCGGTGCCTCCCCGCTGACCTCGCTCAAGCACGCCGGTGGTCCCTGGGAGCTCGGTCTCGCCGAGGCGCAGCAGACGCTGCTCCTCAACGGTCTGCGCGACCGGATCGTGGTGCAGACCGACGGTCAGCTCAAGACCGGCCGCGACGTCGTGATCGCCGCGCTGCTCGGTGCCGAGGAGTTCGGCTTCGCCACCGCGCCGCTGGTCGTCTCCGGCTGCGTGATGATGCGGGTCTGCCACCTCGACACCTGCCCGGTCGGCGTCGCCACCCAGAACCCGGTCCTTCGGGAGCGGTTCACCGGCAAGGCGGAGTACGTCGTCAACTTCATGCGCTACATCGCCGAGGAGGTCCGTGAGCTCCTCGCCGAGCTCGGCTTCCGGAGCATCGACGAGGCCGTCGGCCACGCCGAGGCGCTCGACGCCCGCGACGCGATCGACCACTGGAAGGCCTCCGGGCTCGACCTGTCGCCGATCTTCACCCGTGTGGAGTCGCCGCAGCAGTTCTCCGACCAGGCCCTCTACAACACCAAGGGCCAGGACCACGGTCTGGAGAAGTCGCTCGACGTCAACGAGCTGCTGCCGCTCGCGGCCCCGGCGCTCGAGCGCGGCGAGCCCGTTCGCGCCCAGCTGCCGATCCGCAACGTCAACCGCACCGTCGGCACGATCCTCGGTCACGAGATCACCAAGCGCTACCGCGGAGAGGGGCTGCCCGAGGGCACGATCGACATCACCTTCACCGGGTCGGCGGGCCAGTCCTTCGGCGCGTTCATCCCGAGCGGCCTGACGCTGCGCCTGGAGGGCGACGCCAACGACTACGTCGGAAAGGGCCTTTCCGGCGGCCGGGTGGTCATCCGCCCGGAGCGTACGGCCGGGTTCCGGGCCGAGGAGCACATCATCGCCGGCAACACCCTGGCCTACGGCGCCACCAGCGGGCGGATCCACATCCGCGGAGGCGTGGGGGAGCGGGCCGCGGTCCGCAACTCGGGTGCCAGCATCGTCACCGAAGGTGTCGGCGACCACGGCTGCGAGTACATGACCGGCGGTCGTGTCGTCGTGCTCGGCCCGACCGGGCGCAACTTCGCCGCCGGTATGTCCGGTGGGGTCGCCTGGGTCCTCGACTTCGAGGAGCAGCGTCTCAACAGCGAGCTGGACGATGCCACCCCGGTGGACGAGAAGTACGCCGCCGAGCTCGAGCAGCTGGTCCGCGACCACCTCGAGGAGACCGGCTCGGCCGTGGCCGAGGCGCTCCTGGCCGACTGGCCGAACTCTCTGACCCGCTTCACGCAGGTCATGCCCAGTGACTACAAGCGCGTACTCGAAGCCCAGGAGGAGGCCCTCGAGGAGGGTCTCGACGAGGACGAAGCAGCGCAGCGGATTATGGAGGTCCTCCATGGCTGACCCGAAGGGTTTTCTGAAGAACGGCCGCGAGGTCGCTGAGAGGCGTCCTGTCGACGAGCGGGTCAAGGACTGGCACGAGGTCTACCCGGGCAAGATCGGCAAGACCCTGCTGCCGATCATCAACACCCAGGCCTCGCGCTGCATGGACTGCGGCATCCCGTTCTGCCACCAGGGCTGCCCGCTCGGCAACATCATCCCCGAGTGGAACGACCTGGTCTGGCGCAACGACTGGGAGGGCGCCTCGGAGCGTCTGCACGCGACCAACAACTTCCCGGAGTTCACCGGTCGTCTCTGCCCGGCTCCGTGCGAGGCCGCCTGCGTGCTGGGCATCAACCAGCCCGCGGTGACGATCAAGAACATCGAGGTCGCGATCATCGACAAGGCCTGGGACGCGGGCCACGTCAAGCCGCAGCCGCCCGAGTGGCTCTCCGGCAAGGCGGTCGCCGTGATCGGCTCCGGCCCCGCGGGCCTGGCCGCCGCCCAGCAGCTCACCCGCTCGGGCCACACCGTGGCCGTCTACGAGCGGGCCGACAAGATCGGCGGCCTGCTGCGCTACGGCATCCCCGAGTTCAAGATGGAGAAGTCGCAGGTCGACCAGCGCCTGGCACAGATGCGGCGCGAGGGCACGGTCTTCCGTCCGGGCGTCGACGTCGGCACCGACATCACCGGTGCGCAGCTCCGGGACCGCTACGACGCCATCGTGCTGGCCAACGGCTCGACCGTCGGGCGCGACCTGCCGGTCCCCGGGCGTGAGCTGAGGGGGATCCACCAGGCGATGGACTACCTGCCGCAGTCCAACCGGGCCTCGCTCGGCGAGGCGGTCCCCGACCAGATCCTGGCCGAGGGCAAGCACGTGGTCATCATCGGTGGCGGTGACACCGGCGCCGACTGCCTCGGCACGGCGATCCGCCAGGGCGCGGAGTCGATCACCCAGCTGGAGATCATGCCGCGTCCGTCGGAGGAGCGCCCCGAAGGCCAGCCGTGGCCGACGTACCCGATGACCTACCGGGTCGCCTCCGCGCACGAGGAAGGTGGCGAGCGGGTCTACGCCGTCTCCACCAAGGAGTTCCTCGGCACCGAGGACGGCCGCGTACGCGCGCTGAAGCTCGTCGAGGTCGAGTTCATCGACGGCAAGCTGACCGAGAAGGAGGGGACCGAGAAGGAGATCCCCGCCGACCTGGTGCTGCTGGCCATGGGCTTCACCGGCCCGGAGAAGGACGGTCTCCTCACCCAGCTGGGTGTGGAGTACGACGCTCGCGGCAACGTCGCCCGCGACGACTCCTTCGCCACCTCCGTCCCCGGCGTGTACGTCGCCGGCGACGCGGGTCGCGGACAGTCGCTGATCGTGTGGGCGATCGCCGAGGGCCGCGCCGCCGCGGCCGCCGTCGACACCTTCCTCACCGGCTCGACCAACCTGCCCGCGCCGATCCGCCCGACGGACCGGCAGCTGATGGTCTGAGGCCTACCAAGGCCGAGGCACAACGGCGTGCCGACCACTGGCCCGGGAACACCAAAAAGGAGGTGCCGGGCCAGTCGGGTTCTGAGCGGACGACCGACGGGCGCGTGGGATCGCGCAGTCAGGGTCGCGACTGGTAGCCGTGCCAGCCTTCGGGTGCGTGCTCCAGTGGCTGCCAGCGGGGAATGTAGTGCTCGAGAAATACCTGCCCGAGCAGCGCTCCTCGCGACCGCACACCCGTCTTCTCGAAGATCGCCTTGAGGTGGTCCTGGACCGTGTACGCCGACAGGTGCAGCCGCGCGGCGATCTCCTTGGTGGCCAGGCCGGCGATGCACATGCGGGTCACGTCCACCTCGCGCGGAGTCAGTCCGTAGGCGAGAGCAACGAGCGGCGCGACCTCGGAGGGCGAGGCCTGCTGGATGACCACCACGGTCCGGCCGTCGCCGCCACTGAGCCGACTTCCGTAGAGCAGGAGCCAGGTGCCGTCGGCGGCTCGCAGGCGTGCGCGTGCCGCCGTCTCGAGGGGGTCGCCGTCCGTCGCGTTGCGGGCTCGAGAAGCCACGGCCTGGAGGACCTTGGACTCCCCGGGCGTGTCGGGTGGCGGGTTCTCGGTCATGAGGCCGATCCACTGCTCGGCCGCGGGTGTCAGTGACTCGACCCCGCCGTCGGCGTCGAAGGTCACCACCCCGGGGCCGACCGAGCCAGCCATCGTCTCGGCCGCGATGGTGCTCACCAGCGCGCGACGTGCGGCGACGGCGATGACGGCGGAGAGGCCGGCGAGCAGGGCGACGTCCTCCTCGGCGAACCAGGCCCGACCATCGTCGCGGAGCAGCCCGACGGCGGCCCAGTAGCCATCACCGTCAACCATGCTTCCTCGGAGCTCGTCTCCGATGCCGAAGTCACGTTGTGAGCGATGGCGTGCGCTGCGCGTCAACGTGCCGTGGGTGGCTTGGCTCGTGGAGCCGGCCAGTCGGCCGGAGCGTGCGAGGAAGCTCCACTTGTTGACGTCCTCGACGAGGTACTCGAACTCCGCGAGCCACGACCCGCTGCAGCTCACCTCGCGGTTGACGCTGCCGGTCAGCAAGACGGTGCCCGGATCGACCGTGTGCCAGCAGGACCGGTCGAAGTCGATGGCTCGACCGAGGAGCTGGTCGGCCGCGGCGACGTAGTCGGTCCAGGCCAGACCGTCACGGGCGAGGCCGTGCAGCTGGTCGGCGAGCCTGTCGGCGTCCATGGTTCCACGATAGGCCCGCGGCGCCCGGTGAACAGCCCAGAAATCTGGGAGTTACCTCCGCGTCCAGGAGGCTGATGGTGGAGGCATGGACACCATCACTCCCGAACCGATCACTGGCCTGACATGCACCCCCGACAGGTCGTGATCATCGGCGCTGGCACTTCGGGCCTCTCAGCCGCGGTGGCGCTCGCCGACCGCGGCGTCCGGCCGCTGGTGGTCGACCGGGCCGACCAGGTCGGCTCCTCGTGGCGCAGTCGCTACGACCGACTCTGCCTGAACACCGGACGGCAGTTCTCGCACCTGCCGAAACGCCCGTACCCCAAGGGAACACCGACCTACCCGACCCGCGACCAGGTGATCGCCCATCTCGAGCAGCACGCGACGGACGGCGGGATCGAGCTGCGGTTGGGCTGCTCGACCGAGCGGATCGAGCGGAGCAGGGACGGCTGGCGGATCATCACCTCCGGTGGTGTCTTCGAGGCTCCCCAGGTCGTCATGGCGACGGGCTACGACCATGAGCCCTTCCTGCCCGAATGGCCCGGTCGCGAGTCGTGGATCGGTGACCTGGTGCACTCCTCGCGCTACGCCAACCCCGCTGCCTTCGTTGGGCGCACGGTCCTCGTCGTCGGCTCCGGCAGCTCTGGCCTCGAGCTCGCCTTCGACCTGGCCACCGGCGGCGCGGACAAGGTCTGGCTCGCCGTACGAACACCGCCGAACATCATGCTGCGCGAAGGCCCGCTGGGCCTACCCGGCGACGTGATCGCGATCCCTCTCCACAACTCGCCCGTCCGGGTCGCGGATGCCATCGCCCGCTTCGGACGCCGACTCGCCATCGGCGACCTGAGCGAGTTCGGGCTCCCCGCACCCGAAGAGGGGATCTTCGCCCGGAGCGAGCGGCTCGGGGTCGCTCCTGCGATCGTCGACCGTGAGGTCATCGCCGCCATCCGTGACCGTGCCTTCGATGTCGTCGGCGCAGTCGATTCGCTGACCAGTGACACCGTGCACCTGGTCGACGGCAGCACCATCCGCCCCGACGCCCTCGTCTGTGCGACCGGCTTCAGACGCGGGCTGGCGAAGGTGGTCGGCCACCTCGGCGTGCTCGACGAGCAGGGCCGTCCCACAGTCACCGGCAAGGTGCCCGCCGAACCCGGGCTGCGCTTCATCGGCTTCGTCCCACGTGCCGCACAGATCGGGTACGCCGCCAAACAGGCCAGACACGCCGCCAAGGCAATCGCCAAGGAACTTCGAGCCCGCTGATCGGCACTGATCCTCGCGATCAGCTGCCACCGGACCGGCCCCGCTCCTACACACTTGTGGCGAGGAGTTTGTCGCTCACGTGCATTGCCGGGCCTGTGGGCAGGGGCTAGCCGTCGGCGACCTCACGCTCGACGTGCCGCGGGCAGGCGCCATCTGAGGCGGGGACCTGGGTGAATGCTCGATGAATGGCCATCTCGGGGCACCCCGCGGGTGCTGGTTTGAACGATCCAGAGGGGTAGTCTGGGCTCCCGTGAGAAGAGCGAAGATCGTCTGCACCCTGGGACCCGCCGTCGGGACGGAGCGTCGCATCCGCGAGCTCGTCTACGCAGGCATGGACGTCGCCCGGATGAACATGAGCCACGGGTCCCACGACGACCACTCCAGCAACTACGCGCTGGTGCGGGAGGCGGCCGCTGCGAGCGGGC
Source organism: Nocardioides sp. NPDC058538 (assembly GCF_042719275.1). NCBI lineage: Bacteria > Bacillati > Actinomycetota > Actinomycetes > Propionibacteriales > Nocardioidaceae > Nocardioides > Nocardioides sp. NPDC058538. The sequence goes on along the minus strand of NZ_JBHXNY010000018.1, from coordinate 80,596 downwards.
ACAGCGTCGGCATCTTCGCCGACCTGCAGGGGCCCAAGATCCGCCTGGAGCGGTTCAAGGAAGGCTCCGCGACGCTGCGCCGCGGCCAGGCCTGGACGATCACCACGCGCGACGTGCAGGGTGACGACGAGATCTGCGGGACGACGTACAAGGGACTTCCCGGTGACGTGAAGGTCGGTGACCCGATCCTGATCGACGACGGCAAGCTGCGCCTGCGGGTCACCGCGGTCGACGACACCGAGGTCCACACCGAGGTGCTGGTCGGTGGGCCGGTCTCCAACAACAAGGGCATCAACCTGCCCGGCGTCGCCGTCTCCGTGCCGGCCCTGTCCGAGAAGGACGAGGAGGACCTCCGGTTCGCGCTCAAGCTCGGCGTCGACATGATCGCGCTCAGCTTCGTGCGCAACGCGAGGGACTACGAGGACGTCCGCAAGATCATGGACGAGGAGGGGCGCGTCGTCCCGGTCATCGCCAAGATCGAGAAGCCGCAGGCGATCGACAACCTCGACGAGGTCATCGCCGCATTCGACATGTTCATGGTCGCCCGTGGCGACCTCGGCGTGGAGTGCCCGCTCGAGGAGGTGCCGTTCCTGCAGAAGCGGATCATCGAGCTGGCCCGCCTCAACGCCAAGCCGGTCATCGTCGCCACCCAGATGCTCGACTCGATGATCTCCAGCCCGGCGCCCACCCGCGCCGAGGCGAACGACGTCGCCAACGCCGTCCTCGACGGTGCCGACGCGGTGATGCTCTCCGCCGAGACGAGCGTGGGGGACTATCCGATCCACACCGTCGAGACGATGGCCCGCATCATCGCCGCCACCGAGCGCCACGCCCTCTCCTCGGAGAGCAGCCGCGCCGCCGAGCTCAGCCCCATCGACTGGGACCCGCACACCCGCTCCGGTGTGATCGCCAAGGCCGCCGCCGAGGTCGCCGACCGGGTCGGCGCGAAATACCTGGTCGCCTTCACCACCTCCGGTGACTCCGCCCGCCGCCTCTCCCGGCTGCGCGGCGCGATCCCGTTGCTCGCCTTCACCCCCTCCGATGCCGTACGCAGCCAGCTCGCGCTCAGCTGGGGCACCGAGACCTTCCGCACCGACGAGGTCGAGCACACCGACGAGATGGTCCGGCAGGTCGATGAGAACCTGCTCAAGCTCGGCCGCGTCGAGGAGGGCGACCTCGTCGTCATCATCGCCGGCTCGCCTCCCGGCATCCCCGGCTCCACCAACGCCCTGCGGATCCACCGCATCGGCGACGCGATCAACGAGGTCGCGCCCGCCTACGAGCGCAAGGGCTAGCTCTTCGGGCCGATCAGTGCGTCGAGCGCCGCGACCGCCTCGCGGCGCGAGACGCTGATCGTCTTCCAGGAGGACTGGCGCCAGGGGATGCCGACCAGATCGAGCGCCCAGGTGCAGAGGTCGCGGATGTCGTCGGAATGATTGACGAACTGCCATCGGCCGTACTCGTAGCGCTTCTTCTCTCCCGCGACAATCCGGGTCGCCCAGTTCGCCACTCGGCACCCGTCCGAATGGAACAATCCGCGGAGGAACGGGCCCGGGTGGGCTGACACGATCTCCTGCTGCCACGGCTCCAGGACGATTCTGCGCTCGTGCTTGCGACCGGGGCCGTGCTGCGGGAAGAGGCAGGGCAAGTGCTGCCAGTTCAGCTGAACGTCCGCACAGCCGGGCTTCTCGACGATGAATACGGTGCCACCTGGCCTGATCCGGCCGAGCAGGTCGACCACGTCGTCGATGACCCGGGGATGGGCCAGGTCGCACGTGATGCGAAGGAAGTAGTAGCGCGCGGCTTTCGCGATGTGGCCGTCGCCGAGGTAGAAGCCGAGAAGAGCCGCGTACGCTTCCTGGTCGATCGGCAACTCGTCGCATCGCGGGCAGGCACCTGGCCTGCTGCGTGGCTCCTGGCTCCGCCACTCGCGAATGGTGGACCGCGCCACCCCAGTTGAGCGCGCGACTGTCGACAGTGAGGCGCCCTGCTGAAGGAGAGCGAGTGCCTCAGTGCGGACGCGGCCTGCGTACATGCTCGTAGTCTGCACTCGACCACCGGCAACTTGGCTGAACGAATTTGGTGCCCCGAGTCGGATTCGAACCGACACTATACGGTGTTTGAGACCGCCCTCTCTGCCGTTGGAGTACCGGGGCTCCGGGGCCCGCGAACGGGCCTGGCATGGGGCAAACTTACCGGACCGAGTCTGAGATCACGTAGCCGGTGCGGGCGTGTGATGGCCTAGTCTGTGCTCGTGACGCAGAGCAACCCCAGCAGCACCCCGGAGAGCCAGGCGCGGCGTACGGTCGTCATCGCGGAGGACGAGGTCCTGATCAGGATGGACCTCAAGGAGATGCTCACCGAGGAGGGTTACGACGTCGTCGGTGAGGCGGGCGACGGCAAGGCCGCGATCGAGCTCACCACCGAGCACAGACCCGACCTGGTGATCCTCGACGTCAAGATGCCCGTGCTCGACGGGATCGCGGCGGCGGAGGCGATCGCGCGCGACCGGATCGCCCCGGTGGTCATGCTGACCGCGTTCTCCCAGCGTGACCTGGTGGAGCGGGCCCGCGACGCGGGCGCGATGGCGTACCTCGTCAAGCCGTTCAACATCACCGACCTGGTGCCAGCGATCGAGCTGGCGGTGAGCCGTTTCCAGGAGCTCGCCCAGCTCGAGCGGGAGGTCGCCGGTCTGACCGACCGGCTGGAGACCCGCAAGGCGGTCGACCGGGCCAAGGGCATCCTGCAGGAGGGTCTGACACTGAGCGAGCCCGACGCTTTCCGGTGGATCCAGAAGACCGCGATGGACCTGCGGCTGTCGATGCGCCAGGTCGCCGAGGGCGTCATCGAGCACGGCGTGAGCGGGCCACGTACCTGAATCCGTGTAAACGGCGTGTCACAGATCGGTTGCGGTCTCAGATGAGGGTCAACCTGTGGCTTGTTCGTGGGTGATCTCGGCCTAGACTGCCCGCGCGGATCCGGCCGACCAGCGTATTCAGCTGGTGTCAGGGTCCGTCTTTAGGACACACAGGCAGGAGTACCCACGTGCGCAAGCGGCTCTACAGAGTCCTCGTCGCGCTCATCGGTGCGCTGATGGTGCTGTTGGTTGGGAGCCCGGGTGCCGCACAGGCAACCGAGACCCCACCGCCGGACGCCACCGCGATCCAGGTGACGCTTCAGGACGAGGCCAACAAGGATGCCCAAGGCAATCCGAAACCGATCCCGGGAGTGACCCTCGAGGTCAGCAAGGACGGCGAGAAGGCCGGCGAGGGCGTCACCGACGACAAGGGCGTAGCGATCATCGTCGTCGAGGAGCTCGGGAAGTACACCGTGACCCTCGACGAGAAGACGCTCCCGGAAGGGACGATCCTCGACGAGAACACCAAGGGTGAAGCCACCGTCCAGGTACGTTTCCAGGGACCCAACAACCGGGCGATCTTCCCGATCGGGGTCACCGCTGGTGAGGAGTCGAACTTCGGCAAGGACCTCGCCCAGAACCTGCGCGCGGGCATCGTGTTCGCCCTGGTCCTGTGCCTGGCGGCCCTCGGGTTCTCGCTGATCTTCGGCACGACCGGCCTGTCCAACTTCGCCCACGGTGAGATGCTCACCTTTGGTGCGCTGATGGCTTGGACCTTCGACCAGGTCTTCAAGACCGGCGCCCTGGCCTCGGTCTCGGTGCTCCTCGCCGGCATCATCGCGGTCCTCCTCGGTGGCCTGGGTGGCTTCGCGCAGGAGAAGATCCTGTGGGGCCCGCTGCGCCGGCGCGGCACCGGCCTGATCGCGATGATGATCGTCTCGATCGGCCTGGCGATCTTCCTGCGCTACCTGTTCCAGTACTTCTACGGCTCCTCGACCCGGTCGCTGTCGCAGTACAACGGCCAGCAGCGTGAGCAGCACTGGTACTACCTCGGTCTCTCGCTCGCCGACCGCGAGGTGGTCATCGTGCTCGTCGCGATCATCACGATCACCGCGGTCTGCCTGTGGCTGGCCAAGAGCCGGATGGGCAAGGCGATGCGCGCGGTCTCGGACAACCCGGCACTGGCCGCGTCCTCCGGCCTGCGAGTCGACGGCGTCATCACCAACGCGTGGGTGATCGGTGGCGCGCTGACCGCGCTGTCCGGTGTGCTCTATGCGATGCAGCTGCAGGTCAACAGCTTCATGGGCATGCGGATCCTGCTGGTCATCCTCGCCGCGGTCACCCTCGGTGGTCTCGGCACGATCTGGGGCGCTCTCGTCGGCTCGCTGGTGATCGGGCTCGTCTACGAGCTCGGGCCGCTGTTCGGCGTGCCCGCCTCGATCAAGGAGATCGGCCCGCTGCTGATCATGATCGTGATCCTGCTGGTGCGGCCCCAGGGCATCCTGGGTCGTAAAGAGCGGCTCGGGTAGGAGAGACAATGGATATTCTCGACATTCTCCGGGCGGCGCTGCAGCAGGCACTCGGCCCGCAGGCAATCGTCTTCGCCCTGGCCGCCATCGGCCTCAACATCCACTTCGGCTACACCGGGCTGCTCAACTTCGGCCAGGCCGGGTTCGTGGCGGTGGGCGCCTATGGTCTGGCCGTCTCCGTGGTCACCTACGGAGCGCCGTTCTGGCTCGGTATCGTCATGGCGATCGTGGCCCCGCTGCTGCTCGCCGTGGTCCTGGGTGTGCCGACGCTGCGTCTGCGTGCGGACTATCTGGCTATCGTCACCATCGCCGCGGCCGAGGTGCTGCGGTTCGTCTTCGGCTCGGTGGAGATGAAGGACACCTTCGGTGGCTCCAACGGGCTCAACGGCTATGCCAGGCCGTTCCAGGAGGCCAACCCCTACAGCAGCGGCATCGATCTGGGGTTCATCTCCTTCGGTCGCAACGACCTGTGGTCGCTGACCGTCGGCTGGATCCTGGTCGCGCTGTGCTGCCTGCTGGTGTGGGCACTGATGCGCAGCCCGTGGGGCCGTGTGCTCCGCTCCATCCGTGAGGACGAGGACGCGGTCCGCTCACTGGGCAAGAACGTGTTCGCGTACAAGATGCAGGCGCTTGCGCTCGGTGGTGTCATCGGTGGTCTGGGCGGCATGTTCCTGGCGCTCAAGCAGGCCTCGGTCGTGCCGAGCGACTACTCGACGCTGATGACGTTCTACGCCTTTGCCGCTCTGCTCCTCGGCGGCGCGGGCCGAGTGATGGGCCCGGTCATCGGCTCGGTCCTGTTCTGGTTCCTGATTGCGGGGCTAGGCTCGTTCTTCAGCCAGTCCGCAGGTAAGGGCGGATGGATCCCGACGGTGATCATGACCGACACCCAAGCCAGTGTGATCCGCTACATCATGCTGGGGCTGGCCATCATGCTGCTGATGATCTTCCGTCCCCAGGGGATCATCGGCGACCGTAGGGAGATCGCGATCGATGGACGCTGACATGACTGACCAGACGAGCACCGAGACGAACGACGTGGCGAGCAAGACCGGGCCCGCGGGTCTGGTCGGCGCGAGCACGGAGCCGGGCAGCAAGAAGTCCGACCCGATCATCGTCGCCGACAACATCACGCGTACGTTCGGAGGACTCACCGCCGTCGACGTCGCCCACGTCGAGATCCAGCGTGGTGCGATCACCGCGCTGATCGGCCCCAACGGAGCCGGGAAGACGACGTTCTTCAACCTGCTGACCGGCTTCGACCAGCCCAACACCGGCGCGTGGAGCCTGGAGGGCAAGTCGCTCAAGGGTGTCGCCCCCTACAAGGTCGCCCGCCTCGGGATGGTGCGCACCTTCCAGCTCACCAAGGTGCTGGCCAAGCTCACCGTGATCGAGAACATGCGCCTGGGCGCCACGGGACAGAAGGGTGAGCGGTTCTGGGCCGCGCCGTTCAAGTTCCTGTGGGGCAAGCAGGAGGACGAGGTCACCGCGAAGGCCGATGACCTGCTGGCCCGGTTCCTGCTGGACAAGAAGCGCGAGGACTTCGCCGGCTCGCTCTCCGGCGGTCAGCGCAAGCTGCTCGAGATGGCCCGCGCGCTCATGGTCGACCCTGAGGTCGTCATGCTCGACGAGCCGATGGCGGGCGTGAACCCGGCTTTGAAGCAGTCGTTGCTGGGTCACGTGAAGTCGCTGCGCGACGAGGGCCGCACGGTCCTCTTCGTGGAGCACGACATGGACATGGTCCGCGACATCTCCGACTGGGTCATCGTGATGGCCCAGGGCAAGATCGTCGCTGAGGGCACCCCTGAGTCGGTCATGGCCGACCAGCGTGTCATCGATGCCTATCTCGGGGCCCACCACGACACCGACCTGAGCGAGCTCGACGAAGAGGTCCTCGAGGCCGAGGTCGAGGCAGAGCTCGACGGCGAGATCGTCGAAGAGGAGGACTCGAAGTGACTTCCACCGATGCGGAGAAGTTCCGCGAGCAGCATCTGAGCGAGGCCGATGGTGCGGTGCTCCGCGCCGACGGGCTCATCGCCGGCTACCTGCCCGGGGTCAACATCCTCAACGACACCGACCTCTACTGCCAGCCCGGCGAGCTGGTCGGCATCATCGGCCCCAACGGTGCCGGCAAGTCGACCCTGCTCAAGGCGCTGTTCGGCCTGGTGAAGATCCACGAGGGCACGGTCAAGCTGAACGGTGAGGACATCACCGGCAAGCGTGCTGACGAGCTGGTCTCGCGAGGCATCGGGTTCGTACCGCAGAACAACAACGTCTTCCCGAGCCTGACCATCGAGGAGAACCTCGAGATGGGCTGCTACCAGGCTCCGAAGAAGTTCGCGGAGCGGTTCGAGTTCGTCACCGGGATCTTTCCTGCCCTCGGTGAGCGCCGCAAGCAGCGCGCCGGTGGCCTCTCCGGTGGTGAGCGTCAGATGGTCGCGATGGGCCGGGCGCTGATGATGGAGCCGTCGGTCCTGCTGCTCGACGAGCCCTCCGCGGGCCTCTCGCCGGTCATGCAGGACGAGGTCTTCGTGCAGACCCGCAAGATCAACCAGGCGGGTGTCTCGGTCGTGATGGTCGAGCAGAACGCCCGCCGCTGCCTGCAGATCTGCGACCGCGGCTACGTGCTCGACCAGGGCCGCAACGCCTACACCGGCGCTGGCCGCGAGCTCGCCGACGACCCCAAGGTGATCGAGCTCTACCTCGGCACCCTGGGTGCCAAGGAGGACTGACGAGGTACGTCCCGAAACGGCCAGGGCCCCGGAGCAGCATGCTCCGGGGCCCTGGCCGTTCGTGCTCAGGCGACGGTGTGCGAGCGTCGCTGGGAGCGCCGGGCGGCGAGCAGCTCGCCGACGGCGCTGGACTGCTTCGGGCCGCGCTGCAGGCGGGCGTGGTGGGGCAGGGCCCGGCCCAGGACGTTGAGCCGGGAGCGTACGACCGCGGTCGGGGCCACCCGCATCACGGCCTGGGCGCCGAGGCCGATCCGGGCGAGGAACCGGTTGCCGTCACGGCCACCGGATGAGGCCGCGGCTGCGATCGTCCTGACTCCGCGCTCCTCGGCGAAGGAGACGGCCGACTCCATCAGCATCCGGCCCACGCCCCGGCGGCGGAAGCTGGGCACGACATGGGGCGCGAAGATCTGCACCGTCGGCTCCAGGTTGAGCGGACCGAAGGTGGTCGCGCGCACGTAGACCGCCCCAACGGGCTCGCTGCCGCACTCGGCGACCAGCAGGCGCTGGTCGGGGGAGGCGTCGGCGGCACGGATGATCGTCTCCAGGTCGCCCAGCTGGTCCTGGGCGTCCGCCATCCGCAGCGAGTCCTGCCAGATGCCGAGGAGGAAGAGCGCGTCATCGGCTCGTGCCTCTCGCATCGTCACCGGCACCCTCATCGAGTCCGTCCTCCGAGAGTGCCGTGCGTACAGATGATCACAATTCCTCCACGATCGTGGCTGTTCCTGGGCGGAATCGGGTTTCCCGAGTGATTATGGGTCACCACGGCACCGATATTACGGAGCCGATGATGGCGGCAACCCAGGCAATGATGCCATGGGGGAGATGTAACGGATTGGTGAAAAGACAGGTCCCTCGGGTGATTCACCCTCCGAGCGTCTCTAATGTGTCTCCGCAAGGTCCGGCGTGAGTCGGGCCAGCCCATACGAAAGAGGGACAAAGCAGTGAACTCATCATCCTCTACCTGGATGAAGCTGACCGCAGGCGCCGGCGCCTTGGCGCTCAGCTTCACCCTCGCCGCCTGCGGCGGCGAGACCGCTTCCGAGGAGCCGGAGAAGAAGGCCGCCGCCAAGGGCGACGGCACTCTCACCATCGGGCAGCTTCTCCCGCAGACCGGCAGCCTCGCGTTCCTCGGGCCGCCCGAGTTCGCCGGTTCCGACCTGGCGATCCAGGACATCAACGCCGCCGGCGGTGTGCTCGGCAAGGACATCGTGTCCGTCGTAGCGGACTCCGGTGACACCACCTCCGCGATCGCCCCCACCGAGGCCGACAAGCTCATCGACGCCAAGTCCGACGTCATCATCGGCACCGCGTCCTCGGGCGTGTCGATGACCGTGATCGACAAGATCATGTCGTCGGGCACCGTGATGTTCTCCCCGGCCAACACCTCGACCGAGTTCGACGAGGGCGACTTCGCCAAGGCGGACCTCTACTTCCGCACGGCTCCGTCCGACATCCTGCAGGGCGCCGTCATGGCCAACCTGCTGCTCGAGGACAAGCGCACCAACGTGGCGATCCTGGCCCGCCAGGACGCCTACGGCGAGACGCTTGCCGAGGAGGTCAAGGCCAACCTCGAGGGTGCCGGCTCCAAGGTCGCCACCACGGCGTACTACTCCGAGGACGCCACCTCGTTCGACGCCCAGATCAACGAGGTCGCCGGCTCCGGTGCCGACGCGGTCGTCGTGATCGCCTTCGAGGAGACCAAGAAGCTCATCCCGCAGCTCATCGCCGCGGGTGCCGGTCCGGCCAAGCTGCCGACGTACTTCGTCGACGGCAACCTGTCGGACTACTCCAAGGACTTCACCAAGGGTGAGCTCAAGGGTGTCAAGGGCACCCTCCCGGGCGCCGAGACCACTGGTGACTTCAAGGAGCAGCTGCTGAAGGTCGACCCGAAGCTGGCCGACTACTCCTACGCCGCCGAGTCCTACGACGCGACCATCGTCTCCGCGCTGGCCGCGGTGAAGGCTGACAGCGACGCTGGCGAGGCCATCGCCGAGGAGATCGTCGACATCACCACCGGTGGTGAGAAGTGCGAGACGTACGCCGACTGCCTCGCGCTCATCGAGGACGGCAAGGACGTCGACTACGACGGCAAGTCCGGCCCGATCGAGCTCGGCGAGACCGGTAGCCCGACGGCCGCGTCCATCGGTATCTACCAGTACAACGACAAGGCGACCTACGCCCCCGTCAAGTACATCGCTGGCGAAGTCTGATCCAGATCCAACCAGTGAAAGGGCCCCGGAGCGACACACGCTCCGGGGCCCTTCTACGTGGGTTCCTACATCGAGATCCGGTCGGCGTCGATGAGCGAGCAGGTGATCCGCGAGGTGCAGACCCGCTTGCCGCGCTCGTCGGTGATCACGACCTCGTAGGCAGCCGAGCTGCGGCCGAGGTGGATGGCGGTCGCGGTGCCGGTGACGATGCCGGAGGTCGCGGACCGGTGGTGGGTGGCGTTGATGTCGACGCCGACGGCGAGCTTGCCCAGGGACGCGGCGTGCATGCCGGAGCCGGTGGAGCCGAGCGTCTCGGCGAGCGCGACCGAGGCGCCGCCGTGCAGTAGCCCGTACGGCTGGGTGTTGCCTTCGACCGGCATGGTGCCGACGACCTTCTCGGCGGAGATCTCCAGGATCTTGACGCCCATCTTGTCGTTGAGGCCACCCATGCCGTGGGGGAGCGAGGCGAAGAACGTCTCGCCTGCGGTCTTGTCGCTCGGCGAGACGGTCTGGTCGGTGGTCGATGCATCGGTCATGGATGCATCGTCGCATGTGCTGTGAGGGGTCGGCGCCCGGGGGACGCGCGGGTCTCGACCCGCGGTCGCGCCGTTGTCGGTGGTCGTGGATAGAGTCGGACCGTGGCTGACGTGAAGCGTGACCGACTGCTCCTTCTCGATGGGCACTCGCTGGCCTACCGGGCCTTCTTCGCCCTGCCGGTGGAGAACTTCTCGACCGTCACGGGGCAGAACACCAATGCCGTCTACGGCTTCACCTCGATGCTGGTCAACGTGCTGCGCGACGAGACTCCGACCCATGTCGCGGTCGCCTTCGACCTGTCGCGCCAGACGTTCCGGCTCGAGGAATACTCCGAATACAAGGCCAAGCGCAACAAGACCCCCGACGAGTTCAAGTCCCAGCTGCCACTGATCCAGCGACTGCTCGATGCGCTGCACATCCGCCACCTGTCCCTCGCGGGCTATGAGGCCGACGACATCATCGCGACCCTGGTGACCCAGGGGCTGGAGGCCGGGATGGAGGTGCTGATCCTGACCGGTGACCGCGACTCGCTGCAGCTGGTCACCGACTCCTCCACCGTGCTCTACCCGATGCGTGGCGTCTCCGACCTGGCGCGGATGACGCCGGAGGCCGTCGAGGCGAAGTACGGGGTCCCGCCGCACCGCTATCCCGAGATCGCCGCGCTGGTGGGGGAGGACTCCGACAACCTGCCCGGCATCCCGGGCGTCGGCCCGAAAACCGCCGCGAAGTGGATCAACACCTACGACGGCCTCGACAACGTCATCACCCACGCCGACCAGATCAAGGGCAAGGCCGGCGACAACCTGCGCGCCCACCTCGGCGACGTGATGCGCAACCGGCGGCTCAACGCCCTGGTGCGAGACCTGACCCTGGAGGTCGGCCCGGCCGACTTCGGGCGGGTCGAGTGGGACCGGGCAGCCGCGCTGGAGCTGCTCGACGAGCTCGAGTTCCGCGGCGAGATCCGCACCCGGATCACCGACGTGCTCGGTCCCGAGGACGACGTCCCGGTCGACGACAGCGGCTTCGCCCTGGAGGGTGAGGCGCTGGCTCCGGGTGCCGTCGCGACATTCCTCGAGGAGCTCGGGGCCACGCCCGTCGGGGTGCACGTGCGCGGCACCTGGGGCTCCGGCACCGGCCGCGTGGACGGGTTCGGCTTCGCGACACAGGAGCGGGCTGCGTACGTGGGGGTGGAGGAGCTCACCCCCGAGGACGAGGCCGCGCTGGCGGGCTGGCTCGCGGACGCCGCGAGGCCGAAGATCATGCACGACGCCAAGGGGCCCGAGCTGGCGATCGACGCCCACGGCTGGTCCTTGGGCGGGCTGGTCACCGACACGGCGCTGTCGGCCTACATCGTGGCGCCCGACCAGCGTTCCTACGACCTAGCCGACCTGACGTTGCGCTACCTCAAGCGTGAGCTCAAGCAGGAGGACGACGGCGGCCAGGAGTCGCTCTTCGGCGACGAAGAGGTCGGTGGCGACGGGGTGGCGAGGACCTCGATGCTCTACGCCCGAGCCGTGATCGACCTCGCTGTCGAGCTCGACTCGGCGGTCGAGGCCGCCGGCGGACACCGGCTCCTCTCCGAGGTGGAGCTTCCGCTGCTGCATCTGCTGGCGCGGATGGAGAAGACCGGCATCGCGGTCGACACCGAGCACCTCGACGCCTTGGAGCGACACTTCGCCGGCCAGATGAAGCAGGCGGCCGACGATGCCTACGGCGTGATCGGGAAGGAGATCAACCTCGGCTCGCCCAAGCAGCTGCAGGTGGTGCTCTTCGACGAGCTCGACATGCCGAAGACGAAGCGCACCAAGACCGGCTGGACCACCGACGCCGACGCGCTGCAGCAGCTCTACGTGAAGACCGAGCACCCGTTCCTCCTCGCCCTGCTGCGCCACCGCGATGTCACCCGGCTGCGGGTCACCATCGAGGGCCTGCTGAAGACCGTGCAGGACGACGGCCGGATCCACACCACCTTCAACCAGACGATCGCGGCCACCGGGCGGCTCTCCTCGACCGAGCCCAACCTGCAGAACATCCCGGTGCGCACCGAGGAGGGGCGCGGGATCCGCAAGGGCTTCGTCGTCGGCGACGGCTTCGAGTCGCTGATGACCGCCGACTACAGCCAGATCGAGATGCGGATCATGGCGCATCTGTCCGAGGACGCGCTGCTCATCGAGGCGTTCCGCTCCGGACGCGACTTCCACTCGATCACCGCCGCCCGGGTCTTCGGCGTCGACCCCGACGCGGTCTCCGTGGAGCAGCGGGCCAAGATCAAGGCGATGAACTACGGCCTCGCCTACGGCCTGTCCGCCTTCGGTCTCTCCCAGCAGCTCGGGATCGAGCCGAGCGAGGCGCGTGGGCTGATGGAGGAATACTTCGAGACCTTCGGCGGCATCCGCGACTACCTGCGCAGCCTGGTCGAGGAGGCGCGCCGCACCGGTTACACCGAGACCATCATGGGCCGCCGCCGCTACCTGCCCGACCTGCTCTCGGACAACCGTCAGCGGCGCGAGACCGCCGAGCGGATGGCGCTCAACGCCCCGATCCAGGGCTCGGCCGCCGACCTGATCAAGGTCGCCATGCTGCGGGTCCAGGCCGCCCTCGACGAGGCCGGCCTCTCCTCCCGGATGCTCCTCCAGGTTCACGACGAGCTCGTCTTCGAGGTGGCCACGGGGGAGCGGGAGGCGTTGGAGTCGCTCGTACGCGAGCAGATGGGCTCCGCCGCCGACCTCAACGTCCCCCTCGACGTCTCGGTCGGCACCGGCCTGTCCTGGCACGAAGCCGCCCACTGATCGCCGAGGCGTCCCTACATCGTCCGGGGGCGATGCCTCGGCGGATCAGGCGCGGTGTGGGGTCTGGCTGAGGCGCCAGAAGGTGACCGTCAAGAGGACGGCGGCGAGGGCGGCGTCGACGATGAGTACGGCCCAGACGAGTCCTTCGACGGTGGTCTGCATCGCGCCGAGAGCGAGGGCGGCGGCGACGGCCATCCAGAGAAGGTATGCCGAGAGCCGGCTGCGCCGGGCCAGGACCGAGTAGACGAGCAGCTGGAGTACGGACAGCACCATGCCGAGGATCGCGAAGACCCAGAGCAGGCCTTCGATCTCGGCGTAGTCGGGGCCGCCGATGAAGATCATCGCGAGCCACGACAGCAGCCACGAGCCGGCGATCGCGCACGCGCCGAGACCGCCGACGAGCGCGAGCGACTTGACCAGCGCGGAGCGGCGGCTGGCCTCGGCCGACATCGACGGGAAGGCAATGATCACCACGAACTGCGGTAGGAACAGCACCGCCTTGGTGAGGATCAGGCCACCGGCGTACAGGCCGGAGACGTGGTCGGTCAGCACGTTGCGCGCGATCAGGATGTCGACGTTGGAGAGCGCGAAGAAGCCCAGCAGCGCGAACGAGCCATGGAGCATCTCGACGACGACGGGCTTCACCGGCCCGGGCCTCGCGTCGATGTCGGCGCGACGTCGTAGCACCCACCATCCGACGACCGCCGGCGCGAACTGGGCCAGCGCGACGCCGGCCATGGCGGCGCCCTCGGTGGGGCGGATCCACATCGCGGCGGTGGTGACGATGACGCGGGGGACACCGAGAGCCAGGTAGACCATCGCCAGGGCGAGCCAACGACGCTCACCCTGCAGCACCCCGGCCTGACCGCCCATGATGGTCAGCGGTACGGCACACACCGCGACCAGCAGAGCTGGATAGATGGAGTCGAGCCGCAGCACCCGCCACACCAGCGGCGAGGCGGCGAGCATGACGATGCCGACGACGATGGCCGCACGGTAGGTCGCTCGCAGCACCGTCTGCTCGATGACGCGCTCCTGGCCGGGCGTCTCGGTCACCCGTCGCGACGCCGTCGCCTGCATGCCGAGCTGGACCACGCCGACCACGAGGAGCAGCGACATCATCGACGCGACGCCGCCGTACTGTCCGGGGCCGAGAATCCGGGCGGCGATGATCTGGAAACCGTAGGTGGCGACGTTGGTGACCATGATGCAGACGGCGAGGAAACCGCTGCTGCGGATGAGCGCGGACAGCCTGCGCCGGCGGGCGCTGGTCGGGCTGGCGGTCATCGTGGGCACTTGGAAAGCCTAGGGTGCGGCGGGTCACATGCCGGCACCGGCATTCGCCCAGGACCGGAACTCGATCGCCACAACTGACGTCTCGTCCGACATGACTGACGTCTCGCCCGGCCGGGGTGACTTCTCGGCGGGGCGGGGCCTGGGGAGGGCTTAGGGTTGCCGCGTGATCGAACGGGCGGCCCCGACCCTGTGGGCGGGTGTGCTGGCGGTGCTGATGCTGGGGCCGGCGCTGGGGGCGGGGTTCGTGCTCAGCTACGACATGGTGTGGGTGCCGGATCTCGTGCTGACCCGGGATGTGCTCGGCCTGGGGTCGGGGCTGCCGCGGGCGGTGCCCTCGGACGCCGTGATCGCGGTGCTGGACGAGGTCGTGCCGGGCCTCGCGCTGCAGAAGCTCGTGCTGGTGGGAGCGCTGGTCCTCGCCGGGGCAGGTGCCGCCGAGCTGGTGCGGGAGCGCTCGCTCGCCGCGGGGCTGGCGGTGGTGAGCCTGACCGTATGGAGCGCGTACGTCGCCGAGCGGCTGTGGATGGGCCACTGGCCGATGCTGCTGGCCTATGCCGCGGTGCCCTGGCTGGTGCTGGCCGGCCGCCGTTGGGCGGCGGCTGATCCCGGCCCGGTCGAGCGCAGTCCGGTGTGGCTGCTCCCGGTCCTGCTCGTCGGGAGCCTGAGCGCCAGTGCGGGGATCGTGTCGGCCGCCGTACTGCTCGCGACCGGTCTGCGCCGGGGCCGGCGACCGGTGATGCTGTTCGCGATGGTGGCCGCGGTCAACGCGCCCTGGGTGGTCGCCGGCCTGACCCACGCGGGGGAGGCGGCGTCGGCGACCGGGTTCGAGGTCTTCGCGCTGCGCGGCGACGCCCTGCCCGCCCCGCTGGCAGCGCTGACTCTCGGCGGGATCTGGAACACCTCGGTAGTCCCCGCGAGCCGCGAGAGCTGGCCGGCCTGGGTGGCCCTGGCGCTCCTGGTCGCGCTGATCGGTGCCGGGCTCCGGCGGTGGTGGGTCTCCGACAGCCACCGGATCGCGATCATGGGGCTGTGGGTGGCCGGGATGGCGATCGCCGTCGCCGGCTGGGCGGCGCCCGAAGCCCTCGACGACCTCGCTCAGGACATCCCCGGGCTCGCACTGATGCGGGACAGCAGCCGCCTGCTTCCGCTGTGCCTGCCGCTGCTCGTCCTGACCGTCGCGGCCGGGGTCGACGCGCTGCGCGACCGGCTTCGCGGGACCGCACCACGATGGGCCGCCGCCGTCGCCCTGGTCCTCGCCCCGGTCGCCGTCCTGCCCGACGCCGCCTGGGGTCTCGCCGGTGGCATCGGCACGGCCGACTACCCGACGTCCTGGCGGCAGGCGAGCGCGACGCTCGCCGAGGAGACGGCACCGGGTGACGTGCTCGTCCTGCCCTGGACCGCCTACCGAGCGCCGGCGTGGAACGAGCATCGTCCCGTCCTCGATCCGCTGCCGAGGATGCTGCCCAGGGCGAGCGTGACCAACGGCGACCTCGTCATCGGCCGGACCGAGATCGAGGGTGAGGACCCGCGCGCGACGGCCGCCGCCGAGGCCCTCGCCGCACCGGACCCCGAGGTACGGGCGAGCGAGCTGAGCCGCCTCGGGATCGGGTACGTCATCACCGACCGCGCCGCGGGCGAGGCGCCGCAGGTAGCGGGCGAGACGGTCCACGACAGCGACGACCTGCTCGTGCAGCGCCTGCCGGGGGAGGCGACCCAGCCGGCCGCGTACGACATGGGCCCGGTGGCGCTGACGGCGGTGGTCGTCGCGTGGGTGGCGTACGGCCTGGCCTGGCTCGGAGCCACAACATCAACAGTTCTGCTACTGATCAGTATTGTCCGCCGGCCGGCTGCTAAAGTTCGCCGCTAGGAGAGGGAGGTCACATATCCATGGGCAACATCATTGCCATCGTCGCCAGCATTCTTGTCGGCGGCGGAGTCGCCGCAGCGACCATCGTCGGAGTCGTCACCAGCAGCACGGACAACACCGTCGAGAATCCTCCGAGCGTCTCTGAGTCGACGGTTCAGTACGGCACCAACGACTGAGCTCGACAAAGCGAAAGAGGCCCGGCGGTGATCCGCCGGGCCTCTTTCGATATTGACGACAGTTACGACAGTCCAGAGCAGTCAGTCCGCGCTGACCACGTGCCCCTGGAGCGCCGAGGCGAGCACGGCGTTGAAGTTGAGCTGGCTCTGCTCCCAGGTGTGCTTGCGCGCGTGCCACCGGGCACCCTCGGCCAGCTCCTTGCGGCGGATCTCGTCGCCGAGCAGTTGGTCGAGCGCGGCCACGAAGCCGGCCTGGTCGTCGACCAGCACCCCGGACTCGCCGTCGTCGATCGACTCGGTCGTCCCGCCCGCGTCGCGGAAGGCGACGGTCGGGGTGCCGTGCTGGGCGGCCTCGGTGACGACCAGGCCCCAGCCCTCCTTCAGCGACGGCAGCGCCATCAGCCAGGACCGCTCGTAGACCGACTCCTTGGTCTCCTCGTCGACATGCCCCAGCATCTCGACGAAGTCCCCGGCCCCCACCCGCGAGACGTACGCAGCCAGCTCGTCGGCCCACCAGCCGCCGCCCACGATGCTCAGTCTCAGGTCCGGGTAGGACGCCCGTAGCGCCACCGCCGCGTCGACGGCGAGCTCGACCCGCTTGTGCGGCACGAGTCGCCCGACGACACAGATGGAGGGGTGCTCGGTCTTCGCCGGCCGGTCGCTCAGTGCCGGCGCGGCGCCGTTGTGCACGACCGCGACCCGGGCGGGGTCGACGCCGAGCGTGGCCAGCTCGGCCCGGGTGGCACGGGAGACCGCGACGTACTGCTTGTGACGGTAGAGCCGCGGTGCGAGCCACGACTCGACCCACCAGCCGATCCGTCCGGACAGCCCGGGGTAGACCACCGGCCACTGCTCGCGGTGGACGTGGTGGACGAGCACCGTGACCGGCGCCCTGGTGCCGAGCGGGCAGAAGAACGGGAGCCCGTTCTGGACGTCGATGACCGCGTCGACGCGGCCGATCGGGCCCAGCCGGCCCAGCGCCAGCAGCAGCACGCCCCACAGGTAGATGCTCAGCTTGCCACCGCGGCGTACGTAGCGGATGCCGTCGCGCTCCTCCCGGGCACGCGCACCCGGATAGGCGGCGGTGAACACGGTGACCCGTGCTCCCGCGCCGACCAGTCCGGCGGTGATCTGGTGGAGATAGTGCTCGGCTCCACCGGCTTCAGGGTTGTCTGTATCGCGCCAGCTGAAGACCGCCACATGGCGACCCTCCAGCTGCGCTCCCTCGTTGGCGCGCAAAACTCAGTTCTCCCCTGACTCGCAGTTTCCCCGCACTGAGCGCTCCCTCCCCAGGGGTCACGCAGTTACCGGAGAGTAGGACACTTCGTGACCAAATGCACACCCGCTGGGGTAATTCGGTTAGGGTTCCCGCCGTGCCGAACCTCCTCGACCCCCGGAGCGGGGACCAGATCGACGCCCCGGTCGGCAGCGGCTGGCGGGCGACGCTGCGGCGCTCCGTACGCCTCTTCAGCGACTTCCGCGTGGAGCAGACCGATCCCGCGCGCTTCTACACCGCGCTGGCGGCAGACTCGGTCGGCCAGCTCGCGCACTACACCGACGGAGAGACGCTTCAGGGCACGGTCCTGCTCGACGTCGGCGGTGGCCCGGGCTACTTCCGCGACGCCTTCATGAAGGCCGGCGCGACCTACCTCGCGCTCGACGCCGACGCCGGTGAGATGCAGGGTGCCGGGATCGTCGCCGAGGGCAGCATGCTGGGCGACGGGATGCGGCTGCCGGTCCGCACCGGCTCGGTCGACGCCTGCTACTCCTCCAACGTGCTCGAGCACGTCCCGACCCCGACTGCCATGCTCGACGAGATGCTCCGGGTCACCAGGCCCGGGGGCGTCGTCTTCTGCTCCTACACGCTGTGGTGGGGTCCCTGGGGCGGCCACGAGACCAGCCCGTGGCACCTGCTCGGCGGCCGGTACGCGCGCCGCCGCTACCTGCGCAAGCACGGCCACGAGCCCAAGAACAAGTTCGGCGAGTCGATGTACGCAGCGACCGCCTCCGCCGGGCTGCGCTGGGCGCGCGCCCAGCGCAAGGCGGGCAACGCCGAGATCCTGGCTGCGGTTCCGCGCTACCACCCGGCGTGGGCGGCGTGGCTGATGCGGGTCCCGGTGGTGAGGGAGGTGCTCTCGTGGAACCTCCTGCTCGTGCTGCGCAAGACGTGACCCCGGATCCACCCAGCGCCGTATCCACTGCATCCACTGCCTCGGGCTCCGCTTCGGCCACGTCCAAGCTGAGGATCACGGCGTACGTCGCGATCCTGACCGCGATCACGTTCACCCAGGCCCCGGGCCGGATCGTCGCGGACACCAAGTTCGACCTGAGCGCCGACCCGTGGACCTTCCTCGCCCGGGCGCTGAACATGTGGGACGCCCAGGGTGCCTTCGGCCAGGTGCAGAACCAGGCGATCGGCTACCTGTGGCCGATGGGCCCCTTCTACGGTCTCGGCCAGCTGGCGCAGCTGCCGGAGTGGGTGATCCAGCGGCTGTGGTGGGCGCTGCTGCTCAACCTGGCCTTCCTCGGCGTGCTGGTGGTGGCCCGGGAGCTGCAGCTGGGGCGGCCGTGGGCCCAGGTCGCGGGTGCCGCCGCGTACGTCCTGACGCCGCGCGTGATGACCATCCTCGGCGCCAACTCGGCCGAGCTGTGGCCGACCGCGGTCGCGCCGTGGGTGCTGCTCGCCGTCATCCGGGCCAGTGGCACCACCACTGCGAAGGACCTGGTGCGCTGGTGCGCCGTGGCCGCCCTCGCGGTCGCCTGCGCGGGCGGGGTCAACGCGACCGCGGTCTCGGCGGTGATCGTCCCGGGCGTGATCTTCCTGCTGACCAGGACCGGTGCCCGGAGGTTCGCCGCACTGGCGCTGTGGGGCGTGTTCACCATCCTCGCCACCCTGTGGTGGACGATCCCGCTGGTGCTCCAGGGCCGCTACATCCCGCCGTTCCTCGACTACATCGAGACCGCCGCGGTGACCTCCTCGACCACCGGCCTGCTGCCGACGCTCCTCGGCACCTCCGACTGGGTGGCGTACGCCGACCCGCTCTACTACCCGGCCGGGCAGAGCCTGCACGCCACGCCCTTCCTGGTTCTCGACGCGGCCGCCGTCGTCGCCATCGGGCTCGCCGGGCTGGCCGGCGTGGGCCGCGCGCGTCGCCACCCCGAGACCCGGTTCCTGATCGGCTGCGTGCTGGCCGGCGCCGTCCTGGTCGGGATCGGCTACACCGGTGCGCTGGCGGGCTGGGGAGCCGAGGCCCGTCAGGACCTCGTCGACGGCGCTCTGGCCGCGGTGCGAAACAGCCACAAGTACGACGCGGTGCTCCGTCTCGGGCTCGCCGCCGGGGTCGTGCTCACCGTCGAGACCATCCTCTTCCGCGCCGAGCTGGCGCGAGCCTCCGGGACGGCCACGAAGGCCGCGCAGTGGCTCAGGAGGGTGTTCGTCATCGCCGTGGTGGCCGCGCTGGCCGGCCTGGCGGTGCCCTGGGTGCGCGGCCAGGTGCCGCCACCGGGGTCGATCGAGAATGTCCCGGCCTTCTGGACCGACGCCGCCGACTACCTCTCCGAGAACGACGACGGCGGCGTGACGCTCGTGGTCCCGGCCGCCCGGTTCGGCGACTACCTGTGGGGCAGCACCCACGACGAGGTCCTGCAGCCCTACGCCGACTCCCGATGGGCCGTACGCGGCGTGGTGCCGCTGGCCGAGCCCGGCAACGTCGTCTGGCTCGACCGGGTCACCGAGGAGATCGAGCGCGGCACCCCCAGCGCGGACCTCGCCCCGATGCTGGCCAAGGCCGGGGTGACCCGGCTGCTGGTGCGCAACGACCTGCACTGGGGCACCACCGGCGCCCCACCGCCCTCGCTGGTGCACGCCACCCTCGCCCAGTCGCCCGGGCTGACCCGGGAGGCGAGCTTCGGCACCGAGTTCGGCAACACCACCTACCACCGCGAGAAGGGCACCCGCGTCCTCGTCGACGGGGGGCTGGCCGGGGAGTACCCCCCGATCGAGATCTACGAGGTCGACGACGCCACCTCCGACGGCACCCTGATCCCGGCGAAGACGACCGTGATGGGCGACCCCGGCGAGCCCGCGAGCGGGGCGCCCGCGGTGCTGACCGCCGATGACACCCGGTCGGCGACCGACGGCTCCGAGGAGAGGGCCGACGTCATCCTGACCGACGGCCAGCGGCGGCGTACGACCCTCTTCTCCGGGGTCCGCGCCAACTCCTCCGCGACCCGCACCGCCGAGGAGGGCGTCGACTCCGATCAGCCCGAGAGCTTCCACCGCTACCTGGAGGACCAGGAGCGGTGGCAGAGCACCATGGTCTGGCGCGGGGTCGAGGCCGTGGAGGCCTCCAGCTCGGCAGCGACCCCGGAGGAGGTCCCGGTCGACCGCGGCCGGGCGCCCTCGGCGGCCCTGGACGGCGACCCCGACACCGCGTGGCGCACCGAGACCGGTTGGGACCGCACCCCGGAGGGCGCCTGGTTCCGGGTGCGGTTCGAGGACGAGACCGACCTCGGCAAGGTCACCATCACGATCCCTGCGAACGTCGTCGGGGTCGAACGCCTCGAGCTCGTCGCCGGCGCCCAGATGCGCAAGGTCTACGCCCCGCTGCCGGGGGAGGAGGCGACGTACGACCTGACCGGGTTCAGTGCGCGCAACCTCACCATCACCGCCCGCGGAGCCACTGCCTACGGCCCTTGGGGGATCAGCGAGCTCGACATCGAGGGCGTAGACGCCCAGCGCCTGGTCTCGCTCCCCGAGCCGCCGGAGGACACCACGATCCGCAAGATCCGGCTCGGTCGCGACACCGATCGCAGCGGCTGCATCGCGACGACCGGAGCGAGGTCGAGCGGCGAGCTTGCTCGTCCGCTCGCGCCGAGCGAGGGAGTAACCGCGCGAAGCGCGGACCAGGGCGGCGTGCTCTACTGCGAGCCGTTCCTGGCCGCCACCGGTGACGACGGCGACGACCTGGACCGGCTCATCACGCTCACCCGCGGGCAGTCGTTCGACGTCACCGGGACCGTGTCGCTGCGCCGCGACCACTCCTATGCCGCGGCGGCCGCAGCCCTCGCCGGTGTGGACGTCACCGCCTCGAGCAGCGGAGACATCGCCCAGTCGGCGCTCGCGATGGCCGACGGCGACGACGGCACGTCCTGGCGGGCGCCGTCGACCGGTCCGGCCACGGTGACCCTCGGGCTGCCGGAGCGGCAGCGGATCAGGTCCCTGCGGCTCGTGGTCAACGAGGCCGCCCCGGTCAGCATCCCCACCGAGGTCGAGATCACCGACCTGCGCCGCCCCAAGCGCACCGTCACCCGCGAGGTCGACTCGGACGGCGACGTCGCGGTGCCCAGCGGCTGGCGCACCGACCGGCTCCGGATCCGGATCACCGAGACCGACGCCGCCTACGACCAGCCCTCCAGCATGGCCGACGCGACCGAGCTGCCCGCCGGCATCTCCGAGCTGGAGGTCAACGGCCGTCCGCTCGGCGACGGCGCGCTCCGGGCAGGCTGCGCCGACGGTCCGCCCATCCGCGTGGGCGAGCGGGTGCTGCGTACGGCGGTCAACGGGTCGCTCTCCGACCTGCTGCGCGGCGGCGAGGTGCCGCTGAGGGTCTGTGGCACGGCCCCGGTCGGCCTCGCCGCAGGCGAGAACACTCTGCTCGCCGATCCGGTCGGCGCCCTCCGTGTCGACAGCCTCGAGCTCAGTGCCGAGGTGATCGCGGACGCGGAGGCCCCAGAGGCGGTCGAGGTGGAGCGCGACGAGCGCGACGCCGCGGTCGCCGCGACGGTCTCGGCCGAGGCGTACGACCGGGTCCTCGTGCTCCCGCAGAACATCAACACCGGCGCCACCGCGACCCTGGACGGCAAGGTCCTGCGCGCCCAGCGGGTCGACGGCTGGCAGCAGGGCTGGATCGTGCCCGCCGGCGCCGGGGGAGAGGTACGTTTCGGCTTCGCGCCCGAGGACACCTACCGTGCCGGCCTGTTCGCCGGTGCGGGCGGCATGGTGCTGGTCCTGGCGCTCGCGATGGCGACCTCATGGCGCCGTCGCGGCACCCCGCCCAGCCTGGAGCTGTTCCCCGTGGCCGCGCCGTGGCGGTGGTACGACGGCGGGCTGCTGGTCCTGGTGGCCGGTCTGCTCGCCGGCTGGTGGGGCGCGCTGGCCGCCGTGGTCGCCTGGCTGCTGCCGCGTCTGACCGGCCGACGGCCGGCTCTCATACGTCTCCTGGCCGCCGGGTCCGGGGCAGCGCTGCTCGCCGGCGCCCTGGCCGTCGAGATCCTTCCGACCGCCTGGGACCTGCCCTGGGACCCGCCCGCCTGGACGGCTCAGGCGTTGTCGCTGGTCGCGATCGTGCTGGTCGCCGCGGCAGCCTCGGTCTCACCGAGCTCTGAGGCAGACTCGGGCACGGTCTCGGCGTCAGGCTCCGGCTCGGGCCGCCGCTTCGGCCGGCGCCCGGAGGGACGCCAGCCGCGCAGCCGCATCATCCGGCGCTCGAAGAAGATATAGGACAGCGCCGCGATAGGAATGGTGACGGCGAGCGTCATCGCCAGGACGGTCCAGAAGCGGTCGTTGAAGGTGCCGAACCCGAGCAGCTCCATGCCCATCAGCAGCACGAACATGTGGATCGAGAAGACGCCGTAGGAGATCTCGCCCAGGGCGCTGGGCACCGGACTGGCCAGCCAGCAGCGTACGGGGCCGTCGAGCTCGGGCCCGAAGACCAGCGGGAAGATGACGCACACCGCGACCGCGCCGTAGAGCACGCACTTGAGCGCCGACTCCGCCGGCGTCGGCGCATCCACCAGCCCGGTCGGGCCGGTGATCGGCGTGCAGGCCGCGACGAAGAGCCCCAGCGCCAGCAGCCACCAGCCGGCCAGGTCGCGCGCGGCGGCGTCCAGCCGAGCCCTCATGCCCGGGTCGACCGAGCAGGCCGCGAGCGCGGTGCCGGCCAGGAACCACGGCAGGTAGGCCGGCAGCCACTCGGCAGCGAACGGTTGGTCGAACCAGGTCCGGGCGCCGGCCGCGAAGGCCACGCCGCCGATCGAGAGCAGCAGGCAGAGGACCAGCACGCGGCGTACGTCCAGGCGGTCTCGCGGCGTCAGCAGCCGCACCACCAGCGGCAGCACGAGGTAGAAGGCGACCTCGGTGCACAGGCTCCACATGTGCGCCAGGCCGTAGGCGTGCGTGTCCTGGGTGTAGATCTGGGTCAGGGTCAGGTTGGCGATCCAGCCGCCGACGCCGACGTCGGAGTTCGCGGGCGCGGCGATCAGGCAGACGGCCACGACGACCCAGTAGAGCGGCAGGATCCGCAGGGCACGCTTCCACAGGTAGCGTCCGGTGCTCGGCGGCGGCGCTCCGGCGGCGCTGGCGACGAACCAGGGCCTGGCCAGCAGGAACCCGGAGACCACGAAGAAGAGCGCCACGCCGAGGTCGAAGTGGGCGAGCATCGCCCCGGTCCAGCCCTGCGGGTAGCGGCCGGTGTGGAACGCGACGTGGGTCAGCACGACCATCAGCGCCCCGACGGCGCGCAGCGCGTCGAGCGTGAGGAATCGACGATCCACATCGACTCGGGCTCCGCTTCGGCCAGCCATCATCAGCCTTCGTCCTCGGGCCCTGAGATCGGGTCGCCGAACGGCACGAGGCTGCCGACCTCGATGCCACCCAGGCAGGGCTTCGACCCCGGAGTCAGGCTCTGGAAGCCGATGGTGTCGAAGCGTCCTTCGCCCGTACGCAGGTAGAGGCTGCGGAACCCGGGCTCGATCTCGACGTCGTAGGAGTGGTCGCCGGCGGTCACCCGCATCCGGCCCGCGTCCTTGGCGGCAGCCACGTAGGCGACCCGGATCCACCACCCGGCGCCGTCGACGCCGCCGTCCAGGCCCACCTCGAGCGGCGTCTGCCGCACGCGCAGCTTGCACTTGTCCAGGCTCGGTGTCGGGTCGACGGCGCCGACCGAGCGTCGCTCGGGCTCGACCAGGGCGGGCCGGATGTGTCCGTCCTCGTCGACCAGGTAGAGATTGTCGGTGCTGGCCCGTGGGAACGCCATCTTGTCCGACAGCGGCCGGAGGACCCGGCTCACCTGGTTGTAGGGGTACGACGCGCCCCAGACCATCCACTGGGGCACCGGCCCGTCGGCCATCGGCAGCGGCTCCTCGACCTCGGCCAGGTCGGCGCGGACAGTGTCGATGTAGCGCCGGGTGTTGTCGTCCTCGTGCCAGCCCTGGACGTAGGAGTAGGACGAGAAGAGCCCCAGAGCGGCGACGACCGCGGTCGCTACGGCGACCCGCCGGGGGACGTCGAGGAAGGGTGACGTGCGCGTCGGGGTGAGCGTCTCCACGGCCCCGCGCAGCGGCAGCGTGGCCAGCGCGAGCGCCATCGCGGTCACCGCGATCGTGTCGGTGAGGTAGCGGTAGGCGAGCGCGATGTCGGCGCCGACGCCGCCGGCCCGGATGGCGGTGATCAGGGCGATGTCGATGACGAGGATGCCGCCGACCAGCCACCAGGCCCGCAGCGCGATCGAGCGGGTGCGGGCGAGCTCGAAGGTCAGCAGCGCCAGCACGCCGACGGCGAGCACCGAGACCACGGCGCCGGGCTCGGCCCAGCCGGCGGAGTTGCCCTCGATCCACTTCCACCGCAGCGGCCCGCCGACCACGCCGGGCGCCCACGACTCCAGCAGGAACCGCTGTGCGACCAGCGCGAACCCGTTGGCGTCAGAGCTGCCCGACGCCTTCGACGACCCCGCGCCCAGGGTGAGGTAGGCGACCACGGAGCCGATCGAGACGACCCCGTAGAGGAGCACGCCGGGCAGGTAGCGGCCCATGATCGTCCGCAGCCGGGTCAGGATGTCACCGGTCGCGAACCAGCCCAGCGCCAGTACGGCATAGGGCCAGAACAGCAGCATCGCCTTCTCGCCGAAGGCGATGGCGGCCAGCGTGATGAGCATTGCCAGCAGGGCCCAGCCGAACCGCCGCGTACGCAGGTAGTTGAGGTGTGCCCACGATCCCCAGAAGATCGCGGCGAGGAACGGCAGCTGGGTGATGCCGGGACCCCAGGACAGGAACGCCGGCAGACTGATCGAGCTGAACAGGAACAGCGCCAGCGGCGGCAGGATTCCGCGCCGCTTCCCGAACGCGGAGCAGAGGAAGACCAGTGCGCCCAGGTTCGCGATCGCCTGCAGCACCAGCAGCTCGGCGGCCGGGTAGGCCCAGGCGTACGGGTCGAGGCCGAAGTTGTAGGCCGTCAGCGCGAACGCTCCCGGCATCAGGTGTCCGGCGAACCCGTGGAAGAGAAGGTCGGCCGAGAGGCCGTCGGACATCAGCTTCGACATGAAGTTCGCGTCGTCGAAGCGGTACCACGAGCCGCTCAGCGCCCAGGCGCGGAAGGCGAGCTGGGCCACGATCAGGGCGAGCGCGGTCGCCACGACATTGCGGGGAGTCGCGAGCAGGCCGTCGGCAGCGGGCGCGTCGGTTGGCCCGCCGGTGTGCCCGGCAGCGGTGGTTGTGGGATGGGGGGAGGACACGAAGAGGAAGTGTCGCACAGCAGTTTGTGACCCGTTGCACACCTGCCCAGGTATTGCTGCTACGGTTCGCGGATCGAGGGGGGAACTGAGGCCTTGGGAGGGGCAAAAACATGCGAAGAGTGATTGGTTACGTCTTCTTGCTGGTCGGCGCGTTTGCGCTGGCCGCTGCCGCGGTAGCGGGCTTCTGGGGTCGGGACGCCGCGGCGACCGTGCCGCTCAACGTCAACACCACGACCGTCCTGGACGGCACCGCCAGCGGCGCGCTGGCCAAGTCGGATACCCCAGTTCCGGTGAAGTACACCCGGACCACCGAGGCGGCGCCGAAGGAGTCGACCGACGACGTCGTCGTCTTCGTCGAGGCCGGCTGCATCATGATCCAGGAGGGCGACACGCCTCCGTGCGCCCGCGCGGAGGACGACGACCGCGTGGTGACCACGACGGAGCGCGCCTACGCCATGGACCGCAAGAGCTCCGAGGTCGTCGAGGACCAGGCCAAGTACGTCGGTGAGGACCGGGCCGTGGAGGGCATGACCGGCCTGGCCGGCAAGTTCCCGTTCGACACCGAGCGCCACGACTATGAGTACTGGGACGACACGCTCGGCACGACCGTCATCGCCACCTACGTCGACGACGTCGACGTCAAGGGCGTGAAGACCTACCAGTTCGAGGTCGCTGCCTCCGAGGACGACGCGTCGCTCTCGGCGGGAGACGACGAGGTGAAGGACACCGAGGACGACATCCGGGGCACCTACGAGGCGACCCAGACGATCTACGTCGAGCCGACCACCGGTTCCTACATCGACCAGAGCGCGACCCAGAAGATGGTCACCAGTGATGGCACCGTGCTGATCGATGCCGACATGAGCTACTCCGACGAGACCGTCTCCAACAACGCCCAGGACGCCAAGGACAACATCGCCCAGCTCAACCTGATCGGCACCTGGATCCCCGTCGGCGGCGTCGTCGCCGGCCTGATCTTCCTGCTGATCGGCCTGTGGCTGGCGCTGCGCGGTCGCAAGCCCAACGGTGGCGCCCACGCCTCCGCGGACGACCGCACCCTGGTCGACGCCTGAGGCTCAACACACGCCAGCGTCGACGTCTGCGGGCCCGGAGGACAGTCTCCGGGCCCGCAGACGTTTCCATGGGGGTTGAGCTGGGTCCTGTCTAGCCGCTCGTCAGGTCCGCACCGAAGATCGCGGTCCCGGGGGTCAACAGGCCCCGGGTGCGCGACCAGCCGCCCCAGATCCGCTCGTGGTCCTCGGGCCACTCGGGCTCGACCAGATCGGTGATCCGGAACCCGGCGCCGGCCAGGAGCGAGACCCAGTCTCCGAGGGTGCGGTGGTGCTCGACGTACGACACCTCGCCGGTCTCGTCGTCCACCTCGACGTAGGGGGTGCGGTCCCAGTAGGACTGGGCGGCGATCAGGCCATCGGGGCCGGGGTCGTCGGGGAACATCCACCGCGTCGGGTGGGTGATCGAGAACGCGAAGCGGCCGCCGGGCCGCAGGACGCGGGCGGTCTCGGCGAGCGCGTGGGCGATGTCGCTGACGAACTGCAGCGCTCCGAAGGAGCAGAAGACCACGTCGAAGGAGTCGGTGGCGAAGGGCAGGTCGGTCGCGGTGGCCTGCACGGCGGGCACGACCACGCCGGTCTGCTCGTCGAGGCGCCGGGAGTGCTGGAGCTGGCGGCCCGAGAGGTCCAGGCCGATCGCGCGACCGCCCTGGGTGTTCACCCATCGCGAGCACTGACAGGCGCCGGAGCCGAGCTCGAGCACGTCCTTGCCGCTGACGTCGCCGAGGACGCCGAGATCGGCCTCGGTCAGACCCTCCGGCCCCCAGACGAACCCGGCCTCGCCGAGGAACGGTCCGTGGGTCGCCTGGTACTCGTCGGCATAGCGGTCCCAGTCGGGGCCGTTCGCGTGGCGTGACTCGGCTTCACCGACCGTACGCCGCTCGGCTCTGACCACAGGGCCGGTTGTTCCGATGGTTTCGATCGCGCCGAAGGGATCGATGGGCGCCTCCGGTCGGACGACCGGGCTGATGGCTTGGTCCACCTCTCAAGGGTAGGCCCTTCGCGGTGACGTCGACAGTTGGACGGAGCCTGTGACGGGAGCGTAGGCTAAGAAACTGCGTCTGAAGTCTGCCCGGGTCCCAGACCTAGTGGACCTTGGCTTGCTACCTCGACCGCCGGTTCGCGCCGGGCGACGAAGCCTGTTTGTGCTGGTGCCGGCGAGGGGTGGCCGACCGGAGACTTGAGCCGTGTGTGACCCGACGATATCTGTCCACCCAAGGAAACCACCTCCCTTATGACGAGCACGCTCAACATTCCTCTTCCCGACTACGACGCGCCTCAGGTCGCGATCAACGACATCGGGTCGGAAGAGGACTTCCTCGCCGCGATCGACGAGACCATCAAGTACTTCAACGACGGCGACATCGTGGACGGTGTCATCGTCAAGGTCGACCGGGACGAGGTCCTGCTCGACATCGGTTACAAGACCGAAGGTGTCATCCCGTCGCGCGAGCTCTCGATCAAGCACGACGTCGACCCGTCCGAGGTCGTCGAGGTCGGCGACAAGGTCGAGGCCCTGGTGCTCCAGAAGGAGGACAAGGAAGGCCGCCTGATCCTGTCCAAGAAGCGCGCGCAGTACGAGCGCGCCTGGGGCACGATCGAGCAGGTCAAGGAGGAGGACGGCGTCGTCGAGGGCGCGGTCATCGAGGTCGTCAAGGGTGGTCTCATCCTGGACATCGGCCTGCGTGGCTTCCTCCCCGCCTCCCTCGTCGAGATGCGTCGCGTCCGCGACCTGCAGCCGTACGTGGGTCAGACCCTCGAGGCCAAGATCATCGAGCTCGACAAGAACCGCAACAACGTGGTCCTGTCGCGCCGTGCCTGGCTCGAGCAGACCCAGTCCGAGGTTCGCCACGGCTTCCTGACCCAGCTCCAGAAGGGTCAGATCCGCAAGGGTGTCGTCTCCTCGATCGTCAACTTCGGTGCGTTCGTGGACCTCGGCGGCGTCGACGGTCTCGTCCACGTCTCGGAGCTGTCCTGGAAGCACATCGACCACCCGTCCGAGGTCGTCACCGTCGGTGACGAGGTCACCGTCGAGGTTCTCGACGTGGACATGGACCGCGAGCGTGTCTCCCTGTCGCTGAAGGCGACGCAGGAGGACCCGTGGCAGCACTTCGCCCGCACCCACCAGATCGGCCAGATCGTCCCGGGTAAGGTCACCAAGCTGGTGCCGTTCGGTTCGTTCGTCCGTGTCGAGGAGGGCATCGAGGGCCTGGTGCACATCTCCGAGCTGGCCGAGCGCCACGTGGAGATCCCCGAGCAGGTCGTCCAGGTCAACGACGACGTCATGGTCAAGATCATCGACATCGACCTCGAGCGTCGTCGCATCTCGCTCTCGCTCAAGCAGGCCAACGAGACGGTCACCTCGACCGACGTGGAGGAGTTCGACCCGACCCTCTACGGCATGCCGGCCAGCTACGACGAGCAGGGCAACTACCTCTACCCCGAGGGCTTTGACCCGGAGACGGGCGAGTGGCTCGAGGGCTACGACGAGCAGCGTGAGAAGTGGGAGCAGCAGTACGCTCAGGCCCACGCTCGCTGGGAGGCCCACATCAAGCAGCAGCAGGAGGCCGCCGAGAAGGCTGCCGAGGCCGGCGAGGCCACCTCCTACTCCTCGGGTGGCTCGGTCGACGAGACCGTCTCCGAGGACGAGGGCGGTTCGCTCGCCTCCGACGAGGCGCTGCAGGCTCTCCGCGAGAAGCTGACCGGCGGTCAGTGAAACGCTGAGCTGAAACGCTGAAGACCCGGTCCCCGTCGTGGGGCCGGGTCTTCGGCATCTTCAGGTGCACTCATTCGGGTGCCCGTCTCTCAGTGCCAGCGGACTGCGGGGAGGAAGTCGGGGTCGGAGGCGTGGGACCGCGGGGCGGCCTTGGGGCGGTCGTGGCGTACGGTCGAGATGGTGGCGTAGGCGGCGACGGCGAGCAGGACGATGAGGACGAGGATTGCTGTGTTCATGGCAGTAATTCTTCGCTACCAGGCATTCCTGCCACATTGGCAGAAATGCCTAAGTTGCGCGATTTCCTGCCAACTGGCACCCTTCTAAGGTGCTTAGGAACGTAGCTGCGGTGATCTGGGACGGTGTCGCCCCCTTCGAGTTCGGAGTCGTGTGCGAGGCGTTCGGGCTCGACCGGCGCGACGACGGGGTGCCGTTGCTGGAGTTCGGCGTCTGCTCGCTCGAGCCCGGCTTGGTGCGTTCGAACCTGGGCTTCGGGATCGAGGCCACGTACGGTCTCGAGCGGGCCGACGAGGCCGACCTGGTGTGTGTGCCGGCGATGCGCAGGGGCGACCCGGTGCCGCCGCAGGTGGCCGAGACGCTGCTGCGCGCCTATCACCGTGGCGCCCGAATCCTGACGGTCTGCGGCGGGGCGTTCGCACTGGGTGCGGCGGGTCTGCTCGACGGGCGTGAGTGCACCACCCACTGGAAGTACACCGACGAGCTCGCGGAGAGGTTCCCCGAGGCGAAGGTGGTGCCCGAGGTGCTCTACGTAGACACCGGGCAGATCATCACCAGTGCCGGCACCGCCGCCGGACTGGACGCGTGCCTGCACATCTGGCGCCAGGAGTACGGAGCAGCGGTCGCCTCAGCCGTGGCCCGGCGCATGGTCGTGCCGCCCCAGCGTGACGGCGGGCAGGCGCAGTTCATCTCCCGCCCCGTACCAGAGGTCGAGGCCGAGACGCTCGGTCCGCTGCTGGCCTGGATCGTGGAGAACCTCCACGAAGACCTCGACGTGGACTCGCTCGCCCATCGAGTGCTGATGTCGCCGCGTACGTTCGCCCGCAGGTTCCGTGCCGAGACCGGGGCGACGCCCTATGCCTGGATCACCGCCCAGCGGGTGCGCCGGGCGGAGGAGCTGCTGGAGCGTACCGACCGGTCGGTGGAGTGGATCGCGGGCGAGGTCGGCTTCGGCAACGCCGCGGCCCTGCGTCACCACTTCACGCGCGTACGAGGGCTCTCCCCGCAGGCCTACCGGCGCCGGTTCGCCTGCAGCGACAGCCTCGACTCGGCCATGCCGGCCTAGGCGGCGTGAGGCGCCGACAGCGGCCCCATTAGGTTGGGCCCATGCGCGTAGGACTCACCGGCGGGATCGCCTCGGGGAAGAGCACGGTGTCGGAGTTGCTGGCCGGGTTCGGGGCGGTGATCGTGGACTCGGACAAGATCGCCCGGGAGGTCGTCGAGCCGGGCACAGCGGGGCTCGCCCAGGTCGTGGAGGAGTTCGGGCCGTCGGTGCTGACCGAGTCCGGTGCGCTCGACCGGGCCAAGGTGGGGGAGATCGTCTTCGCCGACCAGGGCGCCCGTGAACGGCTCAACGCGATCGTGCACCCGTTGGTCGGGGCGCGATCCGCGGAGCTCGAGGAGACCGGGCGGACGGCCGGGAAGCTGGTCGTCAACGACATCCCGTTGCTGGTCGAGGTGGGTTACGCGCCCTTCTTCGACGAGGTGATCGTCGTCGACGTGCCGGTGTCTACGCAGATCGAGCGTGCGGTCTCGCGGGGGATGAGCGAGGCCGACGCCCGCTCTCGCATCGCCGCGCAGGCCAGTCGCGAGGATCGGCTCGCCGCGGCGACGTACGTCATCGACAACACCGGCACCCTCGATGACCTGCGGAAGCGGGTGCGGGAGATCTACGACGCACTCGCCGGAACGTGTTAATGGGCGGGGGTTGCTGACATACTCGGCCGCGTGACTGGGGGCAAGCACACCGATTCAGAGGATCAGCGGCGTCGGCCGAGGCGTTGGCTGCGACCGGTGATCGCGGGGGCCGTGCTGGCCCTGGCGGCCGGGGCGGGCGCGGCAGCGGTGACCGTCGGCATGCCGACGAGGGTCGATGAGGAGCCGAACAGGCCGGCCAACGCCACCACGAAGACCGACCCGAAGAAGGACACCACGCCGCTGGCCTGGGGTCCCACGCGGGGAGAGCTGGCGACCGCCCGCGAGCTGGTGTCGGGCTGGGACGAGAAGCAGCTCGCCGGGCAGGTGATCGTCGGCCGCTACCACGGCACCGACCCGGCCAAGGCCGCCAAGATGGTCCGCAAGCTCCACCTCGCCGGGGTGAGCGTGACCGGCGAGAACGTCGTCGACGAGGCCCAGGTGCGCGAGACGACCGCCGCGGTCTCCCGTGCGGTGGCCGCTGATGGCCGCTCGTTCCCCGCGGTGATCGGCGTCGACCAGGAGGGTGGCGTCGTCTCCCACCTGCGCGGCGTGGCCACCGATTTCCCCGAGTTCGAGCGCACCGGGGATGCCATCGAGGCGAAGCCGGGCAAGGGAGTCACGGTGACGACCGAGGCGGCGCGGACGACGGCGCTCGAGCTGCGCGACCTGGGCTTCACCTGGGCGTTCGCGCCGGTCGCGGATGTGACCGTCGGCGCGGCCGATCCGACGATCGGCTCGCGTTCCCCGAGCGAGGACCCGAAGATCGCCGCGACGGCGGTCTCCGCGGCCGTTCAGGGCTACAACGCCGCCGGTCTGGTCTCCACCACCAAGCACTTCCCTGGCCACGGCGCGGTCACCGGTGACACCCATCTCGGGCTCCAGGAGCTCGACTTCGGGAAGAAGAAGCTCAAGCGCCGCGACCTGGTGCCGTTCGACGCCGCGGTGGATGCCGGTGCGCCGTCGGTCATGATCAGCCACGTCGACGTCAAGGCCGTGGCCCCCGGGAAGCCGGCCAGCATGGCGGCTCCCATCTACGACCTGCTCCGCGACGACCTCGGCTTCGACGGCATCGCCGTCACCGACTCGTTGGGCATGGGCGCGGTCACGACCACCACGAAGAAGCCCTCGGTGGCCGCCCTCGAGGCCGGCGCCGACCTCCTGCTGATGCCGGCCAACTCCAAGGCCGCCCACCGCAGCGTCGTCAAGGCGCTGCGCTCCGGGCGCCTCGAGCGTTCGCTTGTCGAGGACGCCGCCGCGAAGGTCGTCGCCATGCAGCTGTGGCAGCAGCGCACCGCCGGCGCGGTGCCGGTCCCCGGTGACGTACGCGAGCAGGCGGAGCAGGCCTCCGCGGCCCTCTCGAAGGCGGCCTCCCAAGGCTGACCCCGCCGAGAGGTCACTTTCTGGCGCCGAAGCGTCAGTTTCTGACGTCGAAGCGTCGCCGAGTTGGTTCGTGGCACCATCGGGGCATGAGCGAGCGACCATGAGCGTGGTGCTGCACGTCGACCTGGACCAGTTCATCGCGGCGGTGGAGGTGCTGCGCCGGCCCGAGCTGGCCGGTCAACCGGTGATCGTGGGTGGGCGCGGGGACCCGACCGAGCGGGCGGTGGTCTCGACGGCCTCCTACGAGGCTCGGGCGCACGGGGTGGGTTCGGGGATGCCGCTGCGGCTGGCAGTGCGGAAGTGTCCCGACGCGGTGCTGCTCCCGGTCGACCACGTGGCCTACGACGAGGCCTCCGCGGGCGTCATGGACACGCTGCGATCGCTGGAGTGGGGCGGCGTACCCGTCCTGGTCGAGGTCCTCGGCTGGGACGAGGCGTTCCTCGGGCCCGGCCCCGGACACGGAGACCTCGGCGATCCGGTGGCCTTCGCCCAGGACGTACGCGATCTCGTGCTCGCACGCACCCGGCTGCGCAGCGGCGTCGGTGTCGGCGACAACAAGCTGCAGGCGAAGCTCGCCACGGGGTTCGCCAAGCAGCGCGTCGACGGCGCTCTCGCGCGTGAGGCCGGGGCGGGCGGCCACGAGCCCGGCCCGGGAGGGCAGCCGCGGGGGACCGGCGTCTACCGGATCACCCACGAGACCTGGGACGCCGAGATGGGCCACCGTCCGACCGACTCGCTGTGGGGGATCGGGGCGAAGACCGCGAAGCGGCTCGCCGGGCTCGGGATCGAGACGGTCGCCGACCTGGGAGCGGCCTCGGCGGAGCGTCTGGCCGCCGAGATCGGCCCCACGACCGGCCCCTGGCTGCGCCGTCTGGGTCGTGGCGCCGACACCAGCTCCGTGGACCCCTCGCCGTGGGTCGCGCGCGGCCACGGCCACGAGGAGACCTTCCAGCAGGACCTCGTCGAGTGGCCGGACATCGTCGCCGCGACCCGCCGCCTGTGCGCCGAGTGCCTCGCGGACGTGGTGAAGGAGGGACGGCCGGTGACCAGGGTCGAGATCAAGGTGCGCCTCAAGCCGTTCTTCACCGTCACCCGCGGCCACAAGCTCCCCGAGCCCACCCTCGACCCCGATCGCCTCGCCGACGAGGCCGAGGCGCTCCTGGAGCGGGTCGAGAAGGACCGCCCGGTCCGCCTCATCGGCGTACGCCTGGAGATGGCCCCGCCGCCCGGCGGCTACTGACCGCCGAGACGTCGCCCGCGTCGGCCGAAGCGTCACATACGCAGATCGAGTGGGCACCGTAGTGCCAACTCGATCTGTTCAACTGACGCCTCGGCCGTCGGAGGTGACGCCTCGGCTGGGGTGCTACGCCGCCAGGTCAGGGTCTGCGAAGCGGCGCAGCTTCTGCAGAGCCTCGCGCTCGAGCTGGCGTACGCGCTCGGCGGAGATACCGTGCTTGACGCCGATGTCGGCGAGCTTGTGCTGACGGCCGTCGGTGAGCCCGTAGCGGGAGCGGACGATGTCGGCGGAACGCTCGTCGAGCTGGCCGACCAGCGAGTTGAGCCGCTCGCGCGACTCGACGTCGATGACGTCCATGTCGGGCGACGGTGAGGACTCCTGAGCCATCAGGTCACCCAGCGAGGTGTCGCCGTCCTCGTCGATCGGGGTGTCGAGCGAGACGTGGTCACGACCCCAGGAGAGCAGGTCGAGGACGCGGTCGATGTCCATTCCGAGCTCGCCGGCGATCTCCTCCGGCTCCGGGTCGCGGCCGAGCTGACGCTCCAGGGTGCGGCGGGCGCCGCCGACCTGGTTGAGCTCCTCGACGACGTGGACGGGCAGCCGGACCACACGCGCCTGCTGGGCGATGCCACGGGTGATCGCCTGGCGCACCCACCACGTCGCGTACGTCGAGAACTTGTAGCCCTTGGTGTAGTCGAACTTCTCAACGGCCCGGATCAGGCCGGTATTGCCTTCCTGGATCAGGTCGAGCATCGGCATCTGCGCGCGGCCGTACTTCCGCGCGATCGACACCACCAGTCGCAGGTTGGCGTTGATGAACTGACGGGTGGCGCGGTGGCCTTCCTCGGCCAGCCACTCCAACTCCGCTCGGGTGGCTCCACCGGGTGCCTTCTTGCGGCCGACGCGGCCCTCGGCCAGCAGATGCTCGGCCATCAGGCCGGCCTCGATCGCCTTGGACAGCTCAACCTCTTTGGCAGCATCCAGGAGCTCGTTGCGGGCGATCTCGTCGAGATACAGCCCGACGCTGTCACGGCCCTCGATCTCTCGGGTGGCAGTGGCGGTGCGTGTCGCCATGGGAACCTCCTCACGGTGAGGTTTGTGGCCTCACGGTGGTTTCAACGCTTCGCCCCTCCCAGGTGTTCCCTGGTAGAGCGCCTTGTCATCGAATCCGTTTTCGATCTCTTGTCCGGTTCGACGTACGCCGCGGGCGATAAGTTGCATCGTGAGGTGAATCTCAGGGGTTTCTCATGGAGTACCCCGAGGTTCCCGCAGATATGCCCTACGAAGAGGTCACCTGGTCGATCATCCAGGCAAGGCTGAACGCCCGGTCCTCCCACGCCTTGTAGCGCCCCGAGACTCCGCCGTGTCCGGCCGCCATCTCCGTCTTCAGCAGTACGTCACCAGGATTCTCTGCCGTCGCGCGCAGCTTGGCGACCCATTTCGCGGGCTCGACGTAGAGGACTCGGGTGTCGTTGATGCTGGTCTCGGCCAGGATCGGCGGGTAGTGCTGCCGGGTGACGTTCGTGTAGGGGTCGTAGGAGGACATGTAGTTGTACGTCTCCCTGTCGGCCTCCGGGTTGCCCCACTCGTCGTACTCGGTGACGGTCAGCGGCAGCGTCGCGTCGAGCATCGTGGTCAGCGCGTCCACGAACGGCACCGCGGCCACGATCGCGCCCACGGCGTCGGGCGCCTGGTTGGCGACCGCACCCATCAGCAGGCCGCCGGCACTGCCGCCCTCGGCGATGATCTGGCTGGGCGTCGACCAGCCCGACTCGGCGAGGTGGCGCGCGCAGGCGATGTAGTCGGAGAAGGTGTTCTGCTTCTTCAGCATCTTCCCGTCGTCGTACCAGGCCCGGCCCATCTCGCCGCCGCCGCGGATGTGGGCGATCGCGAAGCCGATCCCGCGGTCGAGCAGGCTCAGTCGGGCGATGGAGAAGTAGGGGTCCATGCTGGCTTCGTAGGAGCCGTAGGCGTAGAGCAGCACCGGGATCGGCCCGGTCTCGTGGAGCCCCTTCTTCGCCACGATCGAGATCGGCACCTGTACGCCGTCCTCGGCGCTCGCCCAGAGCCGGTGCTCCTCGTAGTCGTCGCGGTCGTAGCCACCGAGCACCGGGGCCTGCTTGAGCAGGGTCAGCTCGCGGCTGCGTACGTCGTAGTCGTAGATCGAGGCCGGGGTGCGCATCGTGGTGTAGCCGAGCCGCACGACCGGGGAATCGAAGGTGGGGTTGGAACCGGAGCCGATGGTGTAGAGCTCGTCGTCGAACTTCACCAGGTAGTCGTCGGCGACACCGTTCTCACCGAGCTCCAGGATGCGGAGCTGGGTCAGGCCCTCGCTGCGCTGGTGCACGACCAGATGGCCGGCGAAGGCGTCGACGTCCTCCAGGCGTACGCCCTGGGTGTGGGGGAGGAGCGGCTGCCACTCGGTCCGTGGGGTCGGGGCGATCGGCGCGGTGGCGATCTCGAAGTCGGGGCCGGAGGCGTTGTGGGTGACCAGGAAGACGTCCTCGCCGGCGATGGCGGCGTGCTCGATGGAGTACTCGACGCCCTCCTCGCGGGCGGCGAAGACCTGCCAGCCGGCGTCGGGGTCGTCGAGGTCGAGGAAGCGGTATTCCGCGGTGATCTTCGCGGCGGTGCCGATGAACATGAACCGGTCGGACTTGGTGCGTCCCACGCCGACCCAGAACCGGTCGTCGGTCTCGTGGAAGACCAGCTCGTCCTCGTCCTGGCTGGTGCCGAGGCGGTGGCGCCAGATCTTGTCGGCGCGCCAGGACTCGTCGGCGGTGGTGTAGTAGAGGTTGGCGGAGTCACGGTCCCAGGTCGCGCCGCCGTGCACGTTGGTGAGCTCGTCGCTCAGCAGCTCGCCGGTGGTGAGGTCCTTGACGCGTACGGTGTAGCGCTCGTCGCCGGCGACGTCTGTCGCGTAGGCGAGCAGGGTGGTCGACGGGCTGACGGAGGAGCCCCCGAGGCTGAAGAAGTCGTGGCCCTCGGCGAGCGCGTCGAGATCGAGCAGCACCTCCTCACCGGGGAGGGCGGGCTGGTCGTGGGTGACGTCGGCCGGGGTCGGCGGGGTCCAGTCGTCGGGGTCGGCGGCCTTCACTCGGCAGCTCGCGCCGTACTGCTTCCCCTCGAAGCTGCGGCCGTAGTACCAGTAGCCGCGCGAGCGCGTCGGGACGCTCAGGTCGGTCTCGAGAGTGCGCGCCTTGATCTCCTCGAAGATCTGCGTGCGCAGGTCGGCGAGGTGGTCGGTCTGCTCCTTGGTGTAGGCGTTCTCGGCCTCGATGTAGGCGATGACTTCGGGGTTCTCCTTCTCCCGGAGCCACTCGTAGTCATCGGCCCGGGTCAGGCCGTGGAACTGCTTGGACGAGGGCTTCTTGGGAGCGATCGGCCAGGGCGTCGAGGAGAGGGCGGCAGACATGAACGAGACCCTATCCCCGCCACCCTCGCTGGTTCGACCACGGGACCGGCACGCAGGGTGCATCGCGTCGCGCTATCGCACACGGAGGTCGCCTGGCGCGATACCGCACCCGCTCGCCGCGACAGCGGGATCGAGCCGGGGAGTGGGCCTCAGGACTCGCTGAAAGGCTGCAGGTCGGGATCGTCGACGGCGTAGGACCGCACCGGGCCGGCGGGAGTCTCGGCGGTCTCGAAGCGCACGGTCACGACGCCGCGCCCCGAGCCCCAGACCCAGCCGCGGCCCATCTCGGCGTGGACGACGTCCATCCCGGCCGCCCAGGTCGGCCGCCGCGCCGGCTCGGGCAGGGGGAGGTCGGGCTCGGCGTCCTCGTCGGTGTCGTCGCCGAAGAGGTCCTCCTGGACCCAGTCGGCGAGTCCGGAGACACCGACCCCGAGAAGGCGTACGCCTCCGGCCGTCTCGCCCGCGGTGAAGAGCTCGCCGAGCAGGCTCCTGGCCATGCGGGCGACGGTGCCGGCTTGGTCGGTCGGGGCGGGCAGGGTCGTCGAGCGGTTGATCGTGGTGAAGTCGTAGAGCCTGACCTTGATCGTGATCGTGCGGCCGGAGAGCCCGTTCTTCTTCAGCCGGGCGGCGACCTCGCCGGCCTGCCGGGTGAGGATCTGCTCCATGAGCGGACGGTCGGTCAGGTCGGTGTCGTAGGTGCCCTCCACGCTGACCGACTTCGTCTCGCGCTCGGGTTCGACGCGGCGGTCGTCCTGGGCCCTGGCCAGCTTGTAGAGGTTGGTGCCGTGGGACTTGCCCACGAGGCGTACGAGCTCCTCGACGCTGACCTGCTCCAGATCGGCCACGGTGTGGATGCCCGCACGGCGCAGGCGCTCGGCGGTGGCAGGACCGACGCCGGGGATCACCTTGACGTTCATCGGGCGGAGCAGGTCGAGCTCGGTGCCGGGCGCCACCACGACGAGGCCGTCCGGCTTGTCGAGGTCGCTGGCGATCTTCGCGATGAACTTCGAGCTGGCCAGGCCGACGCTGGCGCTCAGGCCGCCGGTGACCTGAGTGACCTCCTCGCGGATCCTCGAGGCGGTCGCGGTGACGGTCTCGACCTCGAGGTCGGGGAGGTCGGCGGCGGCGAGATCGACGAAGGCCTCGTCGAGCGAGAGCGGCTCGACCAGCGGGGACAGTTCGCGCAGGATCCCGAAGACCTGCTCGCTGACCTTCTTATAGGCATGGAAGCGCGGGTAGAGGAAGGCGGCGTGCCCGCACAGCGCGCGGGCCTCGCGGGTCGACATCGCCGAGCGCACGCCGAAGGTCCTGGCCTCGTAGGAGGCGGTGCTGACCACGCCGCGTCCGCCGATGCCGCCCACGACCACCGGCTTGCCGCGCAGGGACGGCTTGTCGCGCTGCTCGACCGAGGCGAAGAACGCGTCAAGGTCGAGGTGCATCACCGACGCGTGCGCTCTCATGGTGGCAACCTATCTGGCAGCGGGGACAGTCTGAGGCGGGCCGTTCACCGTCCACAGGTGCGGTTGGGGAGGCGGTTGTCCACAGGCACGGTTATTGGCGCCGAAACTGTCGGTGGGTCGCGGCGAGTGTGGTCCGCATGACCACGAAACTCTCCATCGCCCGTCCCGAGGACGTCCTGGCGGCAGTCCCCGTCCTGCTCGGCTTCCAGCCCGAGAAGTCGATCGTCATGCTGACCTTCGGGGGTGAGCATCAGGTCCACGGCAGGATCGACCTACCTCCGCCGGACGAGGTCGAGGACTGTCTGGACAGCCTGCTCCTGCCCGCAGTCCGCCACCAGGTGCGTGGCGTCCTGCTCGTTCTCTACGACAGTGGGCCGCGGTTCGGGGTGAAGATCGCCCGCCGTCTTGCCGAGAGGCTCGCCGAGTGCGAGATCGACCTGATCGGCTGCCTGCGGGTGCAGGCCGGCCGATGGTTCGACCCGCTCGGGTTCCACGGCGTTCCCGACGATGGCGTGCCCTTCGACGTCGGCGCGCATCCGTTCCGTGCCCAGGCGGTCTACGACGGACATCTGGTGCGCCGCTCGCGCACCGAGCTGGCCGCCTCGATCGCCGCGGTGCCCGAGGCCGTCGCCGAGACCGAGGCTGCGCTGGAGCAAGCGTCGTCGATGAAGATCTACGAGGTCGGCCGGCTGGTCGACGACGCGGTCGCCGGGACCGTGCTGTCTGCCGCCCAGGTCGCCTCCCTGCTGCTGGCGCTGCGCGACCCGCAGCGCCGTGACGCCGCCTGGGGTGGGATGACCCGGGAGGAGACCAGGGCCCACGTGCGTCTGTGGACCGATGTCGTACGCCGCAGCCCCGACGAGCACGTCGCCCACCCGGCCGCCGTGCTGGCCTTCGCCGCCTGGCTGGGTGGTGACGGCGCGCTCGCCTGGTGCGCCCTCGACAGGTGCTTCGCGAGCGAGCGTCACCACGGTCTCGGGGTGCTGGTCGCGCAGATGCTCGAGGGTGCCGTTCCTCCGACGGCCTGGGAGGAGGCGCAGTCGGATCGGCCGGCCTAGGGCGCGTCTCCCAAATCCACGCCCGCTACGCGGCGTTTCGCATCCGATCTGGCTGCGTTGGCGCCGCTCGACAGCCTCCAGGATGCCTTCGCAGCGCCGCCTTGCCAGATCGGCCCGAAATGCCGCTCGCGGCCGCCGTGTCTTTGGGAGACGCGCCCTAGTCGTTGCGGTAGCGCAGCCGCTTCCACCGGCGGCTGAGTCCCGAGCGCGGGTCGATCCACGCGTTGCGGGCCACCACGACGTACGTCAGGGGGGACCCGATCTCCCGGAACGCAGCCCGGGCGGCGGCGAGCCAGCGGAGGTCGACGTCCTCGACCTCCAGGCCGACAGCGCCTATCGCTTCGGGCTTCGCTTCGGCAGGGCGAGTCAGCCACACGATCGGATCCGGCACGCCGACCCGGCGCCGCATGCTGTGGATGATGTCGGTGCGCAACCAATGGTCGGTGGGCTCGTCCTCGCGATGCGCATGGGCGACCTCCTTGCCACCCGGGATGCCGAGATGGACGAGCGCCAGGAACGAGCGCCGGTGCTCGGTGGCGGTGTGGTCGAGCACGGCACGTCTCAGCCGCTTCTCGAGCACTGGCGAGAGCGGCTCGTGCAGCCCTTCGACGGACGTCTCGGACAGGGTGGGCATGGAGGCCATGGGCCTAGCGTGCAACGGAAGCCGGAATCCCGCGACCGTCTTTCCACAGGACACAGCCCACAGGCATGACCACGTGCCACCGCGAGATGAGGCAGGATGTCCCTTATGCCTTCTCTCCACATCACCGGCGACGAGGCCGCCGACAAGCTGCTCTCCGAGGATCCGTTCGCGCTGCTGCTGGGCATGGCCCTGGATCAGCAGTATCGGATGGAGGATGCGTTCAAGGGCGGTCACAAGCTGGTGACCCGCCTCGGGCATCTGGATCCCGCCAAGATCGCCGAGATGGACCCCGAGGAGTTCAAGGCGATCGCCTCGACGCCGCCGGCGATCCACCGGTTCCCCGGCTCGATGTCGGCGAAGGTGCAGGGGATCGCGACCATCGTCACCAACGAGTACGGCGGCGACGTCACCCGGCTGTGGACCGAGGCCACCAGCGGCAAGGACCTGCTCAAGCGGGTCCAGGCGCTCCCGGGCTTCGGGAAGCAGAAGGCGCAGATCTTCGTCTCGCTGCTGGCCAAGCAGCTGGGGGTGCGGCCC
Source organism: Nocardioides sp. NPDC058538 (assembly GCF_042719275.1). Classification (NCBI taxonomy): domain Bacteria; kingdom Bacillati; phylum Actinomycetota; class Actinomycetes; order Propionibacteriales; family Nocardioidaceae; genus Nocardioides; species Nocardioides sp. NPDC058538. The sequence continues at coordinate 39,649 of NZ_JBHXNY010000018.1, read as the reverse complement.
GATGGCTGGCAGGAGGCCGTCGGTGACTACGCGCTCGATGGTTACCGTTCTGTGGCTGACGTCGTCGACGTTGCGTCGTTGCAGAAGGTACGTGACTACAAACAGCAGAAGAAAGCCGCAGCCAAAGCAGCCGGATGAGTTGCTGGGGGACATGATGCCCCGGATGGGGAATGTTCACCACCACCGTGGCAGAATGAATCTGCGGCTCTTGACGACCCCGGGCCCTGCCGCGCCCAAACTCAGTTTTTGATAAGTCTCGACCAAGTTCGACGGAGAGGTGTTCGTGTCCTCGAACGCGCGCAAGATACCCGCTGAGGTACTCGCCCACCCTGCCGTGAAGGCGCTGATCGACCAGGCCAAGCCAACCGGACGGGTCAGTCCCGACCAGGTCCGCCAGGCCAGCGAGGATGCCGCGGTCGAGCCCAGGCACCTCAAGGCACTGCTCGGTCACCTGAGCACGCTCGGCATCTCGGTGGACCTCGGCACCGCCGTCACCGGCCGTGCCGCGGCGGCGACTACCTCGACCCGCAAGACGACCACGGCCAAGGCGCCGGCGAAGAAGGCCGCCGCCAAGAAGGCGGCTGCGCCCGCGAAGCCGGCCGCCGAGGTCGCGGCGAAGAAGGCCGATGAGCCTGAGTCGAAGAAGACGACCGAGATCGACGAGGACGGCGAAGAGATCGTCCTCGAGGACGTCGAGGTCGATGTCGACGACATCGAGGTCGACGACTCGGACAACGACACCGAGACCCCGGTCGTCCCGCTCGGTCCCGACGGCAAGAAGATCCTGCCCGACATCCCCGACGAGCAGTTCGAGAAGGATGTCGCAGCCGATCCCACGATCAAGGAAGACGAGAAGGAGGCCTCGAAGCAGAGCTTCGTCGTCTCCACGTCCGACGACACCGACGAGCCCGAGCAGACCGTCATGGTCGCCGGTGCGACCGCGGACCCGGTCAAGGACTACCTCAAGCAGATCGGCAAGGTCCCGCTGCTCAACGCCGAGATGGAGGTCGAGCTCGCCAAGCGGATCGAGGCCGGCCTCTTCGCCGAGGAGAAGCTCGGCAAGGGCGGCAAGATCACCCCGAAGATCCTCGACGAGCTCGAGTGGATCGCCGAGGACGGCAAGCGCGCCAAGAACCACCTCCTCGAGGCCAACCTCCGTCTCGTCGTCTCGCTGGCCAAGCGCTACACCGGCCGCGGCATGCTCTTCCTGGACCTGATCCAGGAGGGCAACCTGGGTCTGATCCGTGCGGTCGAGAAGTTCGACTACACCAAGGGCTACAAGTTCTCGACGTACGCCACCTGGTGGATCCGTCAGGCGATCACCCGCGCCATGGCCGACCAGGCCCGCACCATCCGTATCCCGGTGCACATGGTCGAGGTCATCAACAAGCTCGCGCGCGTCCAGCGCCAGATGCTCCAGGACCTGGGCCGTGAGCCCACCCCGGAGGAGCTGGCCAAGGAGCTCGACATGACCCCGGAGAAGGTCATCGAGGTCCAGAAGTACGGCCGCGAGCCGATTTCGCTCCACACCCCTCTGGGTGAGGACGGCGACTCCGAGTTCGGCGACCTGATCGAGGACTCCGAGGCGATCGTCCCGGCAGACGCGGTCTCCTTCACGCTGCTCCAAGAGCAGCTGCACGCGGTGCTCGACACGCTCTCCGAGCGTGAGGCCGGCGTCGTGAGCATGCGCTTCGGCCTGACCGACGGTCAGCCGAAGACTTTAGACGAGATCGGGAAGGTCTACGGGGTCACCCGCGAGCGCATCCGCCAGATCGAGTCCAAGACGATGTCGAAGCTGCGACACCCGTCCCGATCGCAGGTTCTGCGCGACTATCTCGACTGAATCTGGCTAAGATCTCCTCGAACGCCTTCCCGGACTTCTGGGAGGGCGTTCGCCATTTCCGCAGACTCGCCCGCCACAGCTGTGGATTCGGCTAGGTTGCACGGGTCGGTTTCGTCCGCGTCTCGGGAGGTCTCCTCGTGCCTATGCGTCTCTCACGTCCACACCGGCCGGCCCTGGCCGCGGCCGGAGCGCTGCTCGGTGGCCTGCTCGTCGCGGTGCCGATCACGGCGGTTGCCTCGGCTGCCGAGCCCGACTGGAACGTCTGCCTGGAGGGCACCACCGACAGACAGGCGGTCTTCGAGCGAGCGTCGGAGACCAGCGGAGTGCCGGCCGAGGTGCTGCTCGCGGTCTCCTACATGGAGTCGCGCTGGGATGCCCACGGGGAGGCGCCGAGCACATCGGGCGGCTACGGACCGATGCACCTGACTGACCTGCCGGCCCTGGCGAAGGACACCGAGGCCCATCCTGACCCGCTCGGCAAGGGCGACGGCTCCAACCTGCCCGCACCCACCACGCGCCAGCGCGAGGAGGCGGTCAGGCTGGGTGAGGTCGAGACGCTGCGTACGGCCAACGACATCACCGGGATCCCGGTCGCCGATCTGCGTGAGGACGCGGTCGCCAACATCTGCGGTGGCGCGGCGGTGCTGGCCGCCTACCAGGAGGCCGCGGGCGGCGCCGAGAGCCTGGCGGACTGGAGCGCGGCAGTGGGCCGCTACAGCGGGGCCGCGGACGAGGCGACCGCGCTCAAGTTCGCCCGGCAGGTGTTCGCGACGCTGAGCGCGGGGGAGTCGCGTACGACCAACGACGGCCACCAGGTCACCCTGGCCGCGAAGCCGGTCGCCGCCAGCGAGGAGGCGATAGGACGGCTCGACCTGGCCGAGTCGTCGACGGCGGAGACGGTCGAGTGTCCGGCGGTGCTCGGCTGCGAGTCGCTGCCGGCGCCCTACCAGCAGACCGGCGACACGATCGGCGAATACGGCAACCACGACCTCGCCAGCCGGCCCGAGGAGGGTTCGGTCGACTACATCGTCATCCACGACACCGAGACCTCCTACGACGGCACCGTGAGGCTGGTCCAGGACCCGACCTACCTCGGCTGGCACTACACGCTGCGCTCGGTCGACGGCCACGTCGCTCACCACATCCCCGGCAAGGACGTCGGCTGGCACGCCGGCAACTGGTACGTCAACAGCCACTCGATCGGGCTGGAGCACGAGGGCTACGCCGCCGACGGAGCCTGGTACACCGAGGCGATGTACCAGACCTCGGCCACCCTGGTCGGCTATCTGGCCCAGAGCTACGGGATCCCGCTGGACCGGGCCCACATCATCGGCCACGACCAGGTCCAGGGCGTCGCGCCGGCCAACGTCGCCGGGATGCACTGGGACCCGGGCCCCTACTGGGACTGGAGCCACTACTTCGACCTGCTGCGGTCGCCGATCAAGGCCGACCGGAAGTCGCGCAGCGAGATCTGGACGGTCAACCCCGACTTCGAGACGAACACCGGCAACGTGATGACCGGTTGCACCGAGGCTGGCGTCCCGTGCCCGAGCGACCGGGGCACCAACTTCGTCAACGTCTACGCCGAGCCCTCCACCGAGGCTCCGCTGCTGCCGGACACCGTCGTCGGTGGGTCCGCCAAGGTCTCCAACTGGGGCCCGCGCCTGGCAGCCGGACAGAAGGTCGTCGTCAACGACCGGACCCGCTCGACGTGGTGGGGAGTCTGGTTCGGCGGCAAGCAGGGCTGGATCCAGAATCCCCGCGACGTACTCGTGCCCTCCGACGGCAAGGTCGTCACCCCGAAGCCCGGCACCACCGCGAAGATCTACGGTACGGCCTATCCGGCGAAGGCCAGCGACTACCCCGACGGCGTCATGCCGCGGACGATCGCGCCGCTGCAGTACACCATCCCCGCAGGTCAGAGGTACGTCCTGGCCGACGCGACGGTGCCGACCGACTACTACAAGGCGGTCAACTTCAACTGTTCCACCGTCGACGGCGTCCCCGACTGCATCGTGATCACCGGCGGCACGACCTACTACCAGATCTGGTTCAACCACCGGATCGCGTACGTCATGGCAGACGACGTGACGGTCGCCGACGGCTGATCACGTGATGACGAGCCCCACGACCCAGGTGATGGTGGCGAGGGTGGCGGCGGCGGCGTCGATCAGGATGAACAGGCCCATCGCCTTCAGGGCGGTCCAGGTGGAGGCCCAGGCGACGCGGGCGTCACCGCCGTGGCGACGGAGCTCGGCGAGGAAGACGCCGATGGGGAAGCCGACGAAGACGCCGACGACGGGGATCACGAAGAAGCCGATGATGGCCAGGGTCGCGCCGAAGATCTGGGTTGACAGCGGCATCCCGGAGTCCTTGAGGCGCTTGCCGGGGATGGCGTACTTGGTGATCAGCCCGATGGCGATGAAGGCGGCGGAGATGCCGAAGATCACCCACCCGGTGGACTCTCCCAGCCAGATGGCCCAGCCGAGGATCGCGGCGGCGACGAGCAGCGCTCCGCCGGGGAGGACAGGGACGATGATGCCGGCGATGCCGAAGGCGATGGCCAGCGCGACGAGAACTTCGACGAGACTCACGGAGCGAACCCTAGCCCCGTGACACCCCGCAGACGCCGAAGGCCCGGACCGTCGTGGTCCGGGCCTTCGGGGAGTCGGTGGGCGGGGTCAGTTCTTCTCGGTGAGCTTGTGTGTCTCGTCGGTGATCGAGCTCGCGATCTCCTTGAGCTTCTCACCGTGCTCGCGGGCGTGGTGGGCGCAGAACAGCAGTTCGCCGCCGGAGTGGAGCTCCGCGCGTACGTAGGCCTGCGCTCCGCACCGGTCGCAACGGTCCTCGGACGTGAGCGGCGAGCTGGTGGCAACGGCAGTGGTCACATCGGCCTCATTTCTGAATCATGATTGCGCCGGGATAACGTACGTGAGTCTTGGAAGATTCCCTAGCCTGGACTCTTACCTCGGTCGCAGCTCTAATCCTTGCAGTTGTCGCTCCGGGTTGGGGATCCGGGTCGGACCTACCCCGCGGGACATCGCTGTCCGTGACAGACATTCTTACCTGTCGACCGACCATTTCGTGCATCGAAACCCACAAGTTCCACGTAACGGACCGATCACGACCTACGTGTGCCGCCCGATGGTGCGTGGGTCGGTTGCCGCGTGCCTGCGTGAGACCCGGGCGTGTCGCACGGTAGATTTCAACCAGGAACACCCCCACGCAGTACCCCGGGAACAACGCAGTTACGCAGGAGCCGATCATCTCTGACAACACCTACAACGCCGCCCACCTCCTCGTCCTCGAGGGCTTGGAGGCGGTGCGCAAGCGTCCCGGTATGTACATCGGCTCGACCGATACCCGGGGCCTCATGCACTGTCTGTGGGAGATCATCGACAACGGCGTCGACGAGGCGCTGGCCGGAGTCGCCGGCCACGTCGAGGTGACGATGCACCCCGACGGCTCGGTGGAGGTCTACGACGACGGCCGCGGCATCCCGACGGACAAGGAGCCCCGCACCGGGCTGCCGGGCGTCGAGGTGGTCGCGACCAAGCTGCACGCGGGCGGCAAGTTCGGTGGCGGCTCCTACAACGCGACCGGCGGTCTGCACGGTGTCGGCCTCTCGGTCGTCAACGCGCTCTCCAGCCGCATGGACATCGACGTGGACCGCTCGCCGGCCCAGCAGGGGATGTCGTTCCGCCGTGGTGTGCCCGGTGTGTTCGACGGTGACGGCCCGACGGCTGCCTTCACGCCGCAGAGCGGCCTGACCCGCAAGGGCAAGCGGGTCGCCAAGGGCAAGACCGGCACCAGGGTCAGGTTCTGGCCCGACCGGCAGATCTTCACCAAGGACGCCCGCTTCGAGCTCGAGGGACTGCTCGGCCGGGCCCGGCAGACGAGCTTCATCGTGCCCGGGCTCGAGCTGGTCATCCGTGACCAGTCCGGCGAGGACCCGGTCGAGGAGAAGTTCCGCCACGACGGCGGCATCGCCGAGTTCGTCGACTTCCTGGCCAAGGACGAGCCGGTCAGCGGCGTACTGCGCCTGCAGGGGTCGGACACCTTCACCGAGACCGTGCCGATGCTCGACGACGCCGGCCACATGACGCCACAGGACGTCGAGCGCGAGCTCGGCGTCGACATCGCGGTGCGATGGGGCAGCGGCTACGACAACGAGATCCGCTCCTTCGTCAACGTGATCGCCACCCCGAAGGGCGGCACCCACGTCAGCGGCTTCGAGAACGCGCTGACCAAGACGTTCAACGACGCCATGCGCGCCACCAAGGTGCTCAAGGTCAACGACAAGGACATCGTCAAGGAGGACATCCTCGAGGGTCTGACCGCGGTGGTGACGGTGCGCCTGGCCGAGCCGCAGTTCGAGGGCCAGACCAAGGAGATCCTCGGCACCCCGGCGGCTCGCAGCGTGGTGCGCAAGGTCGTCGCCGCGGAGATGAAGGCGTTCCTCACCGAGTCGCGCGGGGCGCAGAAGCAGCAGGCCAAGCTGGTGATGGAGAAGGTGTACGCCGCCTCCAAGACCCGGCTCTCGCTGCGTCAGCAGAAGGAGAACCAGCGGCGCAAGAACGCGCTCGAGTCCTCCGCGCTGCCCTCCAAGCTCGCCGACTGCCGCACCACCGACGACCGCGCAGAGCTGTTCATCGTCGAGGGTGACTCCGCGCTCGGCACCGCCAAGGTGGCCCGAAACTCGGAGTTCCAGGCGCTGCTGCCGATCCGCGGCAAGATCCTCAACGTCCAGAAGGCCTCGGTCGGCGACATGCTGAAGAACACCGAGTGCTCCTCGATCATCCAGGTGGTCGGGACGGGCACCGGCCGAGGCTTCGACCTGGACGGGGCGCGCTACGGCAAGATCATCTTCATGGCCGACGCCGACTCCGACGGCGCCCACATCCGTACTCTGCTGGCGACCCTGTTCTTCAAGTACATGCCCGAGCTGATCGCCGCCGGCAAGGTCTACACCGCGGTCCCGCCGCTGCACCGGATCGAGATCTCCAACCCCAAGAAGGGGATGGAGAAGTACGTCTACACCTACTCCGACCAGGAGCTGCAGCGAAAGCTCGCCGAGCTGAAGAAGAAGAACGTCAGCTGGAAGGACCCGGTGCAGCGCTACAAGGGTCTGGGTGAGATGGACGCCGACCAGCTGGCCGAGACCACCATGGATCCGCGCCACCGGACGCTTCGCCGGCTGACGCTGGACGACGCAGACGAGGCCGCGGCGGTCTTCGACCTGCTGATGGGCTCCGACGTCGCTCCGCGCAAGGAGTTCATCGTCGCCGGAGGCGGTCAGCTCTCCGAGACCGACCTCGACTTCTAAGGCCGTGACCTCAGCGATGGACCAGAAGGCAGCCCGGACAGCGGCGACCAAGGCGTTCAAGACGGGCGGCATGCCGCTGCGCAAGGGCCATCACCGGCTCGGTGACCCCAAGAGCGACGACATCGTCTGGTACGTCGACCTGCGCGCCCAGGGCGCCGGGCCGAGCGCGCCGCTGCGCTACGAGATCGGCTGCTGGGTCGCCGCGCTCGGCCACCCGGAGCCGGAGGGCGGTCCGGTCGACTGCCCGCTGCTGCTCGATCGGCCGGTAGCGGCCACCACGCCCGCCGAGATCGGCGAGGAGGTCGACGAGCTGGTGACGCTCGTCGCCGATCTCGACTCGGTCACCGCGCTGCGCGACGCGCTGACGGAGGGAACGCTGGGGCGGCCGCTGGTCGACCAGTCGCTGCGTACGTTCTTGGACGGGTAGAGCCCCAGCGACGGGTAGACCTCGACGGTCAGCGTTCGGCCAGCAGGGCGAAGAGGTCGCCGACCTCGCCCAGGTGGCCGAGCTTGTCGGGGTTGAGGACGTTGTGCATGCGTACGATCCGGCCGCCGTCGACGTCGAGGGCGATGACGCCCAGCAGGGCGCCGTCGGCACCGCGGGTGAGCATCGCCGGCTGACCGTTGGCGTGGGAGAGCTCCAGACGTACACCGAAGCGCTCGCCCTGACGCATGAGCCCGAGCAGGAAGCGGGCGACGGCGACGGCACCGAGCATCGGCTTCTGGATGGCGGGAGCGCGGCCGCCGCCGTCGGCGACGAACACGACATCGTCGGCGAGCAGCCGCTCCAGACCGGCGATGTCGCTCGCCGACAGCGCGGCGACGAACTGCGAGGCGAGCTGGTCGCGGCGCTCGCGTGAAGGGTCGAACCGCGGCGTGCCGTCGGCGATCCGCTTGCGGGCACGGGTGAAGATCTGGCGGCAGTTGGTCGCGCTCTTGTCGACGACGGGGGCGATGTCCTCGTAGTCGTAGCCCAGCACCTCACGCAGCACGAACACCGCGCGCTCGACCGGCGTGAGCGACTCCAGCAGGACCAGGAACGCGGTGCTGACGGTCTCGTCGAGCTCGAGGCGGTGGCTCGGGTCCTCGTCGGAGACCAGGATCGGCTCGGGCAGCCACGGGCCGACGTACTGCTCACGGCGGTGGCGGGCCGAGCGCAGGGTGTCGATGGCGATCCGGGTGGTGACCGTGGTGGCGTACGCATCGAGGTTGTCGACCTCTACCTCGGACTGCTGAGTGCTGCGGTGCATCCGCAGGAACGCCTCCTGCACGATGTCCTCCGCCTCGGCGACGCTGCCGAGCATCCGGTAGGCGATCGAGAACATCAGCGGGCGGAGCCCGTCATGAGCGCTTGCGAGGTCCACGAGTGCAGGACCTTACGCCAGCTGTCACAGGAGCGCAGGTTGTTTCGTCGGTGGGGTCGACAACGACGAGAGGACAGAACGATGCGTATCTTCATCGCAGGCGGAACCGGTGCGGTCGGAGTCCGGATGGTGCCGCTCCTGGTGGCCGCCGGACACGAGGTCTACGGCTCGACCCGGCACGACGCGGGGCGCGAGGCCCTGGCCGCCATGGGCGCGACCGGGATCGTGATGGACCCGCTGGACACGCAGAGCGTCCACGACGCCGTCGCCAAGGCCGAGCCCGAGGTCGTCGTGCACCAGCTCACCGCCCTGGGCAGCCTCAGCGGGAACCTGAAGAAGTTCGACCACGACTTCGCGATGACCAACCGGCTGCGTACCGAGGGCACCGACCACCTGCTGGCGGCGGCCCGAGCGGCCGGGGTGCGGCGGTTCATCGCGCAGAGCTTCGGCGGCGGCTGGACCCACGAGCGCACCGGCAGCTGGGTCAAGGACGAGACCGCCCCGCTCATCGACGACCCCGGCAAGGAGGCGCGAGGCACTCTGGCAGCGATCCGCCACCTGGAGTCCGCGGTCACCGCGGCGACCGACCCTTCGACAAGCTCAGGACACCGCCTCGAGGGCGTCGTGCTCCGCTACGGCAACTTCTACGGCCCCGGCAACGCCACCTCCCGCGAGGGCGCGCTCGGCGAGATGCTGCGCAAGGGCAAGATGCCGGTGGTCGGCGGCGGCACCGGGGTGTGGTCGTTCGTCCACATCGACGACGTCGCCTCCGCGACCGTCGCGGCCCTGGACCGGGGCGCGTCGGGCATCTACAACATCGTCGACGACGAGCCGGCTCCGGTGAACCAGTGGATCCCGCTCCTCGCCGAGGAGGTCGGCGGCAGGAACCCGATGCGCCTGCCCGCCTGGCTCGCCCGGCCGCTGATCGGCGAGTTCGGGGTCGCGCTGATGACCTCCGTACGGGGCTCCACGAACGCCAAGGCGAAGCGGGAGCTCGGCTGGACGCCGTCGTACGCCACCTGGCGCGAGGGCTTCCGGACCGGGATCGGCTGATCGTGGTTATGGTGGCGCGGTGAAGATGATCGCGTTGCAGGACGAGTGGTGGCCGACGATGACCTGCTTCGGGTGCGGGCCGGCCAACGCCCAGGGGCTCCAGCTGAAGAGCTATCCGCAGCTGGACGGGAGCGTGACCGCGACCTTCCAGCCGTGGCCGCAGCACGACAACGGCGGCGGGTTCCTCAACGGCGGCATCATCGCGACCGTGCTGGACTGCCACAGCGCGGCCGCGGTGCACCAGGAGGCGTTCCTCAACGGCTGGATGCCCGCCGAGGGGGAGTCGCTGGCCTACGTCACGGCCGGGATCGACGTACGCTACCGGCGGCCGGCTCCGCTCAGGGAGCCGGTCACGCTCATCGCCTCCACCAAGGACGCCAGCGAGGACCAGATCACCTCACTGGTGCGGCTGGAGTGGGACGGGAAGGTCCGCGCCGAGGGCGAGGCGCTGTGGAAGCGCTGGCGCCCCCGCGACTGAGACCGCTGATCGGGAAATGAGGGAACGGCCCCCACCAGGTGAGGGCCGTTCCGTATCTCAGTCGAGCTGGTCGAGCAGCTCGGTCACCGTACCGGCGGCGACGGTGTGACCGCCTTCGCGGACCGCGAAGCCGAGTCCGACGTTCATCGCGATCGGCTTCTCCAGCTCCACTCCGAGCTCGATCGTGTCGCCGGGCATGACCAGGGCGATCTCACCCAGGTCGATCCCGCCGGGCACATCCGTGGTCCGGAAGTAGAACTGCGGCCGGTAGTCCGCGGCGAACGGGGTGTGCCGGCCACCCTCGGCAGTGGACAGCGCGTGCAGGTTCGCCCGGAACTTCCGGTGCGGCCGTACGCTGCCCGGCAGCGCCACCACCTGGCCGCGACGGACCTCGTCGCGCTTGACGCCACGCAGCAGCACCGCCGCGTTGTCGCCCGCGTCCGCGGACTCCAGCGACTTGCCGAACGTCTCGAGGCCGATCGCCGTGCTGGTGATCGTCGTGCCGAGGCCCACGACCTCGACCGCGTCGCCGACCTTCAGCGACCCGCGCTCGACAGCACCTGTGACCACCGTGCCGCGGCCGGTGATGGTGACGACGTTCTCGATCGGCATCAGGAACGGCTCGCCGAGCTCGCGCTCGGGCACCGGCACGTAGCCGTCGATCGTGTCCAAGAGGTCACCGATCGCGGCGGTCCACTCCGGGTCGCCCTCCAGCGCCTTCAGTCCGGAGACCCGGACGACAGGTACGTCGTCGCCGGGGAACCCGTACTCCGAGAGGAGGTCACGGACCTCCAGCTCGACCAGGTCGAGCAGCTCGGGGTCGTCGACGGTGTCGGCCTTGTTGAGCGCCACCACCAGGTACGGCACGCCCACCCGGCGCGCGAGCAGCACGTGCTCGCGCGTCTGCGGCATGGCGCCGTCCTGTGCGGAGACGACCAGGATCGCGGCGTCCACCTGGGCGGCGCCGGTGATCATGTTCTTCACGTAGTCGGCGTGCCCGGGCATGTCGACGTGCGCGTAGTGCCGGGTCGCGGTCTCGTACTCGACGTGCGAGATGTTGATCGTGATCCCGCGCTGCAGCTCCTCCGGAGCACGGTCGATGCCGTCGAAGGCGATGAAGCGGTTCACGCTCGGGTCGCGCTCCGCGAGCACCTTGGTGATCGCGGCGGTCAGGGTGGTCTTGCCGTGGTCGACGTGACCCATCGTCCCGATGTTGAGGTGCGGCTTGGTCCGCACGAACTGGCCCTTGGCCATGAGAGATCCTTCGTGTGTCAGAAGATTTCGGGGTGAGCCAGGACCCTCCGGCAAGCCTCATGGCGCTGTCACCGCGATGAGGGGGCCGGTGCGGGCCACCCTCCTCCGCGGGTCCTGCGGGTCAGGAGGAGGGTCAGCTTCGAGCGCCGGTGCAATCGACTGACGGTGCCCACGTGGGAGCGCCCGTCAGGCTCTTGCCTGACAGGTGGTGCTCGGAAACCACGCGGAACATGCTGATCACGTTAGATGCCAACACAGACACCAGCAATGTAATTCCCGGCTAGCGCGCCTCCAGGCGTACGACGACCGACTTCGAGGTCGGGGTGCGGCTGCCATCGGCGTAGGAGTCGAGCGGGATGAGGACGTTGGTCTCCGGGAAGTACGCCGCGGCGGTGCCGCGAGGGGTGGCGTACGCGACGACGCGGAACCCCTCGGCACGGCGTTCGCCGTCGGTCCAGACCGAGACGATGTCGACGGTGTCGCCGTCGGCGATGCCGAGCTCGAGGAGGTCCTCGGGGTTGACGAAGACGACATGGCGCCCGCCCTTGATGCCGCGGTAGCGGTCGTTGTAGCCGTAGACCGTGGTGTTGAACTGGTCGTGGGAGCGCAGCGTCTGCAGCAGCAGGTGACCCGGGGGAGCCGAGATCGCTGTCAGCGGGTTGGCGGTGACCAGGGCCCGGCCGGTCGCGGTGGCGAAGGAGCGCGAGTCGCGCGGGCCGTTGGGCAGCGAGAAGCCACCGGGCGTCTTCAGCCGGGTCTCGAAGTCCTCGAACCCGGGGATCACCGCGGAGATGTGCCAGCGGATCCGGGAGTAGTCCGCGCCCATCGTGGCCCAGTCGACGCCGTTGTCCGAGCCGAACAGCGCCTCGCCGATGGCGCAGACGATGCCGACCTCGCTGCGCAGCTCCTTCGAGCCCGGGAGCAGCCGGCCGTAGGAGGCGTGGACCATGCCCATCGAGTCCTCGACGGTGACGTACTGCTCGCGGCCGCCGGTCTTGTCGCGCTCGGTGCGACCCAGGCAGGGAAGGATCAGGCCCTCGCGGCCGTGATGGAGGTGGCTGCGGTTGAGCTTGGTCGAGATCTGGACAGTGAGGCCGACGTTGGCCAGTGCGGCCGTGGTGACGGCGGTGTCGGGGGTCGCGGCGGCGAAGTTGCCGCCCAGGGCGAGGAAGACGTCGACGGCGCCGTCGCGCATCGCCTCGATCGCCGCGACCACGTCGAAACCGTCCTCACGCGGCGGCGTGATGCCGAACTCGGCACCGACCGCGTCGAGGAACCACGCCGGCGGCTTCTCCCAGATGCCCATCGTGCGGTCGCCCTGGACGTTGGAGTGGCCACGGACCGGGCAGGCGCCCGCGCCGGGCTTGCCGATGTTGCCGCGCAGCAGCAGGAACGAGGCGATCTCGCGGATCGTGGCGACCGAGTTCTTGTGCTGGGTCAGGCCCATCGCCCAGCACACGATGACGCGCTCGCGGGACTCGACCAGGTCGGTCAGGGACTCGATCTCCTCGCGGGAGATGCCGCTGAGCCGGGTGATCTCGTCCCACTCCATCGCCGCCCACGCCTGTGCCGCGACCTCGAAGCCGTCGGTGTGCTCCTCGATGAAGGGGTGCGCGATCGCGTCGCGCTCGACGAGCAGCTTGTTGATCCCGGCGAACAGCGCCAGGTCGCCGTTGACCTGCACGGGCACGTGGACGTCGGCGAGCTGGGTGCCGACGCCGGTGACGCCGCGTACGGTCTGGGGGTTGCGGAACCGCCCCATCCCGGCCTCGCGCAGCGGGTTGATCGACACCACCTTGGCGCCGTTCTCCTTGGCGGACTCGAGCGCGGTCAGCATCCGGGGGTGATTGGTGCCCGGGTTCTGGCCGACCACGAAGATCAGGTCGGAGTGTTCGGCGAGGTCGTCGTAGGTGACCGTGCCCTTGCCGATGCCGATGACCTCGCCGAGCGCGGTGCCGCTGGACTCGTGGCACATGTTGGAGCAGTCGGGCAGGTTGTTGGTGCCGAGCTGGCGGGCGAGCAGCTGGTAGACGAACGCGGCCTCGTTGGACGCGCGTCCGGAGGTGTAGAAGACCGAACGGTCGGGGTCGGCCGCGCGCATCCGATCGGCGATCAGCGAGATCGCGTCGGACCAGGTGATGGGGGAGTAGTGGGTCTCGCCGGGCGCGACGTACATCGGTTCGGTCAGCCGGCCCTGCGACTCCAGCCAGTGGTCGTCGCGCTCGTTGAGCGAGGCGATCGAGTTGGCCGCGAAGAAGTCGCGGTCCACCCGCTTGCGGGTCGCCTCCCACGCCACCGCCTTGGCGCCGTTCTCGCAGAACTCCGCAGCCTTGCGGTGGTCGGGGTCCGGCCAGGCGCACGAGGGGCAGTCGAAGCCGCCGACCTGGTTGACCTTGAGCAGCGTCTGCAGGCTGCGCTTGGAGCCCATCTCGCGCAGCGCATACTCCATCGAGTGTGCCACCCCGGGGAGTCCGACGGCGGCCGTCTCCGGCTCGGTGACGCGGAGAGTGGGTTCGGGCAGGTCTACGGAGTGCTCGGTGCTCACCCGAGGCACCCTACTCCGAGGCGATGGCCTTGAGGACGTCTTCCCTCCCTGCGCGGATGGCCGGGAGGAGCGCGGCCAGGACGCCGACGACCACCGCGATCGCCATGAAGACGGCCAGCTGGTCGAGCGGCACCCACAGGCTGGTGAGGTCTTCGCGCAGCGCGTCGCGCAGCAGCACCCCGAAGAGCACCCCGAGGGCGAGCCCGAGGACCGCGCCGAGGACCGCGATCGTCACCGACTCCAGGGTGATCATCCGGCGCAGCTGGCCGCGGGAGAGGCCGATGGCGCGCAGCAGCCCGATCTCTCGGGTGCGCTCGATGACGCTGAGGCCGAGAGTGTTGACGATGCCGATCACGGCGATGACGATCGCCAGCGCGAGCAGGCCGTAGATCATGTAGAGCAGCTGGTTGACCTGCCCCTTGATCGACTCGGCGAACTCCTCCTTGTCCTGCACCGCGACCACCGGCTGGTCCTCGACGAGCCTGTCGAGACGGTCGTGGACGACGGCCGGGTCGGCTCCGCGGGCGAGCATGATGCTCAGCGAGGCGTCCTCGCGCGGCACCTTGGCCGCGACGAGGTCCTCGATGCGCACCGTGATGTCGCCGGTGACCTGGGTCTGGGCGATGATCCCGCTGATCTGCGGGCGCTGCTGTCGGCCGCTGACGAAGGTGAGGTCGATGCGGTCGCCGAGCTGCCACTTGTGCTCCTTCGCGGCCTCGTCGGTGACCAGCACCTGGCCGGGCTTGACGTCCTCGCTGCCCTCGAGCACGTCGAGGTCATAGACCTGCGGCAGGTGCTCGTCGACGCCGAAGAGGAACGCGACCTCGTTCTTCTTCGGGTTCTGCAGGTCCACCTTGCCGACGACGGCCTGGGCGATCTGCGAACGGGAGACGGTCGCGACGCCCTCCACCTTCTCCATCTCGTCGCCGATCGAGGTCGGGAACGGGGTGAAGGTCGGGCTCTGCACGACCAGGTCGGGCTTGAACTGCTCCTCGACCACGTCGGAGATCGAGGCGTTCATCGAGGCGGCGAGCACACCGATCAGGGAGACCAGCGCCAGGCCGATCATCAGCGCCGACGCCGTGGCGCCGGTGCGCCGTGGGTCGCGCATCGCGTTCTGACCGGCCAGCTTGCCGGTCATCCCGAAGAGCGCCCCCGAGACCGTACGCAGCGCCGCCAGCACCGGGCGGCCGAGGAACGCGCTGATCCAGGCGACCGAGAGGATCGAGATCCCGGCCCCGACGCCCACCCACAGCGCCGGGCTCGTCGGCACGTCGAAGCCGCCGGGAAGAGTGATCTCCGGGACCCCGATCCGTGGCACCGCGGCGATCGCGAGACCGGCGGCTAGCAGGACGAGCCCCACCGACGTACGCAGGATGGTGGATCTGGCCGGAGGCTGGGTGTCCTCGCGCATCGCAGCCACAGGCGGGACCTTTCCGGCCCGGCGGGAGGGGAGCAGGGCCGCGGCGAGCGTGACGCAGACGCCCACGGCGTAGGAGATCCAGATGGTGCGCGGGGTGAGGACGAGGACGTCGGAGGCGATCTCCAGACCCGCCTGACGGAAGGCGGCGGCCAGGCCGTGGGCGAGCCCCCAGCCGGCGAGGACGCCGATGGTGGCCGCGATCAGCGACATCACCAGCGCCTCGAAGAGCACCGAGGTGGTGACCTGGCGGCGAGAGGCCCCCAGGGCGCGCAGCAGCGCCAGCTGGCGGGAGCGCTGCGCGATCAGGATCGAGAAGGTGTTGACGATGATGAAGGCGCCGACGATGACCGCGATCACCGCGAAGACGATCAGGAAGACCGAGATCACGTCGAGGAACTCGCCGATCGCGTCCTCGGACTCCTCGACCATCTTGTCGCCGGTGACGGCCTCGAACCCCTTCGGGACCACCGTCTCCGCGGCCTCGACGAGCTCCTCCTGGGAGACGCCGGGGGCGGCGGTCAACGAGATCCCGGAGTAGACGTCCTTGCCGTCGGTGAACAGGCTCTGGGCGCCTGCCGTGCTGAAGATCAGCAGCTGTGCGCCGGCGGTGCCACCGCCGTTGAAGGAGGCGGTGCCGGTGAGGGTGACCTTGCGGCGGGTCTCGCCCTGGGGTGCGATCAGGGTGACGGAGTCTCCGACCTGGTAGCCGGCCTTCTCCGCGGTCGCCTCGTCGAGGACGAGCTCCTTGTCCCCGGTCGGCCAGCTCCCTCGGATGAGCTCGAGCGACGGCTCGCCGAGCAGGTTGGGGGTTCCGGTGTGGTTGAACGCCAGCGTCGGCGCACCCGAGCTGCTGACCAGCTTGTCGTCGGTGTCGAGCACGTAGAGCCCCGCGCCCTGGACGACGCCGTCGGCGCGAGCGACCTCCGGCAGCGTACGCAGCTTCTCGATGGCCGCCGGCTCCAGCGTGGCCGCGCCGCCACTGCCGGGGCGGCTGGCCTCGGCCGAGCTGGCGCTGTTGGCCGGGCGTACCTGGCCGTCGGGCGTGGAGCCGTTGATGATCCCGGAGAAGGTGCGGTCGAGCCCGTGCGAGAAGGTGAGCACGCCGGCCAGGAATGCCACACCCAGGACGATCGCGAGCGTCGACATGAGCAGGCGCACCTTGTGCGCGGCGAGGTTGCGCAACGTCAGCCGGAGCACGCCGCCACCTCCCCGCTTCGCGGGGTTACTCCCTCGCTCGGCGCGAACGGACGAGCAAGCTCGCCGCTCGACCTCGCTCCGGTCGTCGCCGTTGCGCAAGCGCCAGAGTACGGACGTGGCGCCGTGCCGATTGTTTGGTTCACTCGCTGACGCTCGTTCATCCTCAGGCGCCTTCGCCGATCGGAGCCAGGCCCATCGCGCGCGCCTGCAGGTCGGCCATGTGGGCCAGGATCTCCTCGCGGCTGGGCTTGGCCAGCTCGTCGACGATGCGGCCGTCGGCCAGGAAGATCACCCGGTCGCAGTAGGAGGCGGCTACCGGGTCGTGGGAGACCATGACGATGGTCTGGCCGAGGTCGTCGACGCTGTGGCGCAGGAAGTCGAGCACCTGGGCGGCCGAGGTGGAGTCGAGGTTGCCGGTCGGCTCGTCGGCGAAGACGATGTCGGGCTTGGAGACCAGTGCCCGGGCGCAGGCGACCCGCTGCTGCTGTCCGCCGGAGAGCTCGCTCGGTTTGTGGGAGAGCCGCGGCCGCAGGTCGACCGTGTCGATGACCTGGTCGAACCAGCCCGGATCCGGCTTCCTCCGGGCCAGCGAGAGCGGCAGCAGGATGTTCTCCTGCGCGGTCAGCGTCGGCACCAGGTTGAACGCCTGGAAGACGAACCCGATCTTGTCGCGCCGCAGCGAGGTGAGGCGGCGGTCGCGCATCTTGCCGAGCTTGCGACCGCCGACGACCACCTCGCCCGTCGTCGGCTTGTCGAGCGCGGCCAGGCAGTGCATCAGCGTCGACTTGCCCGAGCCCGACGGGCCCATGATCGCGGTGAACTGTCCCGCATAGAGGTCCAGGCTCACGCCGTCGAGCGCGCGGACCTCAGCGGCGCCCTTGCCGTAGGTCTTGTGCAGGTCGATCGCCTGGGCGGCGATCTCGAGTCGGTCTGCGTCGGTCACGACCCCAACTCTGGCTCACCCATGGTGAGCGCGCATCGGGGTTCCTACCGATTTCACACTTTCTGGTTCAGCAGCCCCGTGTCGACGTCATAGATGAACCCACCGACCTTGACGTCCTCGGGGACGAACGGGTGCGCCCGGACCTTGGCGACGTCCTCGGCGAGCGCACGCGCCTGGTCGTCGACGACGACGGTCAGGTCGAGCCAGGAGGCGTCCTGGCCGGCGGACTCGGCGAGCTTGGCGCGCAGCTCGGCCTCGGTGTTGGAGGCGACCGCACAGCGGGTGTGGGGCACGATCAGGATGCGCTTGACGTTGAGGAGGTGCACGCCGAGCACCAGCGCCTCCATCGCCTGCGGGGTCACCCGGCCACCGGGGTTGCGGAAGATCTTGGCGTCCCCGAGGCTCAGGCCCAGCATGGCCAGCGGCTCGATGCGGGAGTCCATGCAGGTCACGATCGCGACTCCGGCGTGGGCGACACCGTCGAAGCCGCCGGTGTCGAACGCGTCGGCATAGGTCTGGTTCGCGGCGAGCAGGTCATCGAAATCGGCCATGACGCCAAGGTAGCCGATATCCGCGGGCCGTCCTCACGCTGTTTCAGATAGCGTGCGCGATGTGATCGATGCCCTACTCGAGCCCAGTGACCTGCCCCACCGCCTGCCCCGTTTCGCGGACATCTCGATCGAGGACTACGGCCCGGCGATCGAGCAGGGGATGGCCGAGCAGCTGGCCGCGCTCGCCGCGATCACGTCCTCCGCCGACGAACCGACGTTCGAGAACACCCTGGTCGCCCTGGAGCGGTCCGGTGAGCGGCTGGACCGCGTCCTGCGGGTCTTCTTCTCGCTGCTCTCCGCGGACTCCGACGACGATCTGGACGAGCTCCACGCTGCGTACGCTCCGCGGCTGGCGGCCCACCACGACGCGCTGCTCCTCGACGACGCGCTCTTCGCCCGGGTGAACACGGTCTACGAGAAACGGGCCGAGCTGGAGGGCGAGCACCGCTATCTGGTCGAGCGCTACCACCGCGACTTCGTGCTCGCCGGTGCTGCCCTGGGGCCTTCCGAGAAGGCCCGGCTGCGGGAGCTCAACCAGGAGATCTCCGGCCTGGAGGCGGCCTTCGGGCAGGCAGCGCAGGCCGACTCCAACGACCTCGCCGTGGTCGTCGACACCGTCGAGGAGCTCGCCGGGCTGACCCCGGGGGAGATCTCCGCGGCTGCGGCGGCCGCCGAGGGCAGGGGGCTGGCGGGCAAGTTCCTGATCACGCTGACCCTGTTCACCGCCCACCCCTACCTGTCGGTGCTCGAGAACCGGGAGCTTCGGCAGCGGCTGTTCGAGGCGCAGCGCGCCCGCGGCTCGCGCGGCAACGCCAACGACACCCGCGGCATCGCGCTCGACGCGCTGCGGCTGCGGGCCGAGAAGGCGCAGCTGCTCGGGTTCGACAGCTACGCCGGTCTGGTGACCGCCGACAACACGGCCGGCACGCCGAAGGCCGTCCGCGACATGCTGGAGCGGCTGGCCGCGCCGGCGGCTCGCAACGCCCGGGCCGAGCAGTCTGCGCTCGAGGCATCGGCAGGCGGACCGATCGAGGCCTGGGACTGGCCCTACTACGCGGAGAAGGTCCGGGTCTCGGAGTACGACGTCGATCTCGCCGTCCTGCGGCCGTGGTTCGAGGCCGACCGGGTGCTGCGCGACGGCGTCTTCTTCGCCGCCGGCCGGCTCTACGGGCTGACCTTCGAGGAGCGCCCAGACCTGCAGGGCTACCACCCCGAGGTACGCGTCTTCGAGGTCTCCCGCGACGGCGAGCCGATCGGGCTCTTCCTGCTCGACCTCTACACCCGGGACTCGAAGAAGGGCGGTGCGTGGATGAACTCCTACGTCACCGCCAACACCCTGCTCGGTGAGCCGTCGGCGGTCGTGACGAACAACCTCAACGTGCCCAAGCCGGCGCCGGGGGAGCCGACGCTGCTCACGTTCGACCAGGTCAACACCCTCTTCCACGAGTTCGGGCACGCGCTCCACGGGCTGCTGGCGCGGGCGACGTACCCGCGGTTCGCGGCGACGTCGGTCTACCGCGACTTCGTCGAGTACCCGTCCCAGGTCAACGAGATGTGGATGCTCTGGCCCGAGGTGCTCGCCAACTACGCCGTGCATCACGAGACCGGTGACCCGATCCCGGCCGACGTGCTCGGCAAGCTCGAGGCGTCCGCCACGTTCGACGAGGGGTTCGCGACCTCCGAATACCTGGCCGCCGCGCTCATCGACCTGGCCTGGCACGAGCTCGGTCCGGCCGAGGTGCCGACCTCGCCGGAGGCCGTGGAGGAGTTCGAGGCGGCCGCGCTCTCGGCTGTCGGCCTCGACAACCCGGCGGTGCGGTCGCGCTACTACACGGCGTACTTCAAGCACATCTTCGGTGGCTACGCCTCGGCCTACTACTCCTACATCTGGTCCGAGGTCCTCGACGCCGACACGGTCGCGTGGTTCAAGGAGAACGGCGGCCTGACCAGGGAGAACGGCGAGGCGTACGTCCGTTATGTGATCGGCATCGGCGGCACTCGGGACCCGCTGGAGTCCTACGCGGAGTGGCGCGGCCGGCCGGCCCCGATCGCGCCGCTGCTGGAGCGTCGCGGCCTAGCCTGAGGCGTTCGAACCACCGCCGAGCGGCGCCTGCCCGGCGGCACTCCGATCGGGACGTACGCAGCCTCGGTGCTGCTCCGCGATCCCGAGGTGGTCCAGGGGCGGCCGGGTGACGCATCTGCGATACCGCGTCGAGGGTCCGGCCGACCCTGGCCACTCGGCCTGGAACGCTCGAGGGTCAACGGTCCCGCGGATCAGCGGGACCTGCCCAGCTGGACTGCGGGTCGCTGGCGGGAAAGGTCTCTTCCTCGATCTCGTCCTGGGGGTCGCGCTCGTCGCCCTCCTCCTCGACCCGCTCCGGGGTGGGGAAGGGGATCGGCGACTCGGTGCTCTCGTCAGCGCCGGTCACGGGGTCCTGAGTTTCTTTCTCGACCATGGTGGTTCTTCTCCCATCTGAAGACTTCGCTGCTGTCGTCGATGCCGTTCAGCACCCACTGTGCCACGCCACTATCGGCTCAGTGCGTCCTTGACACGGTCGACGATGGAGTGGAACGGCATCGTGGCCACCTGCTTGGGCACCGATCCGGAGGAACTGGGGTGAGGATGGGTCGGCGCCACGAGCTCGGTCGCGGTCAGGCGCTTGCCCATCATGTGCCTGGACGTCTCGTCGATCGTGCTGAGAAGCAGCGGGAACTCGACACGCTCCTCCTCCTCGGTGTGCTGCTCGACCGCGATCTGGAAGATCGGGAAGGTCTCGTCGAACTCGGGGCTGTCGACACCGACCTCCTCGAGCCGGGCCAGCATCTCGGTGGCCTCCTTCTCGTCGGCACTGAGCGCCTTGGCGAGCGTCTCGCCGCCATGGGTCGAGGTGACCGTGTGGACGACGATCTGCTCGGCGGTCTCGTGCACCGTGAGCAGGACCCGGAGGTCGTCGAACGCCTGGCGCTTGGCAGGGCCTTCGGAGTGCCCCACCGTGGCGCAGAGCTGCCGGATGCCGGCGTGCTGCTGCAGCAGGATCCTGACCACGTCGCCGTCGGGTAGCTCGGAGGCCTTCTCGAGGGCTTCGGTGACGTGCGACATGGGCTGCTCCTGTCTCGGATTCGTGGACATAAGCCCAGGTACCCACGGCGTGTTCTGCTCATACGCCTGTCCAATTGACCACCGATCTGAGAAAGTTCAAGAGTGATGAGGTCGGGGGTGTTGAGGGTCGCGGTGGTGAGCCCGCAGGAGGTTGTCGTGCGCGGGCTGGTCAGCATGCTGGCGGACTATCCCGACCGGCTGGTCGTGACGGCTCTTCCAGCGGTACGAAGCCGGGCGCCGGGCGTCGACGTGATCCTCTACGACACCTTCGGTCTGTACCTGAGCGACGGCGCCGATCTGCAGCATCTGGTGCACGAGACCGACGCCAAGGTGCTGATCTTCAGCCGCGACATGCGCCCCGATCTGAGGGCCCAGGCCCACGCGCTGGGAGCCCATGCCTGGGTGTCGATGAGCGTGCACGCCGGTGAGCTCGTACGCAGCATCGAGCTCACCGCCGCAGGCGAGCCGGTCGGCGTGAACGAGGACCGGATGAGCACGCTCGCCGGGCTCAGCACTCGTGAGGTCGAGGTGCTCGCCCTGATCACCCAGGGGCTGTCCAACAAGGAGATCGCCGAGAAGCTCGTGGTGAGCGTGAACACGCTCAAGAGTCACATCCGTCAGGCCTACCGAAAGATCGATGTCACCACCCGCAGTCAGGCGGTGAGCTGGGCGATCACCCACGGGTTCGCGCCGCCCGACGAGAATTCTCTGGAGTCGGGTGCATCGGTGGCGGCACGGATGGTTACCGATAGCTTATCGACAGAGCAGTCTGGGTGACTTCCGCCTGCCGCGGTGTGGGGGTGGACACCACGATTGCACTGTCGGTGCCGCGGTCTCGGCAACGGACCCGGGACCGCGGTTCTAACCCTCAGGGGTGAGTGCGCTGTGGGGGTTCAGCTCACCCCTGAGGGCCATTTCCTCCCCTGAGCGTGGAGATCTGGCTGGCCTGCGCGAAAGACTCGGACCATGGACAGGACGCAGGAAGCATCGCCGTTGCCTCCGCTTCAGCAGGACTTGCCGCTTCTGGCTCCGCTTCAGCAGGAGGATCTGGTCGTGAGTCACCTCCCGGTGGCCCGTTCACTCGCCGCCCGCTACTCGGGCCGCGGCGTCGAGGCCGATGACCTTCGCCAGGCCGCGCACATGGGGCTGGTGAAGGCTGCTCGCCGCTACGACCCCGCCGAGGGTGAGTTCCTGACCTATGCCGTGCCGATGGCCAAGGGCGAGATTCGTCACTGCTTCCGCGACCTGGCCCGCTGCGTACGTCCGCACGGTGGCGACGATGAGCTGCTCGAGCAGATGGGGGAGCTCGACCCCGGCTTCGATCGCGCCGAGGCGCGAGCCGTGGTCGCGGGGGCGATCGGCGATCTCCGTGAGACGGACCTGACGATCCTGCGGCTGCGCTTCGTCGACGGTCTTTCTCAGGCCGAGATCGGCGAGCGGATCGGTGCCACCCAGGCGCAGGTCTCCCGCGCCCTTGTCCGGATCATCCGCCGGATGCGGATCGCCGTCGCCGCGTAACCGATGCGTCTGGTGGGTACCGGTAGGTATGACTACCCAAGCCGTCATCTTCACCGTGATCGGGGTGATCGTGATCCTGGCCGGCATCGCCGCCTGGCTCTACGACGCCCGCCGAAACAAGCGCGTCGCCGATGACGAGGAGCGCTTTGATCAGCCGAGAAGGAGGAGCTGAGATGCCGCAACGTGCCTGGAGCAAGAAGCGAGAACGACAGTACGAGCACGTCAAGGAAGGTCTGCTCGAGCGCGGTGAGAGCGAGGACACCGCCGAGGAGATCGCGGCTCGTACGGTGAACAAGGAGCGTGCCCGCGGGGGAGAGTCCCGCGAACGCAGCCGCACCTCGACCAAGGACATCTCCTCAGGCCGCCGCGGTGGCTTGCGCAGTCACCGCGGCTCCGGTGGGCGTACCAAGGCTCAGCTGTACGAAGAGGCCAAGGACAAGAACGTCAAGGGGCGTTCGAAGATGAACAAGGCTGAGCTCGAGAAGGCGGTTGGGCGTTAGCAGAGTCGATCTCCCACCTACGCAGAAGTTCCCCACCCTCCGGAGGGCGGGGAACTTCTGCGTAGGTGGGGGACGCTTCGAAGGCCGATAGCAGCCAAGGGCTACGGATGCGGCCGAGAGACGTAAGCCGTCGAGGTCCGTTCGAAGACGCCGTCAGCGGTCTCCGGAGACGGCGCGGTGGGAGCCCGGTGGTGGCCAGGGCGCGCGAGCGGGAAGGTCTCGGACAGGATGCCGAGCCGATCGCGGGCCAGGCCCATGGTGATGCCGGCTCCGTCACGTAGCTTCTCGTACGTGGCGGCGGGGTAGCGGCCGACGACGTAGCCGGCCACCCCGCCGAGGGCGAAGGTGAAGAGGCTGCGTTTGGTCCTCACTTCTTCCCGCCTCCCTTGAACTTTCGCAGCAGTGCGTCGGTGCCCTTCTTGCGGATGACGGTCGTGGCGACGGTCATCACGACCGGGACGGCGAAGGCGGCGATGGCCGCGATCCGCTTGCCCCAGGACGACCCCTGCCACTTGGTCTTGGGCGTCGTGCCGTTCCACAGCGAGCGCTGAGCGTCCTTGGCCCGCTCGCCGGTGATCGTTGAGTACGACATGCCAGATCTCCTTGTGTCGCGGTCGGCTTCCGTGTCCCGTACCCGTGGTGGGTGCAGGTCATGCAGCGATCCCTACTCCTTGGAGCTGCTCACGGAGCTCATCGATGATCCGGGTCAGGATCCGGGAGACCTGGGTCTGGGTGACGCCGATGGCCTCGCCGATCTCAGCCTGGCTACGGTCCTCGATGAAGCGCAGCCTCACCACGAGCTGGTCACGCGGGCACAACACGTGGATCGCCTGCTCCAGCGCCAGGCGGGTCTCGCAGTCGGCGAGTCCGCCGTCGATGGCGGGCAGCATGTCGCCGATGGTCGCCTCTGCGGAGGAGTGCGCCTCGCCGGCACGCAGCGGGGCGTCCAGCGAGGTGGGGGTGAAGCAACCGCGGGCATCGAGCGCCTCGCGTACCTTCTGCTCCGGCACGTGGGCGATCTCGGCCAGCTCTGAGGTGGGCAGATGGCCTCGCTCCGAGCCGATTCGCAGCAGTGTGCTCTGCAGCTCCTGGATGGGGCGCGGCGGCCGCACCGTCCAGCCGTGGTCACGGAACCAGCGCTTCACCTCACCGCGGATCGTGGGTACGGCATAGGTGAGGAAGTCGTCGGCACGATCGGGATGGAAGCTCTTCGCGGCCCTGACGAGGGCGGTGTAAGCCACCTGCTCCAGGTCCGCACGCGGGATGCCACGGCCGGTGTAGCGGTGCGCGATCGAGCGGGCGACCGCGGCGTTGAGCAGGATCACCTCCTCGAGGATCCGGTCCTGCTCCTCTCCTTCCGCGGTGTGCGCCTTCGCCAACAGCTCCGAAGTCAGTCGTTGGCGCTCGGCCCGGGGTAGGTCTGTCTCGAAAGTTGTCGTCGTCATGTGTAGGTAGTGCCCGACTCGGCCGTCTCCCAACGGCTTCGCCGCAAGGTTCACCCCCGCGGGTGTGCGTCGTCGACGCCGCAACCACCCCTGGGGGTGGTAAGTGCGCCGACCGGGCTGTGCCGGATGGCTGCGGGTACCGACCGGGAATGAGAATCCTGATCTGGCGCGTGCACGGCTCCTGGACGACGGCGTTCGTGCACGGCCGCCACGACTACCTCCTTCCGACGACGCCCGACCGTGGCCCCGACGGTCTCGGCCGCGCCGGGACGTCGGACTGGCCGTCGGCCGCCCGTGAGGTGAGCAGCGAGACCCTCGCGGACGAGGAGGTCGACATCGTCGTCCTGCAGCGTCCTCACGAGGTCGAACTGGCCGAGAAGTGGCTCGGCGGGCGGCGTCCCGGCCGCGACCTGCCCGCCGTCTACCTGGAGCACACCACCCCCGCCGGCGGGGTCCCCGACACCCGCCACCCGATGGCGGGCGGCAGCATCCCGATCGTGCATGTGACCGGCTTCAACGACCTCGTCTGGGACTGCGCCGGCACCCCGACCACCGTGATCGAGCACGGCATCCTCGACCCTGGTCGCCGCTACACCGGCGACATCGAGCGCGCCGGAATGGTCGTCAACGATCCCGTACGCCGAGGCCGCTCGGTCGGCGCCGACCTCATCCCGGCGCTGGCCGAGGGCGTCGGCGCCGACGTCTTCGGCATGCGCGTCGAGCGCCTGCCGGCGTACCAGGGGCTGCGGACGTACGAGGACCTCTCGCAGCAGGACCTGCACGATCACCTCCCACGGCGCCGCGTCTACGTCCACCTCAACCGCTGGACCTCGCTCGGACTCTCGCTGATCGAGGCGATGCACCTCGGCATGCCGGTCGTCGCCCTGGCCACGACCGAGACTCCGCTCGCGGTGCCGCACGAGGCCGGCTTCGTCACCACTCGCCGCGACGAGATCGTCCCGGCCGTACGCCACCTGATGAAGGATCCCGACGTCGCCGAGGAGGCCGGGCTCATCGGACGCCGGCACGCGAGAAAGCGCTACGGCCTGGAGCGGTTCCTCGATGAGTGGGACGACGTGCTCCGGTGGGTCACCACGGGCACGGCCGCATGAGGCGGCGGGTAGGGATCAACGAGCTCTGTCCCGACCTGCTCGCCGCGCACTGCTCATGGGAGAAAGTTTTCGCGCTCTCTCGAGGTTTGCCGGACCGGAGGGTTTACGGGCACGCGAGCGTGGGTACCGGGAGGGCTGTACATCCGTGCAGGGTGCCGAGGAGGCGGAAAGCCCTGCTCCGTAACCGCTTGGACGACGAGGTCTGAGCAATCCCCCACAACAACTACACACCGAGGTGAGATCGAATGGCACTAATTCTCTGGCTGATCGCGGCAGTCCTGGTCATCGGCGGCATCCTGGCCCTTGTACGCGGCCAGATCCTATGGGGAGCAGTCCTCATCGTGGTCGGCCTGTTGGTCGGCCCCGGTGGAGTAAGCATCTTCACGTAGACACCATGCGGCCCGGGCCCTCGAAGGCCCGGGCCGCTTGGCGTCCGGCGTGAAGTCTGCTGCGCCCACTGTGCCCACGCGTTCGGCGTGACGGGTGTGAGCGACCGGGTCACCAGCGGCTCCTGAGTGCGTACGCCCCGTCCGATCGCTCAGCGGCGCTCGGCGAACCGCAGGGCGCTGTGGTGCTCGTGGGCCAGGCGGCGAAGGCAGAGCAGGAACTCCCCGAGGACGACCTGCCCCAGGACCATCTGCTCCATCATCGCCTCGCGGTCCTGGGTGCCGTCGATCTGATCGAGCTCGTAGGCGGCGATCGCATCGACGAGGGGAAGGTAGGTCGCCGCGCCCTCGGGGTCGGTGGGCAGACCGCTGTCGAGGATGACCTCGATGATCCCGGCGAGATGGTCGCGCTCGGGGGCATCGGCCCTGACCTCGGTCCATCCCGCCTGGGCGACGATCTTGTCGGCGAGCTCGCGGGTGTGATCGCCGCGGGCCGCGGGGACGCTCGTCTCGACACGGAGCGCGTCGCAGGCCTTGCCGAACATGTCGTGCACCGACGCGGTGCGGTCCTGGGTCGCGTCGACCAGCGCCTTGAGCGCCCCGACGGGGACGGCGCCGACGTCGCGAAGCACGCGGAGCAGGCGCAGGCGGCGTACGTGCTGGTCGTCGTAGTCGGCCAGGCGCTCGGAGAGCTTTCTGCCGGGGGAGAGGAGGCCCTCGCGGACGTAGTACTTGATGGTCGCGACGCTCACGCCGGTCGATTCGGCTAGTTCGGAGATCCGCATCGTTCCTCCGGGAACTGGTTGACAGCGCTGCTGGATAGGAGCACTATCTTAGACTAGATACTATCGCTATCCAGTCAGGGGGACCGGAATGTCGAAGATCGCCCGGGGCTATCGGGAGGCTCCTGAGAACGTGCCGGACGGCGTCACGCCCGGCCATAGCGTCGCCGAGGTCGGCACCGACGAGGTCGTGGTGTTCCTGATCGGGATGCGCATCCACCGCTGGCACAAGGTGCGCAGCTGGTTCCCGGCGTTCGTCGGGATGCCGCGGATGCTCGCCGAGCTCGCCAAGAAGCCCGACCTCGGGCTTCTCTCCGCACGCAGCTACTGGTCGGGGAGGGCGTTGCTGACGGTGCAGTACTGGCGCAGCGTCGAGGACCTCGGCCGCTTCGCCAAGGACCCGTCGCTCACGCACGCTCCCGCCTGGGCCGCCTTCAACCGGCGCACGGCCTCGACCGGCGACATCGGGATCTGGCACGAGACCTATCGGGTCCCCGCCGACCAGGTCGAGACGCTCTACGGCAACATGCCGGCCTTCGGCCTCGGTGCCGCGCTCGGGGTCGTCGAGCGTGCCTCCGGACGGCGGAACGCGACCCACGAGCGAATGGGCTCCACCCGTCCGGAGTACGTCGAGACCTCTACAGTGCGGTGACGGTCTCGGTGGGGGAGAGCGCCTGGGTGGGCGCGCCCCGCAGCAGCACGACGGAGAGCAGGGCGGCGATCCCGGCGCAGACCGCGGCGCCGGCGAAGACGGTGTGCTCCTGGGCGATGGCGGCGCCGATGAGCAGGTCCTGGTAGTCCTCGCACATGCCGCCGTCGGTGCACACCGACGACAGCGACGGCAGGTCGGCCTGGGCGGCGTAGTAGCTGCGCAGGCCGATCGTGGTCAGCGCCGAGATGCCGACCAGCATGCCGACCATGCGGGCCACCACCGTGAACGAGGTGGTCAGGCCGTGCATCGACTGCTCGGTCGTGGCCAGTATCGCCGCGTTGACCGGCGCCAGGGCGAGGCCGAAGCCGAGGCCGCCGGCGACGAGCACGACGGTCGCCGACAGCGAGCGCAGCGCGTCGGCGTCCCAGCGGGCCATGAGCACGAACGCCACCGCGGCCAGCAGCATCCCGCCACCCGCGATCACGCCGGCCGGCAGCCGCCGGGTCAGGAAGCCACCCAGCACGGCACCCACCGGCAGCGCGACCAGGAACTCGAGCAGCACCAGAGCCGCCTTCAGCTGGCTGTCGCCGTAGATCGTGGTGCGGGCGAAGAGTGGCACGTCGATCAGCGCCGCCACGAGCGCGGCGCCGACGAAGAAGGAGATCAGCACCGAGCCCCACGCCGGCGTCCGGGCGAACGCGCCCCGCGGCACGATCGGGTCCTGCGCCCGGCGCAGGTGGAAGACGAAGCCGAGCAGCGCCAGCCCGCCGGCGATCAGGTACCAGGTGCCCTGCTCGGAGAAGACCGCCACCTCGGGGTCGGCGGTCGCGAAGGCCAGGATCACCCCGGCGAGGGCGAACGAGAGCAGCAGCGCTCCGAGGATGTCGACCTCGGCGGCGATCCGGCCGAGCAGACGGCGTACGTTCGGCCGGAGGCCGCACTTCACCAGGCTGGCGAGGGTCGCGATGATCGTGACCAGGCCCAGCGGGGTCAGCCAGCGAGTCTCCCCGGCCGCGGGCACGTAGAGCGCGCCCCAGGTCAGGTCCTGGACCAGCGCGGTCGGCTCGATCGCCAGCAGCACGAACGCGGCGCCGGCGACCAGCAAGAGCAGCAGCGCGATCAGGTCCGGTCGGCTGGGGCCATCTGGGACAGCGCCCGAGCGGCCCATCTGCCTGATGGCGCTCGCCAAGATGGCGCCGACGACGAGGTTGAGCACGAAGATCGCGCGCCAGTCCGCGACAGCGAGCACGGCCGCTCCGATGAGCGGCCCGAGCACCGAACCGAGCTCCTGGACCGCCGAGACCAGCCCGAGCGGAACCCCACGGCGCTCAGCGGGGTAGAGCGCCGCGACGAGCGCGAGGGTCGCCGGCACGAGTGCGCCACCGCCCAGCCCCTGGAAGAACCGGCCGACGACCATCGCGGCCAGGTCCCACGACAGGGCCGTCAGGAACGAGCCGAACGCGAAGACGACCAGCCCGCCGACGAGCACCGGCAGGTGCCCGAGGAGATCGGCGAGCCGTCCGATCAGCGGCAGCACAGCCACGTAGCCCAGCAGGAACCCGGAGATCAATGGCGCGGCCCGCTGCAGCTCCTCGATCGAGAGCCCGACGCCCGCCATCATGTCCGGGAGCGCCAGCACGACGACGTAGGTGTCCGCGGCGGCGAACGCCACCGCGATCGCGGCGAGCCAGAGGACCGCTCTCACGGCTTGGCGATCTCCTTCTCGACGCCGTACTCGGTCACGTCGATCGTGTAGGAGTACGCCGCCTCGCCCTCACCGCTGAAGTTGCCCTTGATGGTGGCCTCGGTGAGCTCGTCGGAGTCGTTGATGATGTAGGTGACGTCGAAGTCGCCGGTCGCGCCGGCGAGGATCTTCTGGACCGCTGTGTCCGGGAGCGTGCCGGTGTAGGTCGAGAGGATCTCGTCGTTGTCGGCGCCGCCGCGTACCGACTTGCCGATCTTCACGTCCTCGGTCGCGGCGAGCAGCGAGGAGATGCCGGTCTCCGGCGCGATCAGCGCGGCCGGGTCGGGCACCCCGTAGTCGGCCGGGTCGAGCTCTTGGAACGTGGTCGTGAACGGCAGCTTCGCGTAGACGACGTCATCGACCGAGACCACCTCGACCTGCGCCTCAGCGCCCATGACCGGCACCGTCAGGGTGCCCTCGAAGGCGGGCTCACGGGTCAGGGTCCCGGTCGCCGCCTTCAACGTGGTGATGCCCTCGGGCAGGTCGTCGGAGGCGATCGAGAAGTTGATCCCGCTCGTCTCGTCGAGGTGCTTCTGCGCCGCCGCGAGCACCTGCTGCGGCGTACGCCCCTTGGCCGGGTCCTCGTCGCCGCAGGAGGTGAGCACCAACGTGGCGGCGAGGAGGGCGACGAGAGCGAAGGCGAGGCGTGGCAGGCTCAGGGGCATGCGGGTCAGAATGCCACGCCTGGCAACCCTCACGCTGTCCAGGTGGCTTCATCGGCGGTGCTGACGGGGCGCGGGGTCTCCAGGCACCGCCGGATGGTGGTGACGATGCTGCCGGCGGTGAAGAGCTCGTGATCCGGGGAATCGCCCACACGTACGTCATGGATCCGGTCAACAAGTGCGAGCAAGGCGTATTGCGCGTCCGCCTTGACTCGGAGGTCCGTGGTGCGCCCGTCTCCGGACTGGACCAGGTCCGCGAGAGCGAGCAGTGCTCGGGCCGTGTGTGGCCGCAGCTCCGGGCCGAGCCCGACCTGATCGTTTCCCGCCCGCTCCTCCTCTTCGAGGAGCTGGGTGAGGTCCTCGACCAGCATGCACACCCGCTCGAGGCTTGCTGCCTGCTCGAGCTGTCTCTCCAGGCGGTGTCGGTGGTGTTTGTGACGCCTGTTGGCGCGGGCTGCATCGAGGACGAGCTGTCTGGCGACGCGCATCCGCTGCACCGCCGGCTCCAGCTCCGCCCGGCAATCACTCCATTGGGTCTGCGTCGGCGGCCCATCGCCTTGCAGAGCATGTGCCACCAGACGAAGCTGGACGACCACCTCGGCCCGCACGTCATCTATCGCCCGCTCTGTGGGCGCGAGAGGCAACTGCGGGAAGAGCATCGTCATCACGACCCCGATCGCGGCCCCGATCAGGGTCAAGCCGCCGAAGGCGCTCACGAACGCCACCGGATCCTCCGTGCCGATGATCAGGACGAACAAGGCTGCCGTCGGGACCCAGTGGCCCTGGTCGTCGAGCCAACCCGAGCTCCCCGCGATCGTTCCCACAACGATGACCAGAGCCACGGTCGCGGGGCTGGGCGTGAGGACGGCCGCGATGGCCAGCGCGATCGCCGAGCCCAGCCAGATGCTGATGATGCTCTGGACGGATTTGCGCACCGAGCCCATCACGGTCGCGGACATCGCTACCACGGCACCGAAGGGCGCGTAGTAGGGAAATTCGCCCGCCGGCCCGGGGAAGACCGCACCGACCCAGAAGGCGATGGCTCCTGCGGCAGCCGTCGTCAGGCCCTGACCCCATGGAAGCCGGCGGACTCGCGCGCGGAAGGGAGCCGATCGCCCCGTCGCGGGCGTGACGGCAGTTGTCATGGCGTGCCCCCTCCTTCGGTGACGGAGCGACCCGGTACCCGGGAATGCCGGTTCATGACCTCCTTGGAGTCGAGTCCCGACGACGCTCAGCAAGGAGACTCAGCCGATCCGGCGTGCGACCGACGACCCGTGTCCGCGCGCCCGCGTACGGGATTCAGGCGGTGACGGCCACGTCGCGGGTGAGGACGCGGCGGGTGAAGAGGGCGAGGAGGAGGGCGACGGCGCCGACGAGGACGACGGCGGCGCCGAGACCGCCGAGGGCACCGGTGAAGGCGATGACCAGGAGCGGGCAGACGAACTCGCCGAGGAACAGGGCGGCGGTCCACAGGCCCGTGCCGCGACCGCGCTGCTCGAAGGTGAGACCGGACTGGGCCCAGACGAGCAGGGTGGGCAGCATCAGGCCGGTGCCCGCCGAGGCGATGACCGCGCCGAGCACGATGACCGGCACCACCGAGGTGGCACCGAGCACGACCAGACCGATCCCGGCCAGCCCGAAGGCGACCGGCAGGAGCGTGGCGGTGCCGCGGCCGGAGACCCGGCCGAAGGTGTACGCACCGCCGGCCGTGGCGAGCGAGGCGAGTGCGGTGAAGGCGCCGATGGTGGGGACGGCGGTGATCCCGGCGGCGTCGAGCAGGTAGGGCAGCTCCACGATCGGGGTGTAGAAGACGATGCCGCCGACGACGCTGACCGCGCACGGCAGCGCGAGGGTGCGAGGCAGCGGCGGGAGAGGGGTGCGCTCCCCGGCCGGAGCGTTCTCGCCGGCGGGCTGCCAGATCAGCGCCGCGGCCAGGACGAGGAAGAGCAGGCTGGAGGCGTAGAGCCAGAACGGGTTGCGCCAGTCCTGAGCGCCCAGTGCCCCGCCGAGAGCGAAGAACACGGTGGCCGACAGCGAGGCGAACACGGTCTGCATGCCCAGCCAGCGGTCGCGCTCGGTCCCGGAGAAGTAGTCGGAGATCAGCGTGGTGCAGCAGGTCATGATCGCCGCCTCGGCGACGCCGACCCCCGCCCGGCTGAGCACGATCGCCGCCAGCCCGTCCAGCCACAGCGGTGCGGTGCCGAAGACGGCGTAGACGGCCAAGCCGGTCAGCAGCAGCCGCTTGCGCCCGAACGTGTCCACGATGCGACCCGCGAACGGCGCCAGCAGCGCGATCATCAGCGCCGGGACGGTGAGGGAGAGCGGGACCAGCGCGGTCGCGGCGCCGCTGTCGCCGAAGTGGTCCTGCATCCGGGGCAGGACGGGAGCGAGCAGCACCGCGCCCAGGACCGGCAGGCAGCTCATGAACATCAGCAGGAAGCCCTGCGTGCGTCCGGCTTGCCGGACGGGCGTGAGGGTGTCGGACATGGGGTCTCCATGGATCGGGCCGAGATCGTGTGACAGCAGTCACAGCATCGTGGGAGATCCAGGAGGTATTGCGGAAGCCAAACCTGCTTCTGCCCGGTATCAGCCTCGTCGATAGCCCGACGTCAGTCCGACTCCTCCAGGCGCGCGGCGGCACGCGTCATCATCCGGCGCAGCCAGCCGTGCGCCGGGTCCGCGCGATGGGCGGGGTGCCACCAGAACGCCTCCTTCAGCGGGATCACGTCCCAGGGGCAGTCGAGGATGCGTACGCTGGCAGTGCCCGCCAGCCGGGTGGCGAGCTGGCGCTGCAGGAGGGCGACGCGGGGGGTCCCCGCGACCAGGAACGGGACCGGAAGGAAGCTCTCGGTCACCACGTGGACGTCGGGCTCGACCCCGATCATGCTGAGCTGGCGTACGGCCGGCGTGAAGGCGGTCGGGGCGTGGTGGGTGACGACCCAGGGCATCTCGGCGAGCTGCTCCATGGTGATCGTCTCGCCGACGGCGTCGTTGTCGGCGGACACGACCAGCACCCAGCTGTCGGTGTGGAGCTCGGCCGCGGGCAGGTCGTGGAGGAAGCCGTGAGGGAGGACCATCCCGTCGACGTGCCGCAGCGACTCCGGCGCCTGGTCCACGTCGTGGTGGGTCTGCAGCTGGAACCGGAGGCGTACGCCGGGGGCCTCGCGGGCCAGCTCGGTGGCGAGGTGGTCGCCGAGGACCGTCGTGGAGTAGTCCGAGGCGACCACGGTGAACTCGCGCGTCGAGGTCGCCGGATCGAAGCCGGGTTCGGCCTCGAAGACCCGCCGGACCCCGGCGAGTGCTGTCGTGGTGGTACCGCGCAGCTGGGCAGCGAGCGGGGTGAGGTCGTAGCGGTTGCCGGTGCGGACGAGGAGCTCGTCGCCGAAGTGGCGTCTCAGGCGCCGCAGAGCCGCCGAGACTGCCGGCTGGCTCAGTCCGAGCCGCGCGGCCGCGCGGGTCACGTTGCGCTCCTCGAGCAGCGCGTCCAGGGAGAGCAGCAGGTTGAGATCGAGGTTGCGGAGCGGCTCGGTTGCCATGGTCTGACTATAAACACGGTGTATATACGGGATAGGAAATCTGCTCTTCCCGAATAGTTGCGTGCGGTTCAGAGTGGTGCTCGTCACTCCACCATCTCGCACAACAGGGAGATCTCATGCCCGCCATCAGCTCGGTTCTCGTCATCGGTGCCGGAACCGCCGGGACGGCGACCGCCATCCTGCTCGCCG
This sequence comes from Nocardioides sp. NPDC058538, assembly GCF_042719275.1. Classification (NCBI taxonomy): domain Bacteria; kingdom Bacillati; phylum Actinomycetota; class Actinomycetes; order Propionibacteriales; family Nocardioidaceae; genus Nocardioides; species Nocardioides sp. NPDC058538. Next base: position 6,046 of record NZ_JBHXNY010000018.1, on the reverse strand, counting down.
AGCGGGGCGTCTCGGTCGACCTCGTCGAGGCCAAGCCGGACGTCTCCGCCCTCGGCTCCGGGATCACCCTGCAGGGCAACGCGCTGCGGGTGCTGCGCGACCTCGGCGTGTGGGAGCAGGTCCGCGCCGAGGGCTATGGGTACGACACTCTCGGGCTGCGCGCGCCCGACTCGGCCGGGACGCTGCTGGTCGAGCTCGAGGACCACCGCACCGGCGGTCCGGAACTGCCCGCGACGATGGGGATGTACCGGCCCACGCTGGCCCGGATCCTGCTCGAGCGGGCCAGGGCCGCCGGGGCCAAGGTGCGCTTCGGGGCCACGGCGACCGAGCTCTCCCAGGACGAGACCGGCGTCGACGTCGCGTTCGCGGACGGGTCGCACGGACGCTACGACGTCGTCGTCGGCGCCGACGGGGTGCGGTCGTGGACGCGGCGGGCGATCGGCGTCGACGTCGAGCCCGAGCCGGTCGGCATGGGGATCTGGCGGGCGTTTACCCACCGGCCCGACTCGGTCGCCCGTACCGACCTCGTCTACGGCGGGCCGTCCTACATCGCCGGCTACTGCCCGACCTCGGAGGAGAGCCTCTACGCCTACATCGTCGAGCCCGCCCAGGACCGGAGCGGTCTGACGGCCGAGGAGGGCCTGGCGGTGATGCGCGAGCTCGCGGCGGCCTATCACGGCCCCTGGGACGAGATCCGCGGATCGCTGACCGATCCGACGCGGGTCAACCACACCCACTTCGAGAGCCACGTCGTCGACGGCCCTTGGAACCGCGGCCGGGTCGTGATCATCGGCGACGCCGCCCACAGCTGCCCGCCGACCCTCGCCCAGGGCGCCGCTCAGGCGCTCGAGGACGCCGCCGTGCTCGCCGAGCTGCTCACCGGCCACGACGACCTGGCCACCGTCTGGCCCGCGCTCACCGAGCGCCGGCTGCCCCGCGCGCGGGCGGTCGTCGAGGCCTCGCTCCAGCTCTGCGCCTGGCTGAAGGCGCGCGAGCGCGGTGACGTGCCCGGGCTGATGGCCCGCGTCGCCGCCCTCGTCACCCAGCCCGCCTGACCACCCCATCTCACGAGGAGAACACCGTGACCGACCCAATGACCGACCCAATGACCGAGACCATCATCGAGACCCCGCCCGCCGAGCGGCTGATCACCCACCTGCGCCACGTCGACCTGGCCGTCCCGGACTACGAGCGGCAGCTGGAGTTCTACACGAACACCTGGAAGCTCAAGGCCGAGACGACCGACAGCGGCCTGGCGTTCCTGGCCGCGGAGGGCTCCCCGGAGCACTACTCCGTCCGCCTGCGCCGCGCCGACGACAAGCGCCTGGACCTGATCGCGTTCGGTGCGGCCAGCCCGGCCGACGTCGACGCGATGGCCGAGCGCCTCGGCCGTGCCGGGGTGAAGCTCGTCAGCGAGCCGGGTCCGGTGCTGACGCCGGGCGGTGGCTACGGCTTCCGTTTCTTCGACAACGACGGACGTACGGTCGAGGTCTCCTGCGATGTTGCCGTGCGTCAACATCGCAGGATCGAGGAGGGCGAGTCGGTCCCGGTCAAGCTCTCCCACGTCGTCATCAACTCGCCCAACCCCGAGCAGACGGTGGCGTTCTACCAGCGCCACCTCGGCTTCGCGCTCTCCGACACCCTGATGCACCCGCGGCTGGGCTCGATGATGTGGTTCCTGCGTACGAACCGGTTCCACCACAGCCTCGCGATCGCCCGCGGGCCGCACGTCGCGCTGCACCACGCCTCCTTCGAGATGCGCGGCCTGGACGAGTACATGCGCGGCACCGGGCGCCTGCTCCGGGCCGGCGTGGAGAAGATCTGGGGCCCGGGACGGCACCTGGCCGGCAACAACACCTTCAGCTACTTCCTGGACCCGCACGGCAACACCGTCGAGTACACCACCGAGCTCGAGGAGCTCGAAGAGGACAACTGGCACCCGCACCTCCACGACTTCAGCGACCCGAATGTCTCCGACCAGTGGGGCACGGCCAACCCGATGGACGAGCTGATAGCCGGCAAGTCCTTCAACGACCCGGACAAGGGCGTCTTCGTCGCCCCGCCGGTCTGAGGAGGACCGATGAAGCTGGCAACCTTCCGCGACCCCGACCTCGACGTGCCGCGCGTCGGTCTGGTCACCGAGGACGGACTGCACCCGTTCGCCGTCCGGCACACGATGCGCTCGCTCATCGCCGCCGGCCGCGACGTGCTCGACCGCGCCGCCGACCATGCCCGGGCAGCGGATGCCATCGACCTCGCCGAGGTCGAGCTGCTGGCGCCGCTGGAGCCGGCCTCGGTGCGCGACTTCGTCGCCTTCGAGGAGCACGTCGAGGGCGTACGCCGCTCGGTCGACGGCGCCGTCGGCGTCCCTGACGCCTGGTACGACGCCCCGGCCTTCTACTTCACCAACCCGCACGCGATCCTCGGACCGGGCGCGGAGGTCCCGTTCCCGGCGGCATGCGCGGCCCGCGACTTCGAGCTGGAGGTCGCCGCCGTCGTCGGGGCCGAGGGCCGGTCGGTCCCGCCGGAGGAGGCCGGGGCGTACGTCTTCGGCTACACGATCTTCAACGACTGGTCGGCTCGTGACCTGCAGGGCCGCGAGATGCAGGTCGGTCTCGGGCCCGCCAAAGGCAAGGACTTCGCGACCACGCTCGGGCCGTGGATCGTGACGGCCGACGAGCTCGAGCCGTATTGGGACGAGGACGGCTTCCTCGACCTGCTGTGCACCGTGTCGGTCAACGGCGTCGAGGTCGGCCGCGACCGACTCTCGAACGCCGGCTGGACCTTCGAGACGATGATCGCGTACGCCTCCCGCGACTCCCGCGTGGTCGCCGGCGACGTCCTCGGCTCGGGCACCGTCGGCAACGGCGGCTGCCTGGCCGAGCTCTGGGGCCGTCATGGCTCGCAGGAGCCGAAGCCGCTGCAGCCCGGTGACGTGGTCACCCTCGAGGTCCAGGGGATCGGCACCCTCACCAACACCGTCGGCGTCGCGCCGCCCGCCCCCGAGCTGCCGCCGGTTCGGCGTCGCGACAGTGCCGCCCGGGTGGCAGCTCGTGAGGCGCCCCGATGAGCTCGCTGGCCGGACGTACGGTCGTGGTCACCGGAGCCGCCTCGGGAATCGGGGCGGCGGTCGTCGCCGCCGTGACCGCGGAAGGTGGGACGGCGGTGGGCGTCGACCGCGAGGCGGCGCCCGGCGTACGGACGCTCGACGTTCGCGACGAGGACGCCTGGGCCGAGTTGACCCGCGAGCTTGCCGGGCCGGTTCATGGGCTGGTGAGCTGCGCCGGCGTGACCCGCCGCGCTCGCGTTGGCGCGGCGAGCGTCGCTGACATGCGGGACGCCCACGACGTCAACGTGCTCGGGCCGCTGCTCGGGATCCAGGCGCTGGCGCCACTGATGCCGGCCGGCGGGTCGATCGTCACCATCGGGTCGCTCGCCGCGCTGCAGGGGCACTATCCGGTGGCCTACACCACCAGCAAGTGGGCCGTTCGCGGGCTCACGCACACCGCGGCGCTCGAGCTGGGGGAACGCGGGATCCGGGTCAACGCCGTACACCCGGGCTTCATCGAGACCGCCATGACCGCCTCCGCGCCGGTTGCATTCCGAGAGGCCTCGGTCGCCGCCGCTCCGCTCGGCCGCGTCGGCACGCCCGAGGAGGTCGCGTCGGTCGTGGTCTTCCTGCTCGGCGACGGCGCGGCATACGTCACCGGTGCCGAGATCCCCGTCGACGGCGGGGTCGCCTCGCACGCCGGCGCCAAGGCCGTCTCCGACGCCCTGCGCTGAGATTCATCGATAAGAAGAGGACAAGAGATGTTCGAGTACTTTCCCGGCAACTACGTGTGGAACCTGGGTGTGGTCGCCACGCTCAACTCCGGCGGCCTGATCGACGAGGTCGACCGCGCCTGCCGGCCGCTGAAGGAGCTGGCCGCGCAGGGCTCCGACGTGGGCACGGCCGAGTTCATGGCCGCCTGGCGCGGTGTCGCCGACCAGCTCGAGGAGCAGTCGGCCGAGGCCGAGAAGGCCGGCCACCGGCGTACGGCGGGACAGAAGCTCTTCCGCGCCTCGGTCTACGTCTCCCAGGCCGAGCGGATGCAGAGCGCGAAGGACCCCGGCCGCAACGCCGAGTACCAGCGCAGCGTCGACCTGCTGGTCCGCTCCTTCGAGCTGCTCGAGCAGCCGACGGTGAAGGTCGCCATCCCGTACGTCGAGAACGGCCGCGAGACCACCCTGCCCGCCTACTTCCACCCGGCTGGTCGCGACGGGGAGGCGACGCCGGTCATGATCGTGTGGAACGGTCTCGACTCGACCAAGGAGATGATGGTCGGCGCCGGCGTCCACACCGAGCTCGCCGCCCGCGGCATCTCGACGCTGATGGTCGACTGCGGCGGCGCCGGTGAGGCGCTGCGCCTCGACGGCCTCACCGCGCGCGTCGACACTGAGGCCTGGGCCGCGGCCTGCGTCGACTGGCTCGAGACGCGCTCGGACGTGCGTGCCGACCGGATCGGGCTCGTGGGCTGGTCGCTGGGCGGCTACTACGCGCCTCGCGCCGCGGCGTACGAGAAGCGGCTGGCGCTGTGCGTGGCCTGGGGTGCCAACCACGACTGGGGCGCGGTGCAGAAGCGCCGGCTGCAGCGCGAGGGCGAGAACCCGGTGCCGCACTACTGGGACCACGTGCTGTGGGTGTGGGGGCAGCCCGACATCGACACGTTCATCGACTTCGCCGAGTCGATCAAGCTCGATGGGGTGGTCGAGGAGATCAGCGTGCCGTTCCTGGTCGCCCACGGGGAGAACGACCGTCAGATCCCCTTGGCCTATGCGCAGAGGTCGTTCGACCAGGCGGTCAACAGCCCCAAGCGTGAGCTGCGGATCTTCACGCCCGAAGAGGGCGCCACCGAGCACATCGGCCTGGACCACTTCCCGCACGTCGTCGGATTCATCGCCGACTGGGTCGCGGACACCTTCGCCGAGCTGGACGCCTCGTGACCGTCCTGGATCGGAGCGATCCCGAAGGCGAGATCGCGAAGACTGTCGCCCGCGTCTCCAACTGGGGGCGCTGGGGCGAGGACGACGTCCGCGGGACGATGAACTTCCTCACCGACGCCAAACGGGTCTCGGCTGCGGGGCTGGTGCAGACCGGACGGTCCTACTCGCTCTCGCTGCCCTTCGACATGGACGGGCCGCAGAACGGCTGGCGGCGGCGTACGAATCCCGTGCACACCATGCTCGACACCGGCACCGACGCGGTCGCCGGCATCCAGGGGTTCCCGCACGGGATCGGCGGCGCGGACGACGTCATCGCGATGCCGCTGCAGTGCTCGACCCAGTGGGACGGGCTCGGCCACATCTTCGACCACGGACGGGCCTGGAACGGCCGCCCGGCGGAGTCGGTGGTGACCTCGCTGGGCGACGGTGTCACCGGGATCGAGACGGTCGCCGACGTGGTCTGCGGTCGAGGGGTGCTGCTCGACGTGGGCCGCGTTGTCGGCACCGACGGAGAGCTTCCCGACGGGTTCGCCATCACCGAGGAGCACCTGGAGCGCACCATCGCCGCCCAGGGTTCGGTTGTTGGCCGCGGCGACATCGTCGTCGTACGCACCGGGCAGCTCTCCCGCGCCCGCCGAGGTGTCACGGCCGGCGAGGGCTGGGGCGGCTACGCCGGGGGAGCGGCCCCCGGCCTCTCCTTCACGACCGCCGACTGGCTGCACCGCACCGAGATCGCCGCGATCGCCACCGACACCTGGGGCTTCGAGGTGCGCCCGAACGAGTTCGACGACGCCTTCCAGCCGCTGCACCAGGTCGCGATCCCGCACCTCGGCCTCTTCCTGGGCGAGATGTGGGACCTGGACGGCCTCGCCTCCGCATGCGCCGAGGACGGGCGCTACGACTTCCTGCTCACCGCGGCGCCGCTGCGCGTCACCGGCGCCGTCGGTGCCCCGGTGAACCCCATCGCGCTGCGCTGATCAGCAACGCTGGTCGAGCCGCGAGCGCCAGCGAGCGTGTCGAGACCAACACGGTCCCATCGGCGCTCGATAGGACCGTGTTGGTC